>JAICQQ010000031.1 GCA_025937785.1 Polyangiaceae bacterium
CGAAGCCCGCGGAGACGAAAAACGTCTGTGGAGAGGAGAGCTCTGGCACACGCTCCCTGTGGAGCGTGCGTGAAACTGTCCTCTATGAAGCAGAAAGGACTTCGGTCCAACGCCCGAGAAGGGCGGTGTTGCACGAAACTGTCAACACGCTGTAGTGGCCAACCGGCTCTGTACGAGATCGAGTTGCGAAGAATACGACGCGCGGCGTGCCAAATCGACATCGGCGATTGTGCCGACGCTTTGAGTGCCACCACGAGCGCGAAATCGATCGTTTCGGAGTTCTATCGCCCCGCCCGCTCACGCGTCCCCTACTCTCCGGCGGGACGGCGCCTCCCCTTGGCATTCTCAGGCTAGCAGCGCTTCGATCTTGCCCAGCAGCCGATGCCACTCCACCGGCTTCGTGTCGTAGTCATCGCAGCCGGCCTCGATGGCCTTCTCGCGGTCACCCGAGATCGCGTGCGCGGTCAGCGCGATCACCGGAATCTGCGAGGTGCGAGGATCCGAGCGAATCTGCCGGGTCGCGGTCCAGCCGTCGATGATGGGCAGGCTCAGATCCATGAGAATCAGCTGAGGACGGATCTGTTGCGCCTTGCGCACTCCCGCTTCTCCGTCGGCAGCAACCGCAACCTCGTAGCCCTTGCGACGCAGCCGCCGAGACAACATGTCCGAGTTCATCTCATTGTCTTCCACGATCAGAATCAACGGCACGTTGTCTCCCTTGCAACGCTTCCACCTGTCGGTTTTCCTTCAGGCTATCACGCACGCGCGGCTCCCGTCAGCCGCTACGGACAGGGCCTGCCCCTGGCGTGAACCGCCAGGGTGTCGGCGTCCCGCCCGCTGGCGCCGCCGCTAGAGGGGCCTCCCGATATCAGCGGCGCTGTAATCGGTGCCGCAGGGCACGGCTCGACGGACGTACGGATGAAACGATAGCATGCGCCCCGCTATGCACTTCCCTGTCCCCACGCTCGCACGCCTGATCCCGTGGCTGCTCGCCGGATGGATCGGCACGGCCTGTGTCCGCAAGGATGGCCCCCCCAGCGCGCCGGCAGACGGCCCCCAGGCCACGGACTCCGAGGCGCCCCTTCCCGCGGGCATCGAGGTGCTCGGTTCGCGAGGCATCGCCGCGTTCGAGGTGCACGGCGAGGTCGCCAAGGTGAGCCTCGAGACGGTCAGCGTCGAAGGACAACCGTTCGACGAGGCGCTCCAGGCAGCCATCACCGAAGAGAGCGGTTCCGAGTGGAGCGTGCAGGTGCAGGCGAAGAATGCCGAGCCCGTGGCCAAAGGGGACGTGCTGCTGGCGACGTTCTTCGCGCGCGTGGTCAAGGAACTCGAGAGCGGGGGCGGCGAAACGCAGTTCGTGTTCGAGAAAGCCTCCGAGCCGTACACCAAGTCCATCACCTACCCCATCCGATTGACGCCGGAGTGGCGCAAGATCCACGTACGCTTCGTGGCTGGCGAAGACTACGCGCCGGGTCAGGCGCAAGCCATCTTTCGGTTGGGCTACGAGCCCGAGACACTGCAGATCGGCGGGGTCAGCGTGGAAAACTTCAAGGACCAGGTGGCGATCGCGCGTCTTCCGACCAGTGAGGCCGAAGACAAACGACTCGCGGAGGCACCGGAGCAGGCGGAAGTACTACCGGTCATCGACGGCGGTGAACTCCGGCTCGCGGTGAACGCAGCTAAGGTGATCGGCGGCATCAGCCCCTACGTTTACGGCATCAACTCGCAGAAGATCGGCGACACGGGCGCCACCGTGCGCCGCAACGGCGGCAACCGCGGTTCGGTTTACAACTGGGAGCTCAACGCCTCGAACGCCGGCAAGGATTACCACCATCAGAACGACAAGTGGCCCTGCCAGGTCATGGGCTACAAGACGTGCGACGAGCCCGGCGCGCAGTTCGTGGAGTTCATCAAAGAGAACCAGGCGGCAGGAGCCGAAAGCGTGGTCGAAATCCCCATGCAAGACTACGTGTCGGCGGACGACAAGGGACCCGTCCGCGAGAACGAGAGCGCGCCCAGCTCACGCTTCCTGAAGAACTACCCCAAAAAGAACGGCGAGCTGGTGCTGCCGCCCAAGACGAACGATGGAGCCGTCTACCAGGACGAGTTCGTCAAGCTGCTGGTGACCCGCTTCGGCAAGGCCTCGGACGGGGGCCCCAAGTTTTACTCGCTGGATAACGAGCCAGCGCTGTGGAACACCACACACCCGCGCGTCCACCCGAACCCCGTGACCTACGAAGAGTTGGTCCAGCGCAGCGAGGCGACAGCCGCCGCGATTCTCGACGTGGATCCGAGCGCGTTCATCTTGGGCGGTGTGTACTTCGCATGGAGCGAGATCCAGAACCTGGCGAGCGCTGGAGAGTATCAAAAGTACAACGCCGTCTACGAGCGTCAGGTCGACTACTTCCTGGACATGATGAAGAAGCTCGAGAAGCGCCACGGAAAGCGCCTCGTCCACGGGCTCGACTTCCACTGGTATCCGGAGGCGCGCGGGCGCAAGCGCATCACCGAGGAAGCGTCGGACAAGAAGACCGTCGACGCCCGGCTGCAGGCACCCCGCAGCTTCTGGGATCCGACTTACCAAGAGAAGAGCTGGATCGCCGACCAGATCGCGGGCCCGATTCGGCTGCTGCCATTTTTGAAGGAAGTGATCGCGAAGCGCTACCCGGGCACGCAGCTGACCATGACCGAGTACAACTTCGGAGGCACGAGCCACATATCCGGCGGTCTGGCACAGATCGACGTACTCGGCGTGCTGGGTCGCGAAGGCGTGTACCTGGCGAACTACTGGGGCAGCGGCGCGGGCGTCGGGGACCTACCGCCCTACATCGCGCAGGCCTTCAAGCTCTACCGCAACTACGACGGCAAGGGTGGCAAGTTTGGCGACATAGCCGTCGCGGCCACCACGCCCGACCTCGCCGCCGTCTCGATCTTCGCGGCCAAGAACAGCAAGAATCCCGGCGAGCTCGGCGTCATCGTCGTCAACAAAGACCAACAGAAGCGCTTCGCCGGCGTGATCGCGGTGGGCGGCTACAAGAGTGCACGCGCGTTCGTGCTCGACAGCAGCGGCCCGGTGCTCAAGAGCGGGCCACCGGCCACCGTTGCCGGTGGTGTGATCAAGTACACGTTACCGCCGCTGTCGGCCACGCTGTTCGTGTGCACCACGACCTGAGGCTCGTAGCTGGGAGGTCGTAGCGGAGGCCATCGCTGGGATGCCGGCCCCTCAAGCCGAATCGAGCTTGCGCAGCAGGTCCGTGGCCGCGCTGGCCCACTGTCGTTCTTTCTGCTTGAGCCACCCTGGGTTCGCTTCGTGATCATGGAGCGCGCGCTTGAGCACGTTGCGTGCTTTGGCCTTGTCACCGCTCTGCACCAGGTAGTGCGCATGCGCCAAACGGTGGTTCAGGCGTTTGCTTTCGTCCGCGATGTCTTCGAGGATCTCCAGGCAGCGCTTTTGGTGACCGGCGTCCCACAAAGCTTCCGCGTATTCCAGCGCCGCACCGAACTCACCATGCCGAGGATTCTTTTCCATCAGGCGCTCGTACAGGCGCAGCCCATCTGCGTGATTGCCCTGCGAACGCCGTACACGCGCCAAGCCCCAGAGCGCCTCGGGCTCCACGGGCTGGCGCTCCAGCACGTCCTGAAACAGCGTCGCGGCCTGTTCGAATCGCTCTTGGTCGTAGAACGCCGTCGCCAACGCCAACTGGTTCGCCTGGGTCGGAGAGGCTTCGTAGCGAGCCATCAATTCGTCGACGGAGCGTGACGGCCGCGACTTCGCCCCGGCGACCAGTTTCGCGAGCAGGGGCTTGTAGTCTTTGAACTTGATGGCGAAGAAGTAGACGAACGATCCGATCGGGAAAAATACGATCAAGATCAGCACCCAGTAGATCGGCGCGCCGCGCCGGAGCGCGTCGATCAGCATCCACAGTGAAAATGCAATCGTCAGGTAGATCATGGGCGCTTCGTCCAAGTTACTGCCGACGGGGGGGGCGCAGCAACACTCACCAGTATGCCTCCGAGACCGCGTGCTGCCAGGCGGGAGACGCCGCGAACGCTAGTCACCGGAAACTCATGGGTCTTCGCTCTGTTCATCGTCGGCATCTTCCTCGGGGGGCGCCGGACCATTGTTCTTCTGGTACTTGATGAGGTACGGGTTCGTGTACGGGACACCGAAACCCTCGAGAAAGAATCTGAGCGAGCTGTGCACATGGCCGCGGGGTGATCGGTCCCAGTCGTAGAGCACGTCGAGCAGGTGCTGGAAGTCGAAGGCCACCCCCAGCGAAACCTCCTGCAGGCGGTCGGTGTTCGCACTGACGGGCTCTGGAAGATAGTTCTTGGATTGATAGCCGAGCGTTATGTCGATGTAACGCAGCCACTGCAACGATGGATCGCGCTTGATCGCGTCGATCGAGGTCAGATGGTAGGCGAGCGTGAACTTCTGCCCCGAGTAATCCTCGCCTGCATCCACGACGCCACGCTGGGTGAGCGATCGCAAATACGCGCGCGTCGGCAGATAGTAGACCTTGAAGTCGAACATCTCGTCGAGGCGAGGCGCCAGGATCATCCCTGCAGCCAGCACGTTGCCGGCGGTGTTGAAGGCCATGTCCCACCAGGAAAAACCGAAGCCCTTGTGGTAGCCGTCCTTCAACTCGATCATGGTGAAGAAAGCCATGGTGGTGGACGTGGCGATCAGCGTGCGCGGGAGCGGCTCCCAACCGCCGGTGGCGAGCACGTTCGCGGTCCAGCGACTGATGATGTAGTTGCCCCACATGTGTCCGAGCTTGTCGGAACCTCCGGCATACGTGTCCGGGCCGAACAAGCCTTCGTCCTCCCACACGATGTCTTCGGTGGTCGCCCGATTCTTGTACCAGGCGAAGTAGGTCCACGTGTACACGACGCCGTAAAGGCCCCCGATCATGCCGAGACCGACTGCCTTCGAGTACAGCGGCTGATTCACCGGCGGGGTGCGCAGCGGTTGAAAGCCGTACGGTTCCGGCGCGCTGCTCGTGGTGCTGCTCGGGCTCGAACTGGGGCTCGAAACGGGGCTCGCACTAGGCGGGGGTTCTGCGCTGACGTTTCGTGAGCTCGTCGTGAGCGCGACCACCAGTGCGAATGCCGCCGCGCGACAGGACAGGCCGGTGGCGCGAGAGCGTGGGAACAGGGGCATCATCGACGTTTCGAGCGGGCGCTTCAGCGACAGCGTGGCGCTGTGGCATAATCTCGACGACGCTCCACGCGCAACAACGAGGGCTCGCGCGCGGGCGGAGGGCTCCGGGTGAAACCGACCTGTGAGCCGCTTTCTCGTGACGCTGCACGCAGCGAACAGGGATCCACTGCCTCCAACCTCAGCACGCGCGTGGTGCTGGAATCACACCGTATATGTTTGACTACACCACTGCGGCGCGCGGATCAGGCGCACGGCGGAGACGATCGTACAGGTCGAAAAGCGCATCGAAGTGCTGATCCATGGTCAGCAAATTTTCGGCCGCCAGGATGGCGGCAGCAGACAACTCAGCGGGGTCCCGCTGCAGCAAGCGGTCGATACGATCGGCAATCTCCTGGATGCCGGCGGTCGCGGGGTAGACTTCCGAACACGCAGGATCGAGGAGCGCCGGCGCGCCGCCTGAATCGGGCGCGACCACGGGAGTGCCACTGGTCAAGCACTCGGCCACCACGAATCCAAACGTCTCACACAAAGACCCGTGCACCAGCGCGTCGGCCGTCGCCAGAATCGCCGCATATTCAGCGCGATCTTTGGTGAACGAGAGGAACGTGGCTTGCGGCAACCCCTGCGCCAACTCCTCCAGGCGCGCGCGTTCGGGCCCATCGCCCAAGCACACCAAAGCGATGGGACGCCGCTGCGCGAGCACCAGCATCGCTTGCACCAGCTTGCCTTGCCGCTTGTCGGCGGCCAGGCGCCCGGTGACCAATAGCAACTTGGCCTCTGGATCCTCGGACAACCGACCCATGAGCCGGGCCCTGAGGCCGGCATCGAAGCGATCTTGGCCCAGCTCTGCCCGGTTGATACCGAAAGGGACTGTCACTACACGTTGGCAGCCTTGTTGCTTTAGGACTCGCTCCAACCAATGACCCGCAACGATCGTCACGTCCGACCAGCTGCTCACCGAGCGCTGCCAGCCCCACACCAGGTGTTCGACCTGGGCGGCCGTGCGTTCGGGCAGCAGCCGCCGCAGCGTGGGACGCACATAGCAGCCGATGGGGTCGGAGTGATAGAAGTACGCGCGCACCGGGACATTGGTGAGACCTTTGCCGACCCAAGCTGGCAGGTAAGGACTCGAGATCTGCACGACATCCGGTCGCTCTTCATGCACGACCCGTCGCATCACATCGGGGCGCCACGGTACGTGGTACGTCGCGTCGTAAGGCATTTTCGGAGCCCGGTAGCGGATCACCTTTCCAGCCTCGTCGTCGGTGACGGCGTCCACGGGGCCCGGTGCCACGACCACCAGTTCGTGCCCGCGAGCCCGGGCGGCTTTGCCCTGGCGGCTCAAGTATGAGCGAACGCCTCCGCCCCGCTCCGAATAGAACTCACACAAGTCAACGATCTTCATCTGTCATGAATCAGTTAAACGTTACCGAAACCAAAGTAAACTCCGCCGGCGACTCTGCTGTCTTTCCCCAGGGCAGCGCTGACTTTCCCAGGCGCATCGGCATCTTGAACGACTACGTGCGCGTGCCCTACGCCAACGGTTCCTCGTTCGCTTCGCAGTTCTTGTACCGAGAGTTCTCGGCGCGCGGTCACGAAGTCACGATCATCGGCGCCGAGGATCCGGACGCGGCCAGCAACGAGCTGCCCGACTCGTATGTGTGCCTGAAGAGCCTACCCTTGCGCAATCATCCCGGTGTGCGCATCGCGCTGCCCACCCCGCGCGGCCTGCAAGAGCTCGCCGATCAGAAGCTCGACATCACTCTGGGTCAAACGTGCACCGAGTTGCTCGAGGCAGGCATCTGGCTGCGGGCCAAGCAGCGCGTGCCAGCGATCGCGGTCAACACGGTGCATTTGCCCAGCGTGTACAACGTGGTCCTCCCCGACAGCCTGTACCAGGTCAAGGCCGTGCAGGGTGTCTTCGAGAAGCTGGTTGGTCAGGTCGAGCGGCATCAAGCGAGCGTGTACAACAAGGGTGACGGCCTGATCGTGCTCTCGGAGGGACTGAAGCACTACTGGCAGGATCGTGGGGTGAAGGTGCCGATTCACGTCATTCCGCGCAGCGTCGATCCGAGCATTTTCGACCGCGGTTACGAACACGATCCATTCCCCGCCCAAGCCAAGCGTGGCAATCGCCTGCTCGTCGTGTGCCGCATGACACGCGAGAAAGAAGTCGCACGGCTGCTCGAGCTGTTTGCACGCCTGATCGTGCCGGCCATGCCCGACGCCACGCTCACGCTGGTGGGCGACGGACCCGACTACGACGCTTTCGTGCAACTCGCAGAAAAGCTCGACGTCGCGTCGCGCACGTTCTTCCTCGGGGAACGGCCGTTGCAGCAGATCCCCGGGTTTTACCGACACGCGGATCTGTTCGTGTACACGTCGCTCAGCGAGACCTACGGCCAGGTCGTGAGCGAGGCGCTCTGGTGCGGCTTGCCGGTGGTAGCGCTGGCCGACGGCATGGGCGTCTCGCAGCAGGTAGCGGACGGAGAGACCGGCGTGTTGGTCGACCCCAACTCGGGCGAGCGCGCCGCCAACTGGCGCTTCGCCAAGGCGGTGATCACGTTGCTCCGTGACCGCAACCGGCGCCAGCAGATGTCCGAACGCGCAAGGACAGTGGTGCGCGAACGCGCTGCGCCGGAGCGCTGCATCGACGGCTACTACGAAGCGTTCGATGTCGCACGCGAGCACCTGGCTGCCACCCCGCCGAACAAGCTCACCGACATGGCACGCAGCGCGCAAGCCCTCGCGAGCTGGATAACGGTGCACCTGGAGATCGCTGCGCTCGGTTTGCTGCGCAAGCCCGCCACCATCAACCGTAACGGCACCAAGCAGCCGGTTTGGGAGCAGCCACCCGAAGGCACGTCGCTGCTCGAGAGCGTGATCCCGCCGCGGGGCGGCGACTCGGTCGCGCTCGGCAGCACGTCGTCGGCATAACCGCGACCCCAGCAGGAGCCTGGTCTCACCGGGCTCCGCCGTGTCGTTCCTGGCGCGCGGCTTTACCGCCCCGAAAGGAATGGTAGGCGCTGGAACAAGACCTCGGGCGTATTTTTCACCACCGGCATGATCAGGCGCCAGAACGACGGGACGTAGGCTTCGGGTACCCTCGCCTCGACCGCCTTGACGATGGCAAGTGCGACGGACGGCGCCCGACCGAACAGCGCATGCTTGGCGTGGCCTCGCGTCATCGGGGTGTCGACCGGACCCAGCTTGAGCGTGGTGACCGAGACGCCGGACCGGTAGAGCCGCGTGCGCAGCCCCTGTAAGTAGACGTTCAGCGCGCCCTTGGCCGCCCCATAGGTGTAATTGCGGGGCCGCCCGCGCTCGCCCGCCACCGACGTGATGACCCCGATCTTTCCGCTGCGCGCCGCCTCCATGTGGTTGGCCAAGGGCACGAGCAGAGACACGACGCTGGTGAAGTTTACGCGAATCGTGGCTTCGGCTTGGGCGAACTCTCGCTCGCTGGCGAGCTGATCACCGAGATCGCCATGCGCGATCAGCACCAGATCGACGCGACCCAGGCTGGCGATGGCGTCGCGCACCACGGTGTCGTTTTGGTCGAGCCGTGCGAGGTCGGCGTGCTGGGTCGTCACCTCGGAGCCCACACAGCGTGCCGCCACCGCCTGGAGCTTGTCGGGGCTGCGTCCCACGAGGTGCAGACGATCGCCCCGAGACGCCAGGAGCACCGCCACCTCGGCAGCGATGGCGGACGTGGCTCCGAAAATCAGCGCATGCATGGCATGGGGTTAGATCAGAACGAGAGCCGGCGCATCACGAAACGCGGCAGCCAGCGAATGACGAGCATGATAAGCTCCCAGATCCCCGGCGTGTAGAGTACGGGCTTGCCCTTGTCCAGCGCCCGCACCACGTCGATCGCGACACGCTCTGGCTCGCCTGCGAACGGCGGCGGCTTCAGACCCGCGGTCATGCCGGTTTTCACGAAGCCCGGCTTCACGCAGACGACGCGCAGCCCCGCAGAGCGAAACTTGTGATCCAGCGACTCGAGATAGTGGGACAACCCCGCTTTGCTCGAGCCATACAGGGCGACCGGCTTCCGGCCGCGGTCCCCCGCCACGGAAGAAAACGCCACCAAGGTGCCCCCGCCGCGCGCCAACAAACGCTGCCGCGCGAGCTCGCAGAAGACCACGGTGTGCGCGAAGTTGACCGTGAGCAGGCGGCGCGTGAAATCGAGGTCGGCTTCGAGCGCCTCTTGAGTACCGAACAGCCCCGCGGTCACCACGACGGTATCGAACCCGCCGAGGGCAGCATCGGCCGCGGCCAGCGCTGGCTCGAACGTTTCGGGATGCTCGAGGTTGCAAATGGCGTGCCCCACGTCCGCCTGGGCCTGGTGGCGCGCCTTCAAGTCCGCAGCGCTGCGCTCGAGATCGCTCGCGTCGAACCCGAGCAGGAAGAGCGAATCGCCCCGCTCGGCAAGCCGTCGAGCGACCGCGCGGCCCATCCCGCTGGTGGCGCCTAGTAGGACGACCTTCACTTGTCACCGAAGAGGCGGCGTGACTGCGCGCTGCGCAGTCGGCGTCCGGGATCCCACTTCTCGCGCAGCGCCAGGAAGCGCGGCAGCCGCGGCTCCATCGCCCTGAAATGCTCCGGACGAGTGAAGCGATCTTTCGTCAGGTAGATGCGCCCACCAGCAGCGATCACGAATTCGTTCAGGCGATCGACGATGGCTTGTAGCCCCGGTGTCGCCGGCATGTCGACCGCGATCGAGGTTCCTTCCATCGGAAACGAAAGGACGCCCATGCCCTCGGGTCCACAGTCCTTGATCACACAGAGCGGCGATGCTCCGCCCAGGCGAGTCAGGTGCTCCATGAACTCACGCACGGCGGTTGGGCCGGCGGCACGCGGCAACACGCACTGATACTGGGAGAACCCTCGAGATCCGTAAGCGCGATTCCAATGCAGAATGGCGTCGAGCGGATAAAAGAACGGGTCGGGCGCGGTGAGCCCGGAGGCGCGCTTGGCGAGATGACGCCAGTAGTAGCCCATGTTGAAGAGCCGTGCGGTGGTGGCGTTCAGCGCCCAGTTCGGCAGCTCTACCGGGAACACCACCTCGCGCGCGGGGCGCGGAGGCTTGGCGCGCGCTTCTTCGACCGTCGCCCAGCGCCCTGCCATGAGGATGCCCCGGCCCATCCCGCGCCCACGATTCAGGCAATCGATCCAGCCCATGGTCATGGGCCAAGCCGGGGCGGCGGTACCGAGCTCGGCGAGGAACTCGTCGATGTTACCGACGCGCACGCTCTGGGTGACGAGCCAGTTCGTCGGAATGCGTTGCAGCGTGAAGGTCACCTCGAGGATGTGACCGAGCAGGCCCATCCCGCCGATGGTGCCGTAGAACAAATCGGGCTCTTGCTCCGGAGAGCACACGACGACGCTGTCATCGGCGAGGCGCACCCGCAGACTCTGCACGTGGGCGCCGAAGCAGCCTTCACGGTGGTGGTTCTTGCCGTGCACGTCGCTCGCCACCATGCCGCCCAGCGTGACGAACTTGGTCCCCGGCGTCACCGGCGAGAACCATCCGCGAGGAATGAACAGCCGGTTCAATTCGGCCAAGCTCACGCCCGCTTCGGCGCGCATTCGGCCGCTGGCCTCGTCGAACTCGAGGATGCGGTTCGCAAGCCGGGTGGCGACGACTCGGTCGCTCGCGTGAGCTGGCAGCGAGGAATCACCGTACGAGCGCCCGAGCCCGCGCGAAAGCACGGCGCCGACCGTCGCTTGCTCGAGATGCTCCGACAGGAGCTCACGGCCGGGCATCGGTAGTCGGCCCCAACCGCTCAAGACTGGCTCAGGAAGCGCCTTCGAAACGTGCCCTGCGGCGAGATCCATGGCTGCCAGGTCCCTCGGCATGCTCCGTCCGTATTCGTCGAATTTTATGATGCTCCCATCGTAGCTCGGTTCTCCGACCGACTCCAGCGGTTCATGGACCGGCGGTGAGACTTGTTGGTGCAGGATGGCGCGGGCGCAGGGGCTTTCGGCATTTCCGCCTTTCGGCATTTCACCTCGGCATTTCAGCTCGCATTTCAGCTCGCATTTCAACTCGCCATTTCAACATAGTCCTAGCCTGCGGTCTCGGAAGTCGCGCCGGCCGTAGCGGTAGCCGCTTTCGGCTTGACCGCCTCCGCTATCCAAAAGAAGACTGCACGAGCCATGAAGCCCGTGATCTGCCCGCTCTTGTTGCTCCTGGTACCGGGAGTCGCTTGGGGACAAGAAGGCTCCGATGAAGCGAACTACGCTGCCCCACTCGAGCGGCGCGGCGGCTTCACGATGGGCTTGAGCTACGGGTTCGGCGTCGGCAACTACGAAGGCTACCCCAACGAAGTCGAGAAGATGAACAACCCCGAGTACCGCGTGGCCACGGGCACCACGTTGGCTTCCGGCTTTTCGATCTGGCTCGGCGGCGCGCTGCGCGACTGGCTCACGTTCGGTGCAGGGTTCTTCGCGGCGGGGGGCGGCAGCGAGGACGCTGTGGGGGGCGGCAACGGTTTCGGCGTGCACATCGAGGCGTTTCCGCTGTATCCGATGGGCGGCCTCTGGCGCGACCTGGCGCTTGCGACGGAATTCGGAGCCGGTACTGGCATGCTCGACAACAAGGCCGGTGGCGACGACGCCGAGGGCGGCAGCATGTCACTGATCAGCGCCGGGCTCATCTTCGAACCCTGGCAGTTCTGGCACATGTCGCACGGGCCTTCATTGATGGTCCGGCATCAGTTCAGCGATTCCATGACCGGCTCCACCGTACTGCTCGGTTGGCGCATGGCCTTCTATTGGACGCAGAAGGGCTGACGCCGATCACTCGAACAGCTTGGTACCGCGCTGTAGCGGGACCAGCATGGCCACGGCAGCCCCCGCCGGTGCCTGTTCGCCCTCGTGGAGCACGTAGACCTCGAGCTTGTCACCGGCTCGAGCATTCGCGGGAACGTACACCTTGAGCGCCGCACGCTCGAAGCTTTGCGACGCGCCGCGCGCGTGCGCGGCACCGTTCGTTGGCTTGGCGTCGTGCCTCGCCGCCGGCGCGGAGTGACGGAGCGCCCGCGCCCGCACGCTGGCGGGAAGCGGCGTCACCTCTGCGCCGAAGCTCGGGTCGGCGGAAGACAACACGCCGTCGTCCGTCACGACCGGCTTGACCGAGGCTTTGTGCGACGGCGTCGGGGGCGGGCGGAGACTCTTGGAGGCCGGCTGCGAGCGTACGCTAGGAGGTGCACTCGGCTTCGCGGGAACAGGCTTGCGCGTCGAAGCTGGTGAGGGCGGAGCCGGCGGGGCCTTCGAAACACCTTTCACGCCCCCTTTCAGCCCGAGCGGGTAGTCGGTCTCCGCCGAACTGCCGTTCGCGCCGTGGGAGACACCTGTCGCGGCGGCGGCTTGAGGCGGGAGCGGGGGCGGCTTCACCTGCTTCGGAGCGCCATCGGAGCCCGACGCATTCAGCTCGGCCACGGCCTTCGCCAGCACGACCGCGCGCAGATCGTCACCCGAGTCACCGGCTGCTTCAGCAGCCCGCCGCAACCAACGCAGCGCTTCGCTCGGGTCACCTCGATTCCAAAGTGCCTCTGCCGTTTCTAGAGCCAAGGTCACGTCGTCGCTATCGTTGGGCTCGGATACCGGAAAGTTCATCTGGTTCATTGAGACTACCTTAGGAAAGCTTGTCCAACAAATCATGATCGGGGTCGGTCAGCACCACGAGCGCCTCGTGATAGCCGTCGGGCACTTCCCCGTCTTCGAGCAGCCGGGCAACGAAGAGCTCGCCATCGCGCACGGATCGCTTGATGCATACCCGCAGCGCCTGAGTAAGGACGGGAGCGCGCATGGTCGCATCGCCATTTGCTTCCGGCGAGTGTGCATGACCCGGCTCCACACCAGCTCCGTTGCTGCTGCCGTTGGAGGCCGCGGTTGTCTCGGTGCTCTGGAGGCGTGCGCCGGGCCCTGGTGGAGGCATCGGAGGGCGCGTGAGCTGGGTCCTCTCGCTCTCCGATGCCTCGGGGGCATCGTCATCCGCGACTTCCACTTGCTCGGCCAGATCCGCCGCTGCGCGAGCCAGCTCCAACGCTCGCACATCGCTGCCCGCGGCGTCCGCGCTTTCTTGCGCCTTGCGCAGCCACCGGATCGCTTCTTCCCTCTCGCCGCCCACCCACAACGAGGCAGCGGTCGTCAGGGCCAGCACGACGTCTTCGGTGTCGTCCGGCTCCGCCTCGGGAAACTTTGCGTCAGTCATCGATCGTTCCTTCTCCGTGTGTTGTAAAAGTCATTGGAGCGCCTCGAGCAGCAGGCGAGCGTCGGGGTTGTCGGGGTCTTCTCCCATTGCTTTTTGCGCCATGCGCCGGGCCGCGCTCGTGTCGCCCTTCTTGCGCGCCAGGTTGCCCAGCAAGAAGTAGGCTTTCGACCGCTCGCTGGAGCGCGCCCCGTGTGCGTCCAGCGAGGTCCCGGTGCGATCCTTCATCGCGGTCACCGAACGCAGCGCTCGTCCGGCGGTCTTCTCATCGTCCAAGTCGAGCGCCAGCATCCCCAACGTGAGCGCGACCTCACCGTTTCGGCGCTCGAGCTTCTGCGCCTGGACCAGCGCATCGAACGCCTCGCAAATCTGGTCTTCGCGCAGGTAGAGCTGCGCCAGTTCCCAAAATGCAGCCACCCGCGCCGCTGGCTTGCGCGCGTCCGCGGCTCGAGCGAGCTGTTCCAGCTCGGCGATAGCCTCGTCACGCTGACCGCGCATGGCCCGCAGCCGAGCGAGCAGCACGCCCGAGTCGGACGAGGAGTGCGCTCGCTCGGCTTGCTCCAGGTACTGCTCGGCACGCGCGGGATCGGTGTCGATCACCAGGCGTGCGGCCTGCGCCAGCAGCAACGCCTTCGTCTCCAGTGCCTCCGAGCGGGCGGCGTCGTCCACGAGCACATCCGCCAAGCGCCGAGTCTCCCCGCATTTTTCGTAGACGGCTCGAATGCGGTCCCGCAGCCGCTCGTGATCCGGCAGCCTCTCTCGCACGCGCTCGAGGTCGTCGAGCACGTCGTTCAGGCGACCGAGTTTCTCCGCGACGCCGATCAATTTGAAGGCGATCCGAACCAGCCCGTCCCCCTGCTCCAGGCGCAGCAGGCCCCGGTAAGCGTGGATCGCGTCGTCGGGGTCCGCTTGTTTCTCGGCCAACCGAGCCAAACGCGACAGGGCGTCAGCGTTGTCGGGGCTATCCAGCAACAGCGTGCGCAACTGCTGCCGGGCAGCGCTGTCCTGCTCGTGTTTCTCGAGCAGATCGGCGAGCCGCAAGATCAATACGTCGGATTCCGGCCGCCCCTTCTTTTGACTGAGCACTTCCAGCGCTCGGATCAACTCAGCGCCATAGGCGCCACTTTCGTCGTGCGCTCGCTCGAGCGCCGCGAGCGCCTCCTCGTCCCGTTCGAGCGCCTGCAAGAGCTCCGCACGTTTGAAGTGTAGCGTGGCATCGGCAGGGCGTTCGACGAGCCGCTGCTCGAGCAGCGCAAGGCCGCGTTCGGACTGGCCAGCGCTGACCCAAGCGTCGACCGCTTCGAACAGGAGCTCTGCGTCTCTCGGTCGCGCTAGGACGGCGCGAGTCAGGACGCCCGCGGCTGCTTCGACGTCGTAGACCTGAGCGTAGGCGTCGACCAGGCGGCGACGCAACGCCTCGTCCGCTGGAGCTTTCTCGAAGCCCGCCTCGAGAACTTCGACGGCTCCCCGCGCGTCCCCCTGCTCGAGCACCCTGGCGTGCAGCTCGAGCGCGACCGCTCCCACTCGATCGGGGCTCTCGAGCGCGAGCAGGCGACGGAGCGTGGCGACCGGGTCGCTCGACGGAGCCAGGTCCGCGAGGGCGGCCAGCGCCCGGAGCGCCTGTAAATGCTCCGGGAACTCCAGCAGCAGCGCCTCGTACGTGCGCACTGCATCACGCGGCCGTTGCGCACGCTCGAGGAGCACGCCCACTCGCAGCGACAACGCCACCACGGTGGGCTTGTCGTTGATCGCCCGGGCCGCAGCCAGCTGCGCTTCGAACACGCTGACCAGCTCGTCCAACCTGCCCAGGCGTTCCAGCGTCTCGGCGAGGAGCTCGGCCGCCTCGCGCTGCCCGGGATCCTCGTCGAGCGCTTTCTCGAGAGTGGCGACAGCCGCGTCGACGTCACTGTCGTCGGTCAGCAGCAGTTTCGCTTGCGCCAGCCTCAGCGCACCGCGGTCGGCCCCTCTGACCTTGGGCAAGGTCTGTTCGATGATCTCCTTGAGCTCGGTGTGATCTCCCAGCCGCAAGTAGGTCGCGAACAGCGGCTCCCATACGGAGCGATCGTCGGGCCGTTCCGAGAGCAGCCGGCGATACACGAGCGCGGCGCGCCGGTCATCGGCGAGCCCTTGCTCGATGAGCGCGACGGCGCGTTGCAACAGGCCGTGGCGCTCTGCTGTATCCACCTCGTCGGCGAGCGCCAACGTGAGATCGAATGCTTCCGCGTAGCGCCCGGCAGCCTGATAGTGCTGCGCCAGCTGCTCCCGCAGGTAGTAGCGCATCTCGCCGTCCAGGTCCGAGCGCTGGAGCAGGGCGGATGTCGTACGCTCGAGCAGCGTTCCGTTGCCGACATAGGCGCACTGCCGCACCGCGGCGCGCCCCTCTTCGAGGGTGGCGTCAGGCAGCGCGGCGAGATGAGTCAAGGCACCGGCGAGTTGATTCTCGCGTCCGCTCATGCGAGCGGCGCGCACTGCGGCCCGCGCGAACCCAGCGTGATTCGGATAGGCAGACAGGGCTCGCTCCAGCAATGCGTCACGCCGCTCGGGGGCGGGATCGAGCGCTATGGCGCGCTGCAGTAGATCGAGCGCCTGATCCGCCGCGATGCGCTCGGCGATTCTGGCTTCGGCCACGCGATAAGCAGCCTCCGCGTGCCGGGCCCGGTACTCGCTCCGGGGCAGGGCCCCAAGGTAGGCCTCCAGTGCCTCGATCTCCTTCTTGTCGTCGCCCAGCCAAGCGTAAACGCGCGCGAGCTGGAGCCAGGACGCGGCATACTTCTCGACCGTCCCGATCGCGCTCTGCAGGCGGTCAGCGTGATTCGAAACAGCCGCGGCGCGTGCCTCTTTATCGTCGAGCCGCGCGTACACCCCTGTCAGCTCGGCCAGCGCTGCGATCTTGTCTACGTCACTCGCCGCCCGCGTCAGCCGGCTCTCCAGCGCGCGCTTCAGCAGCTCGTCCTTGCCGCGCGCCTTCAAGCAAGCTTCGAGTTGGGACGCCTCATCGGGTCCTTCCAGCGCGATCTCGAAGGCAGATTCGAGGAAGTCCTTGGTCGCGAGGCGCTCGCCTTTTGCAGCGGCCACCTCACTCAAGCTGAGGTACACGTCGGCGCGCGAGACTCCGAGCGCCGCGTCCGTGGCAGGCCGGTGGAGTAGCAGCAAGGAGGCACGGAGCGTCTGCTCGGCGCGCTCGAGCTCGTGCGCGGCGAGCGCCGCCGTTCCGAACTCGAACAGCAGGCTCGCGTCGGTCGCGCTGATCTCCGCTGCCAGCGCGAGCTCGGCCAGAGCCTCGCTGTCTTTGCCGGCCCTCGCCAGGGCTTGGCCAAGGGTCTGATGGGCACGCGCACGCGTCTTCGGCCGGCGCACGCCGTAAGCGTCGATCAATTCCCGAAGCGCGAGCATCGCGGACTCGTGTAATCCGGCACGGCTCTGGGCGCTCGCCAGAGCCAACTTCAGCTCCTGGTCATCTGGAGCCAGCGCCCCCGCCTGCGCCCAGAGCGGGATGGCCGCCGCTGGATTGCCGACCTTCTCCTGAAACAGGTGAGCCGCTTCCGTGAGCAGCGCCAGGCGCTCTTCGGCCGTGGACCTGAGCGGGACTTCGCCCACGAGCAGGGTGGCCAAGCCCTGGTGGGCCTCTTCTTCACGGTACAGCTCCGCGAGGCGCGCGCGCAGCGAAAGTACGTTCGGCAGGCGCTGAACCGTGAGTTCGAGCCGCGTGCGCGCGCGGTGCCGTTCACCGAGTTCGAGGCAGCGCTCGATCACTGCGACGGCACAAGCTGCCAGCGCTTCCCCCTGCGACAGGTCGCAGACCCGCTCCAGCGCTTCCAGCGCTGCGTAACGGTCGCCCCGTGCGGAGTACAGCCGAGCCAGAGCTTCGAGCGAGGGTACCGAGTTCAGCTCCGAAGCGCGTTGGTGAGCGGCGATCGCGAGCGGCGCTTCCTCGAGCTGTTCCCAAAGCTTGCCGGCGTGTTCGAAGTAGCTCCTCGCGCCCTCCTCGTCGCCGGTGCGCACGAGAGCGCGCCCGATGCGCTCCCAAAGCTCGGCGCGATCGACGTGCCTGCCCGCTTGCTCGAGGAGCTCGGAGTACTTGGTGACCGACTTGATCGCGGCGCTGTCCGTGACGTCTTCCTCGAACATGCGCCGGAAGATTTCGAGCGCTCCTTCGGGTCGATGCAGCGCGTCCGCGCTGACGAGGGCCGCGGAACGTTGCAGCGAGCGCCGCCGCGACACACTGAACGGGAGCTCTACTGCTTCGTTCAACAGCCGAAACGCCTGTTGTTCCGGGGAGCCCTGCTTGCGCCGGCGAGACTTGGACCCAGCCTCGCCTTCGCCCAGATCGAGCAGTTGTTGCGCTCGACTCTTGATGGCCCAGTAGGCCGCGTCCTCGGCCAGCTCGTCTCCGGCGTACCAGCGCTCTATGGCCACCACGCGCAAGCTGTCGGTCAGCTCGGCAGCGCGTTCGGGCGTGTCGGCCGATTCGATGATCGAGACCGCGTCGCGCCACTCGCGCGCGCTGACGAAGGCGTCGAGGGCGCCCGCAAAGTCTCCCAGGTGGTCACGTCGGACACTCGCGAGCTGCACCAACAAGAGCGCGCGCCGTTCGCCTTCCGAAGCGGCAGCTTCGCTCGACAACAACTCCGCTAACGCTTCCCAGCGGGCCTCCGCTTCGAGCAAGCGCGCGAGCACGCTGAAGCTTTCGTCGTCGGAGCCGAAGCGCTCCCGCACTAGTTGCCAGCGGTCGATGGCCTTCGAGTTGTCGGCGAGCCGCTCCGCATAGGTTCTCGCGATCAGCACGTGATCGGCGCGAGCGCGATCCCCCGTCAGCAGGGCCGCCCGCGCTTCGAGCACGGGGATCACGTCGACCCACTGCTTCGCGCCCAATAGCACCATAGCCAGCCCGTCCAGCGCTTCCTGGTCGTCGGCAGCGAAGCTCAGCACCTCGCGCCAGTTCTTGGCCGCGCGCTCCCAGTCGCCGAGCGCGTCGGCGGCGATCTTCGCCGCGCGCACCAGCGCATCACGTCGCGCCGCCGGCTCGGCCTCTACGCCGGCGAGGCGTTCCAGAACCTCGCAATGGTGATCGACGTCTTCGGTGCTGGACAGCAGGCGATCGAGCGCACGCGCGGCTACCAGCACGGTCGCGTCGTCCGACGCCAGCTGCAACACGCGCTCGAAGAGCTCCGTCTCGCGCGAGCGATCGCTGAGGTCCGCGGCGTAGACCAGCGCTGCCTCGAGAAACAGTTCGCACTCCACGGGGCTGTTCTCGGCCGCGCGCACCAAGATTTCGGCGTAACGCCGGGGCTCGGCCAGTTCCTTGGCCAGCTCGCGCAGCTGTCGGCGAGGCTCTTTCGAGGCGGGTTCGAGCTGTACGAGCTTGCTCAAACTAGTGAACGCTCCCAAACGGTCGCCGAGGTCGCCGAGCTTGGCAGCGACGATCTCGCGCAGCACCTGGCCGCGGCGCGCCTTGTCATCCAAGAATTCGAGCTCGGTTTCCGCGATGCGCACCACATCGCTCAGCCGCCCCATGCGCTGATAGGTGGCTTTCAAGAGCTCGGCGGCCTGCTCGCGGGTCTCCGTGAGCTCCGACGACACGACGACCGCGGCGTCGGCGAAGTCCTCGGTGCCGAGCACCCGCTCCATGATCTGGCAGGCCCGCTCACTTTCCGGTTCTAGATCCAGTATTTGGCGCACGCAGGTGAGCGCCTCGTCCGCGTGATCGAGCTCGAGCCAGCGACACGCGATCTGGTCCAGCATGGCGATCAGCTCTGGCCCGGACAAATCGGCGAGGCGCTTGGTCAAAAGGTCGATCAGCTTGCGCGTGTGACCGCAGCGTTTGTAGAGCCGCTCGAGCGTCGACTGCGCGCGCGCATCCTCGGGTTTCAGCTCCACCAACTGTTCGAGGTACTGAATCGCCCGCTCTGGGTCGTTTGCCAGATCTTTGGCGGTGAGCGCGGCCTCGTCGAGCAGGCCGATGCGCTCCTCGCCTTCGGGCGCGTAGGTGATGGCTGCGTCGAACAAGCCAAACACTTCCTCGAAGCGTCCCTGCGCGTTCAGCGCCAGCACCGCTCGCCCGAGCGCCCAACGCGCGTGAGGAGTCTGCTTCAGCAGGTTCAGAAGCGCCGGCAACAACACGGCGCTGTCGCCGAACCACTGCTCGTGAAATGCGAGCATGCGCTGACCCAGCGTAGCTACCAGGTCCTGCGACAGATCTTTCGCGAGCGCCCGCTCGTAAGCTCGTGCTACGGGCTCCGGAAGTTCGAGGTCGTGGGCCAGCTGTTCCGCGCGATCCCACAGCTCGAGTGCATCCGGCAGCTCGGAGGCTGCGGAGCAGGCGAGCTTCAGCGCCTCGGCCCCCTGTCTCAGGGCGATCAGCTGGTCGTACCAGGCCTGGCGCTCGACTCGAAGTTCGTCGCCACCGGCAAGCGCCGCCAGCATGCGTTCGAGCACGACCTCGCGTTCGGGCAGCCGCTCGAGCACGGAGGCGAGCGCTCGGGCGGCCAGCACGCGTTCCAACGGAGACGCCAACCCGTCGAGGGCCAGCGTGAGGCCGAGCTGGGTCTCTGGATGTGCCGCGAGCAGCGCCGTCAGTTCGGCGTATCCCTCCTCGGGTCGGGCCAGCTCGCCGATGAGCAGCGCTGCGATGCGGTTCCGTACTCCGGGTTTCTCGTCGAGGGGAGCGACGGATTCGAGCTGGCGCAGCGTTTCGAGGGCGCCTTCGTAGGCGCCGCACTGGAGCTTCAAGCGTGCCACCCGCTCCAGGGCGCGACGTTCGCCGGCGTGCGCCTCTATCAAGCGATCGTAGACCGCGATCGCGGCCGCGGGATCGGCGAACTCTTCTTCTTCGACGCGCGCCCACTCGAGCAACACCTCGACCGGATCGGCCACCGACCGCGCGCGCCGTTCGAAGAGCCAGCGCTGGTCGTCGGCGCGATCATCGTCGAGCGGCCAGCGCCGGATGAACTGCTCGAAGTCCGCCTCGTCTCCGGGGTCGCCGAACGCCTCGCAGAGCCCGCGAAAGGCTTGAGAAGCAGCGAGACGTTGCTCGGGCGCCGCAGCCAACGCGCGCGCCTTCGCCGCCATCAAGGGGCGCCGTAGCGCTGGGTCCAGCGCGCTGACTTCGAGGACGTCGTCCACCACCGCCGCGTAGCGAGCAGCCGTGCCTTCGTGAGCGCGCTCCCCCAGCTCGATCACGAAGCTGGCAGCACGCCCGGGGTCATTGGCGATCATGGGGGTCACCCCCATCGAGATCCGATCCCAGTCGCCCGTCTGCACGCAGAAACGCACGAACTCGGTGGCGGCTTCGTGATCCCCGGGGCAAAGCTCCAAGGCTCGTTCGAAGAGCCCCTTGGCATACTCGCGTTCCTCGTCGATCGAAAGGACCGCGCGAGCGGCGCGCTTGAACGCTTCCGCTCCAGCACTGGCGTCACCGAGTCGATCACTCAAGAGCATGCCCAGGCGCTCGAGCTCCCGCGCGCGAGCGGCCTCGTCCGTCGCGGCTTCGATGCGGCGTTCTTGCACCCGTCGCAGCAACGCCGGGCTACCGTGCCGGTCTGCCAGGTCGGCGATCGCGTCGAGTTGGTCTCCGGTCAGGCTGCCCGTGTCCAGCAACTTGTGGCACAGGTCGACGGCTCGCGTCGGATCCCCGGAGTCAGCGCGCAGCATCGCCAGCGAGAACTCCGCGTGCAGCCGCTCGGCGCCCGCGAATACCGCGATGGCCCGTTCGAGCTCGACCGCCAAGGCAGCCGGGTCCGTCGCCTGGTAGATTTCGACCAGGGCGCGATGCGCCTCGCGATCGTCCGGCGCTCGTTCGATCACGTCGTGATAGGCGCGCGCGGCCGCTTCGAAATCACCCAGCACCTTCTGGTGGATGCTGGCGATCGCCCCCATCACGCGGCACCAGCTCTGCACGTTCTCTTCGACGTCGATCAGCGACAACTCGAGATAGGCCACGCGCTGGGCACCCGTGATGCCTTGCTTGGCGCGCAGTGCATCGAGGCCGAGCGCCAAGTCCGCCGCCGACGGATCGTACATCAACGCCTTCTCGTACACCGCGCTCGCAGCGTCGAAGTTCCCGGCCTGGGTCAGGGCGAGCCCCGCGTCACGCGCGAGCATGAATAGCTCGGGACCGTCGATGTCCTGGTCGCCGAGCGCGGCCGCCAGCACTCGTGCTTTGAGCGGCCACGACTCTTCTGGTGTTTCGACGCTGCGAATGCGCTCGAGCCAAGCCAGGACTGCCGCGCGGTCGTCCGCCGTCACCTCCTCGAGCACGCGCCCGGCCAACGCCAGGGCGCGCTTCGGATCGGGATGCCGATCCCGGAACAGCTCGAACAGCTCGATGTCGGCCGCCCTGCGGGCGTCGGGGTCACTCGCAAGCTCGGAGCGCACCGCCAGGACATCGGCCAACAGCGGGTCGTTGCCCGTGCGGCGCGCGACGCCCTCCAAGATGCCAGCAGCGTCCAGGCGACAGTTACCTCGGGCCATCGCCTCCGCCAGCGCGCCGAGGGCGCGGGGCTCGTTCGGCCACGCCTCGAGCGCTCGCTGGAAGCTGGGGAGCGCGAGCTCCGGGTGGGCAAGCTCGCGCAACTCCAACTCGCCGGCGCGCGCCCAGAGCGTCGCTGCGTCGGCGCCTTCCAGACACTCGGCGGCGCTGCGCAAGAACTCGCGCAGCTCTTGCACGAGCCCTAGTGTTTCGAGCAGGCTGGCGACGCGCGCTGCGCCGTCCGCGCGCTGCCTGAAGCGTTCGTGGTACTGCTTCCAGCGGCTCAGCGCGAGCGCGGGATCGCCTGACGCCAGCTCGAACAGTTCTGCGGCTTTGTAGGCAAAAACCGCCGCAGCCTCGGGATCCGTGGCGAGCTCGGAGCGACGCTCCCAAACGCGCCCTCGACCCGCCTCGTCGCCCGTGCGCTCACACAGCTGCTCGAGCTCGTCGAGCACGCCGGCCGCCTCGGGTGCGTCGAGCAAAGCCACCCAAGCGGTCTTCTTCAGCGAGTCGGAGAGATCCATACCTTCCGCCCGCGCGAGTTCGAGCAGCTGCCTCGCGGCGTCGTGCCGCTGCGTCGCAGCGCTGGCATTCGCGGCGATGGCGCTCAAACACAGCACGCGTTCGCTCGGAGCGAGCCCCGGGAACGACTCGAAGAGCAGCTCCGCCGCCCCGAGGGCCGAGCTCGTGGCCGCTCCCGCCGTGAGCGAGGCCAGCAACTCTACTTTGGCCTGCTCGGTATCGCCGATGCGGAGCAGGGTGCGACCGAGGTCCACGCTGACGCGCACGTGCGCGTCGATATCGGTCAGCGTGGCGAGCGCGCGTTTGATACGCCGTGCTGCGTCGGGCAAGCGATTCAGAGCGCCGCAGATCGCGAGGTAGCGCGCGCGCGCTTCGTCGTGCGACGGATCGCGTGAAACCAGCGGCTCGAGCAGCTCCATCGCACCTTCGGTGTCGTCGAGAAAATCTTGGCGAAGCGCCGCCAGGCGGCTCTGCACCTCGGTGAGTCGAGCCCCGCGTGCGACCTCGAGCTCACGCGTGAGTACGCTGAGCTCTTGCGAGGATTTCCCCAAGCGCTGGTACGCGAGCGCCAGCGGCCCGCCCAGGTGCATCACCAAGCCGCGCGTGGCGAGCAGTTCTTCGGCCTGCTCCAACCAGGCCGGGTCGGGATCGTCGCCCGAAAGCAGTGCGCCGAGCTGCCGCGCCGCGTGGACTTTATCGTCGACCTTGTCACGGTAAAGCTCGTAGAGCTCCTGGCCCAGCTCCCGTGCGCGCGCCGCGTTGAGGCTTCCGGACCGCTGAAACAGATCCTCGAGCAGCCGGATCAGCTCGCGGTGTTTCTCGGTCGACTCGTAGTAGGTGCGCACGGCGTCGAACGCGTCGCCGTCTTCCGGATCCAAGCGCACCAACTCGTGCAGCAACCAGGAGACCTGCTCCTGACTCTCGGCCAACTGCGCGAGCGCTTGCACGCCGCGGCGCAGGCGCTCTGCGCTCGCCTTGGGGTCCGATTCTTGCGCGGCATAGCTGAGGTAGAGCCGCGCCAGCTTGACGGCATCGCGAGCTTCCAGAAAAGACTGCTCGAATACTTCGAACTTCTTGGGATCGATTGCGGGAAGCAGGCTGCTGCGACTGGGTCGTGCGGAGGAGTCCGTCATCTTGGAATGCCTGAAGGCGGGGCCGGCGAAGAAACTCGAGGAGTCCTGTTGCCGCCCAGCGCCGGCCGAGAGTTAAGAAACAAAGTTACAACATTTGCCCGGCTCCGTTCCTAGCATTCGAGCGAAATGCGGAGGCGCGCTCGCTGCGTGAAAAATTGGTCTGTGAACGCTGAAAGCGATCACTTCTGTGTCGACGCCGCGAAGCGCACGAATTCGTTCGAAGATGCAAAATCGGCTCGAGCGCACGCTTTCGACGGTTTCTCGCACCCACGGCGGCGTTACGGGCGTTCAACCTACACCGACCGCACGTCGACTCTCCCGATCCATGTCTCACTCTGGGGGTCTGAGTGATTTCTCGTGTACCTCTTGCGACGAAACGGCAACCTGGCGCGAGCTCCGATTGTTTCGATGTTGCCGCTGCGCACCTGGACAGGACGACCGAACGAAGGCGGGGCAATGGTGAGCAGCTTGAAAAATTGTAGAACGGAATTCGTGATACATCGGGGCCGAAGCGGCCGCGTTGTGTTTCACGTTGTCGTTGACAGCGCCCCGAACGAAGCTGCTCCTCGCGCGTCGCAGAGTGCGCAGGTCGTCGCCAAGCGCGCGCCTGGCCGTCAGCGCTCGACTTCGATGGTCGCTTCCGCATCCTCCGGCGCAACGCTTCCCTCGCCGAAGGTTTCTGCTGTCGCTTCCCAACGCATGAAGAGGCCTTCCTTGGGGACGTCTGCGCTGTCGAGCACGCGCAAGGACAGCGTGGCTTCCTCCTTCGAGCAGCGCTCGCCAGGACACGTCACACTCAACAAGCCGCCCACCCCGGGCAGCGTGATGAGCGAGTGGCCATCATCCATGACCAGCTCGGCCGCCACCAGGCTACCGTCGCCCGATCCGCTGTCGGAGCCGTCGAGAGGAATGCCGAGATCGGGGTCCTTCGCGGGATCTTGCTTCACGCGGCCCGGCAGGCTCACGAAGGCGTTGGCGCGCCCCGCGTAGGTAGTGTCGACGGTGAACACGATGGTCGCTTCGTCCTCTGATGCGAGCAGTGTCACGCTGCCGTCGACCGGTTCGCTTTCCACGCTCCAGTTGCCGGGGCCGCAACCCGCGGCGAGCGAACTTGCCATCGCAGCCGCGATCGCGCCAACCCTGCGATTGCGCCGTGCCCGCATGCGTCAGCTCGGGCGCTTGAAGATCAACGTCGCGTTGGTGCCGCCGAAGCCGAAGGAATTGTTCATGACCGCGTTCACGGAGGCTTCGCGCGCGGAACCTCGCACGATGTCGACGCCTTCGGCATCCGGATCCAGCTTTTCCAAATTGATGGTGGGGGGCACGACCCCGTTCGAGAGCGAGAGTACGCACAGCACCGATTCGAGCGCACCGGCGGCACCGAGCAGGTGCCCCGTCATCGACTTGGTGGCTGAAACCATCGGGCCCGAGCCGGCGCCGAACACGTTGCGGATCGCCAACAGCTCGTTACGATCGCCGACGTCCGTCGACGTAGCGTGAGCGTTCAGGTAGTCGATGTCTTCGGGGTTCAGCTTGGCCTCCGCGAGCGCCAGCCGCATCGAGCGCTGCGCCCCCTCACCTTCGGGTGCCGGGTTCGTCATGTGGTGCGCGTCCGCAGTCGAGCCGTACCCGACGACCTCGGCCAAGATCGTAGCGCCGCGCGCGAGCGCGTACTGTCGCTCTTCGAGCATCACCAGCGCTGCACCCTCGGCGATCACGAAACCGTCGCGATCGACGTCGTAGGGTCTACTGGCTGCCTCCGGCGCATCGTTGCGAGTCGAGAGCGCGCGCATCTGCGCGAAGCCCGCCACGGCCAGACCGCAGATGGTGGCCTCGGCCCCGCCCGCGAGACACGCGTCGAGCGTGCCGAGTTGGATGGCGCGGAAACCCTCACCGATCGCGTGCGCGCCGGAGGCACACGCGCTGGTGGTCGTGTAGCTGGTGCCTTTGAACCCGAAGCGCATCGACAGCTGCCCGGGGGCGAGGTTCGCCAGACTGGCCGGGATGAAGTAGGGGGAAATGCGCTTGGGTCCTTTGCTCTGCAGGGTCTGAGCCATCTCTTGGATCAGCCCAAGCCCGCCGAGCCCCACACCGACCAGCGTACCTACCCGCTCGGCCTGCGCCTCCGTAGGTTCGATCCCCGACGCCTTCACGGCCATGTCGCCGGCGGCGATGGCATAGTGGATGAAGGTGTCCATTTCACGCAGGCGCTTCTTCTCGATGTAGCGCTGCGCATCGAAGTCCCTCACCTCACCCGCGAAGCGCACGCTGTATTCGGAGGCATCGAAACGGGTGATGGGGCGAATCCCACTGCGGCCATTCGCGATGGAGTCCCACGTATCGGTCACGCTGTTGCCGCAGGGACAAACGACTCCGAGCCCGGTGATCACAACTCTACGCATGGCTAGCCTCAGGCGGGTTCATGCTTAGCACATGCCATGACCGCACCAGCGGATTTCCACGAATTTCTGGTGTACGGCGTTGCAGCGTGCCAGCCAAGTGCGGCGCTGGTTTCACACCTCTCTCCCGCTGCTGTGGTGTGACAGCAACACCCGCCGCATTCTCTTTGCGCGGCAGGACGAACGCCCGTGCAACGCCGCCTCACGCCACTGCGCGGACTCGGTCAAAGGCGTAGCCCCAGGTGGTGGCTCGCCGTGCGTCGGGCGCGACCCAAAGACGGTGATTCCAACACCATCGCAACGGCGGTGAACATGGCTCCCAGGCCCAAAGCAACGCTCACGACGATCGACCAGCCCGAAGGCAGGCCCAGCCAGCGATCCCCGACACCGAGCACGAGCAGATGCCCAACATAGCCGACCAGGGCGTGCCGTCCCAAAAGCTCCAAGGGGGCCCAGGCCTTCGACGGGCTGCTCCAGCGCGCGAACGCGACGGCGACCAGCGCCACGCCAGCACCATACACCAGCATGCCCTTCGCCGTCTGGTTCCAGAACCATGGGGCGTCCGCGGCGGAGTGCAGCGCGCGGTGCACGTCCACCAGCGGCCCGGGCAGGCCCCACCCGAGGCTGCCCACGGTCACTCCGAGCACGGCCCACCGCAAGCCGCTCGTCGGGCGCCGCCTGCTCGTCAAGCCGTGGCATGCGCCCGCGCACGCGCTGCCCACGAGCGGGAGCGCGGCGCCCGGGCCAGCGTTGACGCCGCTGAGGTGCGCAGCGATCGCTTCCAGCAGCGCAGTGAGCGCCAACGCTGCCACTGTTCCTCCGATCAGGCCCCAGATCCCCAGGGGCAACAGCGTGCCCAACACCACGATCGCCCAAGCGATCGTCCCCAGCACGTCGGGCGAAGCCCAAACGTAGGGCGCCGCGACGCCGTACTGCAGCACGAACAGCAGCACGCCGAGCGCATAGAGCGTCGCGGCTCGAAGCAGCGCTCGCGCGTACCAAGTCCGCCACGCGGTTCCAGAGTGAGACGCCCGCGCATAGGCTCGCTCGAGGGACCAACCGACGAGCCACAGGAAAGCGACGGAGATTGCCGGTTCGAACAGGCTCGCTTGGGCACGGAGGCCATCGCCGCCCGCGCCTACCGGCACGACCCGCGTCGTGTGCGTGGCCATCATGGCGAGCACGGTCGCACCGCGGAACGCATCCATGCCCCGCCTGCGTTCAAGGTTCTTCGCGGGGTCCTGCGTGGAATCCACTGCCGTCAAAGTTCTCTGCTCCAGTAACCGAAGCTGCGTCGCACACGAGCGCCTAGCGTCACCGTCACCCGAGATTAGCGCGGAAATTTACCGCCCCCGCGACAATAAATGTTATCAACGAAAGAGTGCGTATCGAGGCTGAGTTATCCTGAATGTCTAGTGTCAGAAGCCCCGGATTGAGCCTCGAACCGATGGAAGCGTTCCGCCTGCAGAGCACGGCGCGCATGCACGAGGTCCTGGCTGACCGCTACGAGATTCAGGGGTTCATGGACAGCGGCGGCACGTCGGAGATCTACCTGGCTCACGACCGGTGGCATCCGCGCTGGGTAGTCATCAAGCAGTTGACGGCAGGGCTGGCCGACAATCCCGAAGTGCGCAGCAGGTTTCTGCGCGAAGCCACGGCCGCTCGAGAGATCGAGCATCCCAACGTGGTGCAGGTCGAAGCGGTGATCGAGCCGGAAGATCAGCCCCCGTTCCTGGTCATGGAAGCGCTCGTGGGCGAAACGCTCGGCGACATGCTACGCCGGGAGACGTGTCTGCCCGTCCCCCAGGTGCTGCGGCTGGTGCGCGAGATTGCCAGCGCGCTCGCGGCCACGCATGCCGCGGGCATCGTCCACCGTGACGTCAAACCCGATAACATCTTCCTGCTGGGGCCGCGCGGTGCCCCCGAAGGGCTGAAGCTCATCGATTTCGGCATGGCGAAGATCAAGACCGTCGCCTGCTCCGGCATCGTGCTGGGCACCGCCCAGTACATGGCCCCCGAACAGGTCTTGGTCGAACCCGTCGATGGGCGCACGGACGTGTACGGTCTCGGCGTCATGATGTTCCGCATGCTGACCGGCCACCTGCCATTCGAGTCGGAACCGCGCGCGGACATGCTGCGCCACCAGCTGTTCAGCCCGCCCCCACCGGCCTCGTGGCTCTGCGACGAGCTCGATCCCACGGTGGACGCCATCGTGCTCAAGGCGATGCGCAAGCACCCCGAGAATCGCTACCCGTCGATGCTCGCGCTGCTCGATGACGTGGTCGCGGCGATCGAGGCCGAACCCGAACGAGCCAGCAGCCCCGATCTCGTGATCGCACCGGATCGCTACCGCCCCAACAGCGAGCAGGGCGAGGCCGCCTTCAAGCTCCTCGCGCGCAACTTCGGCAAGTTTGCAGAAATGCCCGGCGCGAACGACGGGTGAGGCATCGTACGGCCCGCGGCTGGGGAAGTCGTACGCCGTCGTAAGCGTCGCCCCCGTCGAAACCTCCAAACTTGCCCGACGGCCGAATCATGGACGAAACGACGGATCGGGCGGGAATGGCTCGCCCGCAGGCGAAAACTGGCGCCGTTTCCACCCTAAGCCTTGCTTCGCCTGAGGAGCAGGGGGAGAGTTCGTAGCCCGCTAGCCGCGTTTTTGATGTCCGAGAACAAAGGGCCTGCTTCCGAGTCTCCGAGCGTGTCCCAGCGCAGGCGAGCCTCCGCATTGCGTTCGAAGGCCCCTCCGAAACCCAAGCAGCGCCCGCGCCCCAAGCTGCTCCGGCATCACGCAACCGGCCCGGACTCCGGGGAAAATGAAATGCTGGGCCGGACCCTGGCGGGTCGCTACCAGGTCGAGGGCGTGCTGGGGCGCGGCACCATGGGGGTGGTCTACCGCTGCCGCCACCTGGTGCTGGAGCGCTCCGTCGCGATCAAGATCCTCAAGCCCGATCTCGCGCAGGAAGAAGAGGTGCTGCAGCGCTTCATGATCGAGGCGAAAGCCGCTTCCAGCATCGGCAGCAAGCACATCGTCAACGTCCTCGATTTCGGGCGCCTGGCGGACGGTTCGTCGTACCTGGTGATGGAGCAGCTGAACGGGCAGACGCTCGGCGATCTGCTCGCCGCATCGCCCCTGTTACCGTCCGAGATCGTGCTCTCGATCGCGCTGCAAATCGCGGCGGGCCTGGAAGCTGCTCACGCCGTCGGCGTCGTGCATCGCGATCTGAAACCCGACAACGTCTTTCTGACCGAAACCAAGCCCGACGAGTACTTCGTCACGATTTTGGATTTTGGCATCGCCAAAGTCCAGGCCAGTCAGAACAAGCTGACCCAGCAAGGTACGCTGGTTGGAACACCGCACTACATGTCGCCCGAACAGGCGACAGCGGGCCCTGCCGATCACCGCTCCGACATCTATTCGCTGGGCGTGATCCTGTTCGAAATGGCGACGGGCGACGTGCCGTTCGACGGCGAGACCCCGGTCGCCGTGCTCACCCAACACGTCCACGAAAAGCCCCCCGATCTCAAGACGGTGCTGCCGGCAGGGCGCGTGCTGCCGCCGGGCGTCGCTCCCTTGATCCAGAAGTGTTTGGCCAAAAATCCGGACCGCCGCTACCAGAGCATGGGCGATCTGCGCGCCGATCTCGCGACCGTCATGCGCGGTTCCGAACCCGAGATCACGATCGAGCCCGACGCCGAGCTCGAGGCCACCCCGAGCTCACACCCAGGAGGCGGCGGGAAGACGCTGTTCTACGCGGCGCTGGTGCTCGCGGTGCTGCTGGGCGCAGGCTGGGGCACTCGGGAGTACTTCGCGCGCTCCGCGGCGCCGCCAACCATCGTCACGGTCCGCGCACCCGAGCGTCCGCTGCCACCGGCGGCGGCCCCAGCCCAGCAAGAGCCCGAAGGCATCAAGGTCGTGCTGATGGCTTTCCCCGCCGACGCGCACGTGTTCCACGGCGAGAAAGATCTCGGCATCATTCCCGTCAACGTTCACGTCAAGGCAGGCGAAAAGCTCGAACTGCTCGTGAAGCGCCCGGGCTATTGGCCACGCCGGCTGGTCGTCGATGGCAAGCGGGACCGCATCGTGGTGGGCCTGAAGAAGTACGACTCCCCGTCGAAAAGCGCCGATGCCAAGGGCCACGAACTCGAGCCAGCCACGCTAGACAAGGACTTTCCGGTGGAAGCTCCGCCTGAGTCGGACAGCATGCCCCCCGGCAAGGGCAGCGAAAAACCCGCGTCCAGCGAGGCTGCTGCAGAGGGTGAGCGCCCGGAGGCCCAGCCTACGGCGGCGCCGAGACAAGCGCCGTAGTCACGGACCGAACCGTCCCGTCGAGCATTCTCCATGAGCGTATTGGTAGACATCGTGCACCCGGCGCACGTGCACTTCTACAAGCACATCCTCTGGAATCTCGAGCGGCGCGGGGTGCCCACCACCATCGTCGCTCGAGACAAGGACGTCACCTGTCAGCTACTGGACAATTACGGCTTCAGCTATCAGCGCGTCGGCAAGAGCGGTCACACACACCTGCTGGGCCACGCTGCGGAGCTCCTGGCGCGTGACCTGACGCTGGTCAGGCTCACCCGCCGCACGCGCGCCCGCATCATACTCACGCGCAACCCAGCGGGCGCTCAAGCGGGCCGCCTGCTCGGTGTCCACAGCGTTTTCGACACCGACGACGGCCCCGCCGCCGGGTTGCACTACCGCGCCGCCGCTCCGTTCGCTCACGCCATCACGACGCCCGACTGCATGCGCGCCGACCTCGGACCGAAACACGTGAGGTACCCCGGCTACAAGCAGAGCGCGTACCTCCACCCGAATCATTTCCGGCCGAACCCGGCCGTGCTCGGCCACCTCGGAGTGGCCCCCGGCGAGCGCTACTTCGTCGTGCGATTGGTAGCGATGGCCGCCAGTCACGACGGCGGTGAGTCCGGCCTGCCTCGAGCGACGCGGGCGGAAGTCGTGAAGCGACTGTCGCGTGTCGGTAAGGTGTTCGTCTCGTGCGAACCGCCAGTCCCCGCCGAGTTCGAAGAACTGCTCTTCCGCCCGCCACCCGAGCTGCTGCACGACGCCCTCGCTTACGCGAGCCTCCTCGTCGGTGACAGCCAGACCATGGCCGCCGAGGCTGCCGTGCTCGGAACTCCGAGCCTGCGCGTCTCCTCCTGGACAGGGCGGCTCGACTACCTCGACGAGCTCGAGACCCGCTACGGGCTCACCGAGTCCTTCCACCCGCGCGAATCCGCGCGCCTGTTCGACCGCCTCGAGACCTACGCCCAGCACCCCGATCCCCACGCGCTCATCCGCGAAGGCCATACGCGCATGCTCGCCGACAAATGCGACGTCGCGGAGTGGTACACGCGCTACGTGACGGAGCATTTGTAGCGATGCAGCTATCACCTTCGACTCGCAGCAGCGCCGGACCGCCTGAATCCCCGTAGCACGTTCCTGCGTCAGTACTACCGATGATCAGCTCGTCTTCTCCGACGCCGGTGACGGGTGTGAGAGCACTTTGCTTGTAGCTGAGCCCGGGCTCCTGCGCACCACCGAAACCCACGAGAGCAACCTCCGTTTGTGGCTGGAGCAGTTCACGTTCACAACCCTGTAGTGGACGGACGACTGGAATAGTTTCCACCGCACGGGCAAGCACGCAGTAAGCAACATCCAAACCCAAGTCTGCTAGGCCAGAACGACAGCCGCTGACCGGCTCTGCAACCAGCTCGCCACTCTCTGCCTCCTCGACCCAGACTCTCCACTGTGGGACACCGCAATGCGCCGCAAACACCGCAACGTCAGGATGAATCAGAGTGCCGGTGCATCCGCCATCGAACCAGACTACCGCAGGCCACTCTCCAGGCTCGGATGGCATCCCACCGATGATGGGTTGCCCCCGTCTAGCGTTGATATCATCGCCGGCAGCGTTCGAACACGCTATCAACAACCCGCTGCCAAGCCACAAGACTAGCTTCCGAGTCCAATGCAGGCAGGGCGCGACTGGCATCGACTATAGCTTCACTTGCGGAGCTACAGCTTCACTTCCGCCGTTTGGCAACTACCGGGGCACTCCTCCCCGTTAGCATCTTGCTTGTGGTAGCTCACCTCTAGGCCATCGGCTAACACGACGTTCCCCGCGGCAACCTGCACGACTACAGAGATCACGTCCCCTTTCGCCGGATTCTCCAGGATAAGCCTGGCTTCTACCTCCTCAAAACGACAGAGGGTGAGCCATAGGGGCGCCTGGACGGCCTCCTCGCAACGTCCGTCGCGCGGCCAGGCGACAGCAAGGCAATCGTCATTGATACAGACATGCACCTGCTCTGGTTCGCTCGCGGCGATGTCCGAAGGCAAATTCACCACGACGCTTGACACGCAAGCTATCGCCGGACAGCTATCTCCACAGGAGAGGGAGAACCATGCGGCGATGATGATGAAGCAAACCGCGGACCGGCAATCGAACACCATGTAGCCTCTTAGCCTAGCAGCGTTCGGGACACGACTCTGCTAGACAGGAAACCCAGTCGACAAGCATCGAATGACATTCGGAGCCCCCGGGAGAAACGCAGTTTTCAGGACACTTGCAAAAATCTACCTGGCAACGCAGCGAACGAACGATTCGCAGCAACGGTCCGGGTAGTTGTGAGCCACCGCGTCTAGCGAGTAGAAACCGCCGCATCGGTGAAGCCCACTTGGCCTGGGGCGAGCACCACGAGGTGGTCACCCCTCCCAGCGTCTAAGATATTGGACACTCGACTTACGGCGCGCAGCAGTCGCGCATCGAATGCTTCGTCGGTTTCGTCGCTGCGGGGCTTTTCGATCGCGTCCACGGCGCCGGCCTCGAGCGCGCTCATCGAGGCTGGCAGCGGACGGATGGTGATGTCGCGGATGCCGGCGAGCGAATTCGCAGCGAGCGCCACGCGGCCTCGGCTGGTGCGCAGCACGAGCGCCACGCTGGGGGCGCTCGCGGGACAGCGAGTTGCTCGGCGAAGCGCCACCGTCGCCACCAACGTGTCGAGCGGCACGAGCAGCCGGTCCGCGCAGCGACCATCACTTCCGTCGACGAACTCTTCAGCTGAGCGTCAGTTCGCAGAGCTCGGCTCGACGGCTTCGCGCGGAGCGGGCGCCGGGGCGAGCGTGAGGCCACGAGCGGCCGGGTCGTCGCGGTAGAACAGTAGCGAGAACAGTACGAAGGCCGCCCAGAGCGCGGCGAGGTGATAGAGCATGGTAGCGCCACCGTACTGGTCGAACAGAATGCTCGAGATGGGGGGACCCAGCAGCATGCCGGCGGCGTAGAACACGTTGTAGATCGAGGTGGCGCGCGCGTAGTGCTGGCGTTCGACCACGACCCCCTGGAGCGCCAAGCTGACGGGTGAAATCGAGGCGAGCGTTGCGCCGGCGATGGCGACTGCGGTGCACATGAGCACGTAAGAGTCCAGGAACACGAAGCCGAGCACCATGCAGCCGCCGACGCTGCCGAGCACGCGCATCGTGAACAGGTGCCCGAAGCGATCGCCGATACGCGCGGCGACGTTGATGAACACCAGCATACCGCCCGCGAAATAGAACGGGATGGTGATGGTTTGCTCCTTGGCGATCCCCTTCGACTCCATCAAGAACAGCGGCAGGAAGAGCACGACGCTCGCCTGGAAGTAGCCGTAGGCAAAGGTGGCGAAGCAAGAATTCTTGATGCGCCAGAGTAGCTGCCCGGAAGTCACCTCGGCGGCGCCTTGGATCAGTGTGTCGGACGTCGCGCCGTGAGGGTCGTGCGAATGGATCGGCAGCTCGCGATCCATCTTAAGCGCCGTGTAGAGCGCGGCGATCGAGGACAGCACGCCCGCCGCCACGAAGCCAGCCTCCATCGACACCAACTCGGTGAGCAACCGCGAGAGCCACGGCCCGCCCATGTACCCGAAAGCGATCGCGAGCGCATACAGGCTCATCACGAAGGCCTTGCTCTTGGGACCCGAACGCGCGAGCAGGATCGTCTCGCAGCTGACCCAGATGCCGACCGAAAAGGCGCCGTCGAAGAAGCGGACCGCCGCCATCGCATGGTACGAGTCGAGGAACGGGAAGACGCCGACGGTGAGCGCGTAACCGAGAAAACTCGCCGTGAGCGTGGTCTTGGCGGTGAAGCGCTTGATCAAGCTGCCCATCGGCAGCGACAGCGCCACGATGCCAGACGCGAACCACGCCGCGAGGGTACCTATCGAACGCTTCTCGAAGCCCTTGTCATCGAGCAAGATGGCGATCAGCGAGATCGCCATCCCATACGCCAAACCCAAGATCAGCGTCGCGATGTAGACGCGCCAGATATTGGGATCCTCAATCTTTTTGGTCCAGTGCATGGGCTGCACGGTGGGCTATAGCAGAGCTTTGCCCCACCGGCGCGCTCAATCACCGCTCAGTCTTGGGCGGTGATTTTGGACCATGGGAAGCCGTTGCAGCCCTCGGTCAAATCGGCCGAATCAGCGGGTTCTAGCTCGAGCGCAGCCTCGGCGGAATCCAGATTGTACCCGGTTTGACAATAGTAGGTAGCTGCATCGGCACCGGCACCTCCGGCACCAGCGGCGCCGCCTTGGCCGCCCTCGACAGCAACCCAATCGAAGCGGCTGTACAATCCTGGGAAGTAAGCGTTGGCACAATCGTTCTGCGTGATCGCCCAGCCTTCACCGTTCGAAAACTCGAGCAGGTGAAACGACGACGACCCGCTCTGCCAGGCGCTCGACGTGATCGTGTGCGCTCCACCAAAGTCATCCTCGTAGCTACCGATCAGCTCGATGGGCGTCAGCGAGCTCCACGCGAAGCCACCGCAACCTTCCGCCAGGTCGTCGGCATCCGCGCGGGGCGGGTCGCCGGCCTCCGCCGCGGTCGAAGCCGCAAATACGGACTGGCAATAGTAAAGCTGGCCGCCTTCACGGGTCCACTCGAAGCGGCTGAAGCTTGCGGGAAAGAACTCGTTGTCGGCCGAGTTTTCGGCGATCGCCCAGCCTTCTTCGTTCGACACCTCGATCAGGTCGAAGATCGAAGAGCCCATCTGCCAGACCTCGTCGTCGATGCGATGGGCGCCGTCGTAGTGGTCGCGGAACGCGCCCGCGATGTCGATTTCGTTCTCGATCGGCGGCGACTCGCACTCGGTGGGTGCGCCGGCGGCGCCCGCGTCGCCGCCCGAACCCCCGTTCGTTGCGCTGCCGCCGTTGGCGGTCGGGGCGCTGCCGCCGGCTCCGCTACTGCCGCCGCTGCTGTTCGTGCCGCCTGCGCCACCGCTCGCAGTGGATCCCGGCGCGTCGTCATCTCCGCCGCAACCGACCAATAGCACGCACACTCCGAAACATACCTGGCTCGCAAACGCCTTCATCTGAACTCCTTGTGTCGACCCTCCGTCGACGGGATGTGAACAAGTCACTGGTAGGTGACTCGTCGAAGCGCGAACGACGAGGTCATGATGCAGACCTTGTCGCTCAGCGCCCCGCAGAGTCGTATCGAATGGCCGCACAGTGCAGCCGCGTCGTGCAGAAGGTCTCCTGGCTCCCGGTTCGTCCTCGGGCCATCCTTCCCAGACTCCTCGTCCAGTGGATCTGTTGGCCGTCGTCCCCGGTTACAGTGGCGGGGGCCGCGTCGGATTCGCACCGACTTCCCTTGCTCTGCGCGAACGAGCCTCGCCTAACACGCGGTTGGGTCGCAGCGCAAGCACTCACTCCGTTCCATCAGGACTGTGACAATCCCGCACACCGACAAGCCGCCGCGCAAAGGTCGGCGTGCACTGCTTCGAGTGCCCGCGATTCGCGGCTTGCGCTCGTGCACCAGCGACTCTTACACTCGCACCGCGAGGGCTACGGGAACATGTCGCAACACTTGCATGTCGTTGGCGGTCATTCCACGGGTTTTGGCGCGAGCTGTAGAAGCGACGCCTGGTGGCGTGGCCCTAGCGCGACGTTCGTCGGGTTGTCTGCCTTTCTGATCTACGTCACGTGGGCCTCGTTCCAGGGCGCTCACTTCACGGCGGGCCCGTATCTGAGTCCTTTCTATTCGCCGATGCTGTTCTATCCACCGAGTGGAGAAGGCGCTTCTCACGCTTGGTTCGGTGCGTGGCCGAGCTGGTGGCCGCCGTTCCTTCCGGCATCGCCCGCGCTGCTGATCTTGGTGGTTCCCGCTTCGTTTCGCTTCACTTGTTACTACTATCGCAAAGCCTACTACCGATCGTTCGCCGGCTCCCCGCCGGGTTGCGCTGTAGGACCCCTGGCAGGCCAGAAGCAATACTTTGGCGAGACGCGGTTGCTGTCGTTTCAGAACTTGCACCGCTACGCGCTCTACCTCGCGCTCTGCTACATCCCAATCCTCTACTACGACGCCTTCGTCGCGTTCTCTTACCAAGGCCGATTCGGCTTCGGCGTCGGAACGCTGATTCTGCTCGTCAACGCGACGCTCATCGCGGGGTACACGTTCGGGTGTCACTCCTTCCGGCACCTGATCGGCGGCAAGTCCGATTGCATGAGCTGCGGACAGCAAACCTTGAAGCACGGCGCGTGGAAACGGGCCTCGTGGTTCAACGGCCGCCACATGGCCTTCGCCTGGGCGAGCTTGATCTGGGTGATGGTCACCGATCTGTACATCCGTCTGTGTTCCATAGGCGCCATCGAGGATCTGAATACCTGGTCATGAACGTCGCTGAAATTCAAACGCTCGAACACGATGTGCTGGTGATCGGCGCGGGGGGCGCAGGGCTCCGAGCCGCCATCGAATGCAGCGCCCAGGGGCTCGACACGGGCGTCATCTCCAAGAGCTTGCTGGGCAAAGCGCACACGGTCATGGCCGAGGGCGGCATGGCGGCGGCGCTCGGCAACGTGAACCCCAAGGACAACTGGAAGGTTCACTTTCGTGACACGATGCGTGGCGGCAAGTTCCTCAACGTTTGGCGGATGGCCGAGCTTCACGCCAAGCAAGCCCCGGCGCGCGTCAACGAGCTCGAAGAATGGGGAGCCGTCTTCGATCGTACCAAGGACGGCCTGATCAACCAGCGCAACTTCGGCGGCCACCGCTACCCGCGCCTGGCCCACGTCGGCGACCGCACCGGGCTCGAGCTCATTCGCTCGCTGCAAGATCACGGGGTGCACCAGGGCATCGCGTTCCACATGGAGTGCACGTGCCTGGGGCTGCTGCTCGACGGCGGACGCATCGCCGGCGCCTGCGCCTACTGGCGCGACACCGGCCGCTTCGTGATTTTCCGCGCCAAAGCCGTGATCATGGCCACTGGCGGTGCGGGCCGCGCGTGGCGGGTTACCAGCAACTCTTGGGAATACACCGGCGACGGTCTGGCCATGGCCTACGACGCCGGTGCCGAACTGATGGACGTGGAGTTCACGCAGTTCCATCCCACCGGCATGGTTTGGCCGCCATCGGTGCGGGGCACGCTGGTCACCGAGGGCGTCCGCGGAGAGGGCGGCATCCTGTTGAATAGCGAAGGCAAACGCTTCATGTTCAACTACATCCCCGAGCGCTTCGCCGCCGAGACCGCCGACACCGAAGCGGAGGCGCTCGATTGGCTCGACGGGAAGGAAGGCGCCCGCCGTCCGCCCGAGCTTTTGACGCGCGACGTGGTGGCTCGCGCCATCAAGGCCGAAGTCGAGGCCGGGCGTGGTTCGCCAAAGGGCGGCGCCTTCCTCGACATCGCGTCACGCCGTGATCCGGACTTCATCAAACGCAAGTTGCCTTCGATGTACCACCAGTTCAAAGAACTGGCCGAAGTCGACATTACCAAAGAGCCGATGCAGGTGGGTCCCACGCTGCATTACTTCATGGGTGGCATTCGAGTCGACGCGGAGACGCAGATGACCGCGGTCGAGGGCCTGTTCGCGTGCGGGGAATGCGCCGCGGGGCTTCACGGCGCCAACCGCTTGGGCGGCAATTCGCTCTCCGACCTGATCGTGTTCGGCAAGCTCGCGGGCAGCGGCGCTGCCGCGTACATCCGTAGCCTGGCGAGCAGCCCCCAAGCCGATGACGCGCAGATCGAAGGCATCTTCCGCTCTGCCACCAGCGTGCTCAACAGAGAGTCGGGCGAGAATCCGTACCTGCTCCACGAGGAACTGCAAGACCTGATGGGCAAACACGTCGGTATCGTGCGCACCGGCAAAGAGCTCGAGGAGGGCATCGAACGACTCGGCGCCTTGAAGCAGCGCGTCGCCAACGTGAAGGCTCACGGTCAGAGCCAGTACAACCCCGGCTGGCACGAAGCGCTGTCGTTGAGACCGATGCTGATCGTCTCCGAAGCAGTGGCGCGTGCCGCACACATGCGCGAAGAGAGCCGCGGCGCGCACACTCGCATCGACTTCGAAGGCGAGCGAGACGAATGGCTGAAGTACAACGTCTTGGTCAAACGTGGGGCGGACGGCGAGCTCACGGTCACCAAGGTCGAACGCCCCGAGCCGCCACGACACCTGGCAGAAATCGCGCGGGCCAAGATCGAAGATCTGGAAGCTGGCAAGGTGGGTGCCGACGCACCCGAGGACTGAAACGAATGGCGAAGCGAACCTTCAAGATCTGGCGCGGGGACGCAGCGGACGGAAACTTCCAGAGCTACACCACCGAGGTGAGTGAAGGCATGGTGGTGCTCGACGTGCTCCACCAGCTGCAAGCCGAGCAGACGCCCGATCTCGCGATTCGCTGGAACTGCAAGGCCGGCAAGTGCGGATCGTGCAGCATGGAGATCAACGGCCGCCCGCGCCTCGCCTGCATGACGCGCATGAACAGCTTCGAGCCGGGGACCACGGTCACCGTGCAGCCGTTGAAGACGTTCCCGGTGATCAAGGATCTGGTCTGCGACGTTTCGTGGAACTACGAGCAGAACAAGCGCATCCCACCGTTCAAGCCGAAACCGCGTGGCAAGGACGGGAGGCTCCGGATGTATCAGGAAGACGTCGATCGGGTGCAGGAGTTCCGCAAGTGCATCGAGTGCTTCCTGTGTCAGGACGTCTGCCACGTGCTCCGCGACCGGAACGCCAAGGAGCGTTTCATCGGTCCGCGTTTCATGATCCGCGTCGCCGGCCTCGAAATGAATCCCCTCGACGACGAGGATCGGGTGCCCGAGCTCAAACACGAGTACGGTTCCGGTATGTGTAACATCACCCGTTGTTGCACCGAAGTGTGTCCCGAACATATCGGAATCACGGACAACGGCATCATCCCGCTGAAAGAGCGCGTGGTCGACCGGTACTACGACCCACTGGCGATGATCGGGCGTAAACTCATGGGAATCAAGGTACGCACAGAGCCGCGAGGCTGACGAGGGGAATAGCACCGTGACCGATCATTTCGAACTCAAGCGAATCTCTCAAGATGCCGTGCCGCAAGCGCTGGAAAAGGCGGCGCAGTATCGGCTGCTCAATGACCCAGAACTAGCGGAGAGCATTTGCTTGGACGTGCTCGCCGTCGATCCTGGTAATCAGAAAAATCTCAAGACCCTGATTTTGGCGATCAGCGATCAGTTCGCCAATCAGAGCTCCCGCGTCGCACCGCGAGACGCGCTCGCACACGTCGAAAAACTCACGAATGAGTACGAGCGGCTCTACTACACCGGGCTCGTCGCCGAGCGCGAGGCGCGCGCCTTCCTCGACCGGACGCACGCGACCGCCCACGCCTTCTTCGGCTTCCGCCAGGCCATGAGCTGGTACGAACGCGCCGACGCCCTCGCGCCCGCCGGCAACCACGACGCACGCCTCCGCTACAACACCTGCGTGCGCACCATCCAGCGCGAACATCTCGAGGCTCCGCCTGCTTCGGAGTCCGAGCTGCCGCTCGAGTGAGGTCCAGAGAGGAATCGTTGCGCAGGCCAAGGACCGCGGAAACATCGCGGACTCTCGCGCTGCTCGGATGTGGGGTTGCTCCGGGCCGGCGATTGGTCTAGGTGCCCCATAGATTCCAGCGCAGGCTCGGCCAGTCACCCGAGCTGCTAGAAAAGTCTTGATTCTCCGACGGGGATCGCGCGACGCCAAAAAAAGGTTTGAAGAGCCATGAGAAGAAGAAAAATCGGTTTGATCGGGGCGGGCAACATCGGCGGTGAGCTGGCGAACATCTGCATGCAGAAGCAGCTCGGCGACATCGTGCTGTTCGACATCCAGCCCAAGGAAAACTTCGCGAAGGGCAAGGCGCTCGATCTGGAGCAGGCCTGCACGCAGAGCGGCAGCGACGCCAGCATCATCGGCACCTCGAACTGGGCCGACGTGGCCGGCGCCGACGTGCTCATCATCACCGCCGGCATTCCCCGCAAGCCGGGCCAATCGCGCGACGATCTGGTGGGAACCAACCTGCCCATCATCCAAGACGTGGCCGACAACGCCAAGAAGCACTGCCCCGACGCGTTCACGATCGTCATCAGTAACCCCCTCGACGCCATGGTGTACGAGTTCATGCGGCGCACGGGTGCTCCGAAGGCCAAGGTCGCCGGTATGGCCGGTGTGCTGGACAGCGCTCGCTTCTCCCTGTTCTTGGCCCGCGAAGCCAAGGCCAGCGTGAAGGACGTGCGAACCATGGTCCTCGGCGGTCACGGCGACGACATGGTGCCGTTGCTTGGCTACTGCACCGTCAACGGCATCGCGGTGGGCGAGTTGATCGCGAAAGACAAGCTGGATGCGATCGTCGCCCGCACGCGCACCGGTGGCGGCGAGATCGTCGGCTTGATGGGTACCAGCGCCTACTATGCGCCAGCGGCGAGCGCAGTGGCGATGGCCGAGGCGTACCTGCTGGATCAGAAGCGAGTGCTGCCGGTCGCTGCCTACCTCGAGGGAGAATACGGCTACAAGGACCTGTACATGGGCGTGCCCGCGGTGATCGGCGGCGGTGGCATCGAAAAAATCATCCAGCTTCCGCTCACCGACGGCGAGAAAGAGATGCTGAAGAAGAGCGCCGACAGCGTGCAGAAGGTCGTCGACATCGTGAAAGCCAAGGCTTGATCCGAAGGCGCCTCGTCGGAGCGTTCAGGCAAGCAGCGTAGAGAAGTGGAGAGCTGAATGAAAATTCACGAGTACCAGGGCAAGGAAGTCTTCGCGCGTTATGGGATTCCCACGCCCAAAGGCGTCCCCGCGTTCAGCGTCGACGAAGCCGAAGCGGCGGCGAAGCAGCTGATCGCGGAAACCAAGAGCGAGGTCTGCGTCGTCAAAGCGCAGATCCACGCGGGCGGTCGCGGCAAGGGCGGCGGCGTCAAGGTCGTGAAGGGCGCCGCGGCGGTGCGAGCCGCCGCGGAAAAGCTGCTCGGCATGCAACTGGTGACGCACCAGACTGGACCCGAGGGGCAAACCGTGCGCCGTCTGTACGTGGAGCAGGGGCTCGACATCGATCGCGAGCTTTATCTCGGCCTCGTCGTCGATCGCGAGAAACGCAAGATCGCGATCATGGCCTCGACCGAAGGCGGCGTAGAGATCGAAAAGGTCGCTGAAGAAACGCCCGAGAAGATCCTCACCGTACACGTCGACCCGGTCGTGGGGCTGGCGCAGTATCAGGCGCGCAAACTTGCCTTTGGCCTCGAGCTCGGCAAGCAGTCCCCGAATCCGAAAGAGACGATCAAGCAGTTCGTGCACACACTGACGACGCTCGCCAACCTGTTCGAACGCGAAGATTGTTCGCTGTGCGAGGTCAACCCGCTCATCATCACCAAGGGCGGTGACGTGATCGCGCTCGACGCAAAGATCAACTTCGACGACAACGCGGCGGCGCGCCACCCTGGGTGGGCCGCGCTGATGGACAAGTCGGAAGAGGATCCCGTCGAGCTCGAAGCAAACGCGGTGGGCCTCAACTACGTGGCGCTCGAGGGCGACATCGGCTGCCTGGTGAACGGGGCAGGCCTGGCGATGGCCACCATGGACATCATTCAGCACCACGGCGGCAAGCCCGCGAACTTCCTCGACGTTGGTGGCGGCGCCAACAAGGATCAGGTCGAAAAGGCCTTCCGCATGATCCTGTCGAGCGACAAGGTAAAAGGCATATTCGTGAATATCTTCGGTGGCATCATGCGCTGCGACGTGATCGCCGAAGGTGTCGTGGCAGCTACCAAGGAGCTCGGGCTGAAGGTCCCCTTGGTGGTGCGGCTGGAAGGCACGAACGTGGAGCAAGGCAAACAGATCCTCAAAGCCAGCGGGCTCAGGATCGAATCGGCAGACAGCATGGCGGACGGCGCGAAGAAGATCGTCGCCGCGGTGCAGGGTTGAGCGAGCACGGTGTTTTTTCTAGCGCAGGCTGAGAGAGCAGGTTGAGAGACGGTCATGTCAGTATTGGTAAATAGTGAGACCAGAGTCGTGATTCAGGGCATCACCGGGTCGGCGGGGTCATTCCACGCTACCCAGTGCATCGCCTACGGCACCAAGGTCGTAGCTGGCTGCACTCCGAGCCGCGGCGGCGAGACGTTCGCGGCCAAAGGCCCCGGCGGCGAGGCGGTCAACGTGCCTGTGTTCGACACGGTGGCAGAGGCTGTGAAGCAGACCGGTGCCGATACGTCGTGCATCTTCGTACCGGCACTCGGTGCGGCCGACGCGATCTTGGAAGCAGCCGACGCCGGTTGCAGCCTGATCGTTGCCATCACCGAAGGCATCCCCGTCATCGATATGATCCGCGTCCGGCGCGCCCTCGAAGGCAGACCGGTGCGCCTGATCGGCCCCAACTGCCCGGGCATCATCACCCCGGGCGCGTGCAAGATCGGCATCATGCCCGGCCACATCCACAAGGCCGGTAACATCGGCGTGGTGTCGCGCTCGGGAACACTCACCTACGAAGCGGTCGGGCAACTGACCGCGCTCGGGTTGGGGCAATCGACGTGCGTCGGTATCGGCGGTGACCCCGTCGGAGGTCTCGATTTCGTGGACGTACTACGTCTGTTCAACGACGACCCCGGGACGAACGCGGTCATGATGATGGGTGAAATCGGTGGCAACGCGGAAGAGCGAGCGGCCGAGTTCATCAAGGCGCACATGAAGAAGCCGGTCGCAGCGTTCATCGCGGGGACCACCGCGCCGCCCGGTAAGCGCATGGGGCACGCCGGCGCCATCATCAGCGGCGGCAAGGGCACCGCGAAGGACAAGATCGCGGCACTCGAGCAGGCAGGGGTGAAAGTTGCCCCGTCGCCCGCTGAGATGGGCGCGACGCTGAAGAGCTTGCTTTGAAGCACCTGGCCTAACGGCCGGAGCGGGTGTCTAATTTATTTGACAGGTAGTGCGCGTAGGGTTTTGTCCTGTGGGCTACCTATGGCATACACGCGATGCTTTAGTGGGGGCTGGAGGAAAATCTCATGGCCACGCAGCGCACTCTCTCGATCATCAAGCCCGACGCCGTCGAAAAAGGCTTGCAAGGCGCGATCATCGCCAGGCTTCAAGAAGAAGGCTTCAGCATTCTCGGACTGAGACAGCTCCGCCTGACGCGTCAGCAGGCCGAGGGTTTCTACGCGGTGCACAAAGAACGGCCGTTCTTTCAGGAACTCTGCGCGTTCATGACCCGTAGCCCCATCGTGGTCATCGCCTTGGAGCGGGACGACGCGGTGCAGCACTATCGCAAGGTCATCGGAGCCACTGATCCCGCGAAAGCGGAGGCAGGAACGATTCGTAAGCTGTACGGCGCAAGCGTGTCCGAGAACGCCGTTCACGGCTCCGACTCGGAAGAGAACGGGCGCATCGAGTGCTCCTACTTCTTCGCCGGGTTCGATCTGGTCTAGCGCAGTCGCACGGATCGCATGCCGAACGGCAGCCCGCCTTCGTCGCGACCCTACCTCGGCGAGGATCCATCTCTCGCCGAGGCGCGCGGAACCTTGCGCGATGCGCTAGGCGCTTTGGGTAATCTCGACCAATTGCTGCGCTCGTTGCGGGTCGGACCCAAGGCGATCAGCGCCGTGCTGCCGGACGTTCTCGATTCGTGCGGGCCGGCACGCGACGCGGTGCGTGAGCTCTTGAGCCGAACCGGTGCGCGCCTGGGCTCCACGAATGCCGTCAGCGAACTCGAGCATTTCTTTACCCCCCGCTTCGAGGAGCTCCAGCGTTCGATCGAACTGGCGACTCGCACGCCGATGCACGCGCGGCACCGTTTGGAGCTCGAGCGTGTGGTGACGCGGCTCTCGCCCGAACTCGAAGCCGGCAGGGCGCTGCTGGACTTGCTCGAGGCGGCGCTCGCGGCCCCCACGATTCGGCTGAAACTGCGGGAGCTGCTCGACCAGATCACAGCCGCGGAATTTGCGAAAGGTACCGAGCCGCTCAGGACCACGCTGCGCGGCAGGGTCGAAGACATCGAGCTCTTGGTGCAGCCTCAGGTCGCGATGATGCTCTTGACGCTGGGCGCGAACCTCGTAGTCGAGGGGCACGACGCTGCCACGCCCGAGCTCAGCGTCGAGGCCCGGCCCGACGGGGGTTGCACCATCCGCTTTCAGCAGGGCAGCGCCAGCGGCGACGCCCTGCTATTGCCCCGGCAAACCATCGTGGCCCCGACGTTGGCGTGCGTGGAAACAGCAGCGACAAAAATGGGGTGCCGAGTCGAACGCGGTTCCGACGACAGTACATTCTCGCTGACATGGGCCTAGCCCGCCAGGAACGAGCTAGCTCCTTGCGGAGCGAGCGTCGACTCGCTATCACCGCGGCATGTCCACGGAAGCAGTATCCGAGCTCGTTCAGCGGGCATTCGCCGATCGCACCCTTCTGGCGCAACCCGAGTACGAGCGCGCCGTACTAGAGACCATCGAACGACTCGACAAGGGTGAGATCCGAGTCGCGACGAAGAGCGACACCGGCGAATGGGTGACGCACGCTTGGATCAAGCAGGCCGTGCTGCTCTATTTCGCGATCGCGCCCATGCAGCGCATGAGTGTCGAACCGTTCGAGTTCTACGACAAGATCCCGCTGAAACACGGCCTCGATGCGGCTGGCGTGCGCGTGGTGCCTCCTGGGACGGTGCGCTACGGCAGCTTCATCGAGAGGGGCGCAATCGTGATGCCGGGCTACGTCAACATCGGAGCCTACGTGGGGGCGGGCACCATGGTCGACACCTGGGCCACCGTCGGATCCTGCGCGCAAATCGGCAAAGATTGCCACCTCTCCGGCGGCGTTGGCATCGGCGGCGTGCTGGAACCGCCGGGCGCTCGCCCCGTGATCGTCGAAGACGGCTGCTTCATCGGGTCGCGCGCGATCATCGTCGAGGGTACGTTGGTCGAGCACGAGTCGGTCGTCGGAGCAGGCGTCACCCTGACCGCGTCGACGCCCATCATCGACGTCACGGGGTCCGAACCGAAGGAGCTTCGCGGTCGCGTGCCCGCGCGCAGCGTGGTGATTCCGGGTATGCGCACGAAGAAGTTTCCCGCGGGCGAGTACCAAGTGCCGTGCGCCCTCATCATCGGTCAGCGCAAAGAGAGCACGGACAAGAAGACCAGCCTCAATCAGGCCCTGCGCGACTTCAACGTGGCCGTGTAAGCCAGCCGCGCGCCCTGCGGGAACAGCGCAAAATTATTCAGGGGAACCCTGGGCAAAGTTCCAGGGGTGTGGACCCGCGGCGGTACTGGCCAGGACTCGAGGCAGCTGACTTGGGCCTTTTTCGTGCCGCGGCCATCCGCATGCAGCTAAGCTAGGTGCCTTGGTGCGCACGATGACCCTCCGCTTGCGCTCGCTGATTCTGGTTTCCACGGCTGTCGGGCTGCTGGGGGGATGCGAAACCGTCGCCGCCGAGCGGGTGATCGAGCCGGACACCAAGCCGCGTCCCTCGGCGCAACCCCTGAAGTCGCTGCGCACGGAGCGGCCCTCACTGCTCGAGGCCGAGCCGCTGGAGCGAGCGCTGGAGGCCGTGACCGCCGCGATCCGGCGGGGTGATACCAGCGTCGAGATCGAACTGCTCGAGCTGCGTGCCTCTGCCGAACGGCTGGTGCTTCAGGCTGCCGATCCCGCCGCGCCAGAGCGGGTGCTGCAGTGGGAGTATTCCCAGGGCGAGACCAAGGGCCCCAGCGTGGTCGAGCTCCGCGGCACCGGCAAGTTGCAGGAAAACCTGTTCCCGCTCGAGAGCGTGTACCTAAAGGCGATCCCCCGCCTCTGTTCGATCGCTGTCGATCACGTAGACCCGCAGGACGGGCGCGTGAGCCACCTGATCATCCGTCGCAATCTTCCGTTCTCTCAAGACGTGAGGTTCAGGCTGTTCGTCGATAGCCCGCGGCGCTCCGGGCTGCTCGATGCCAACCGCTTCGGCCACCCGCTTTTGGGCTAATGCTCCGACTCCGATTCGGCAACGGATGAACTGGTTCGAGCGAATTCGCTGGCTGTTCCCTTTCGGACTATTGGTACCGAACAAGCCGCGCCACTTTCGCGAGATGCTGCGAGTGTTGTGGGACAACCGCGGGCGTTGGCGCTACGCCTGGCGCATTCTCACGCAGGGCGTCTGTGACGGTTGTTCGCTCGGCCCTCGCGGTCTGAGGGACGACGTGATCCCCGGCGTGCACCTGTGCCTGTCGCGGTTGAAGCTGCTCAAGCTGAACACGATGGGCCCCATTCCGGACCGAGCACTCAAGGACATCCAGGGGTTGCGTGCGCTGAGCAACGAACAGCTGCATCGGCTGGGGCGCGTCCCCTACCCGCTGTGGCGTCGGCGCGGCGACCCCGGATTTTCGCGCCTGTCGTGGGACGAAGCCGTAGCTCTCGTCAGCACGCGCATGCGGCGAGCCGGCCCCGACGACATGGGCATGTTCCTCACCAGTCGCGGCCTGACCAACGAAACGTACTACGTGGCGCAGAAGCTCGCGCGGTTGGCGGGTACGCCCCACGTCGACTCGTGCGCGCGCCTGTGTCACGCGGCCTCCACCAGCGGGTTGAAGGAAACGCTGGGCTTCGCCGCCCCGACGCTCTCGCTCTCGGACTGGATCGGGACGGACCTGCTCTTGATCATCGGCAGCAACCTGCCCAACAACCAGCCCGTTTCTACCACGTACCTGCGTGCCGCCCGACGCGCCGGCACGCACGTCGCCGTCGTCAACCCTTTCAAAGAGCCAGCGCTGGAGCGCTACTGGATCCCGAGCGTCGCGAGTTCTGCGGTGTTCGGCACGCGCCTGATGGATTCGTACTACGCCGTCCGCCCGGGCGGGGATATCGCGTTCCTCAGCGGCGTGCTCAAGGCGCTCGACGAGCTCGGCGGTTGGGACGAAAACTTCCTCGAAGATCGGACCACGGGCGGCGCCGAGCTGCGCCAACAGCTGCGGACGCAAAGCTTCGAGCGCCTGGCCGCCGAGGCAGGCACGAGCGAAGGCGAAATGCGCGAGCTCGCCCAGCGCTACGCGCGCGCCAAGAGCGCCGTGATCGTGTACTCGATGGGCCTGACCCAGTACGAATTCGGCGTCGACAACGTCAAAATGGTGGTCAATTTCGCGCTCGCTCGCGGCATGATCGGCCGCCCCAAGTGCGGGATCATGCCCATCCGAGGCCACTCCGGCGTGCAGGGCTCGGCCGAGTGTGGTGCCGACGCGATGAAGTTGCCTGGCGGTCTCGACGTCAGCACCGAAAATTGTGCGCCGTTCGAAGCCGCGTGGGGGCGTCCCATTCCGCACCGCGCTGGCTTGCGTGCTGCCCACCTGCTCGACGAATGCCACGAGCGAGGGCTGGAGCTCCTGTACCTGATCGGCGGCAACCACCTCGAGACGATGCCCGACCGAAAGCACGCGGCCGCGGCGCTGGGCAAGGCGAAGCTGCGGATTCATCAGGACATCGTGCTCAACACCTCGACGTTGCTCGACGCGGACGAGGTGCTGGTGCTACCCGCCGAAACCCGCTACGAACAGAAGACCGGAGGAACTTCGACCTCCACCGAGCGGCGCATCCGTTTCACGCCGGAGATCCCGGGACCGCGCATCGCGGAGGCCAAAGCCGAGTGGGAGATCTTGGCGCAGATCGGGGCGGCGCTGGATCCCAAGCTCGCCCCGCAGTTTGCCTACCAGAACACCCGAGAAATTCGCGCCGAGATGGCCCGTCTCATGCCGCTCTACAGCGGCATCGACAAGCTGGAACGCGCAGGGGACCAGATCCAGTGGGGCGGACCACAGCTGGGGGCCACGACGTTCCGCACCAGCGACGGCAAAGCCCATCTCCAAGTCGTGCCGCTGCCGTCCACCGAACTCCCCCCGGGGCGCTTCATGCTGACGTCGCGCCGGGGCAAGCAGTTCAACTCCATGACCTACGGCAGCAACGATCCGCTTACGGGCGCGGAGCGAGCTGCGGTCGTGATCGACGAACACGACCAGCGCGAGCTCGGCGTTCGGCCGGGGCAAACCGTGCGCGTCGCGAGCGATCACGGCGAGCTGGTCGCGGTGGTCCGCACGGGCCCCTGCCGGCGTCGTCACGTTCAGGCGTTCTGGCCGGAGTGCAACGTGCTATTGGCGCGCAAGTACGACCCCGTATCCGGCGAACCCGACTACAACACCAGCGTGACGATCGAGCCCGCGCCTGCCCGAGCTCCCCATGCGCCACCCCCCTAGCCGACTCGAGGCGGGCGTGACGCAGGCGTCGGTCACGAGCCGCCGTCACGGCAAAGAGCCGGAGCTCCGCCGTGACGATTGGGTGATCGTCGAAGAACCGCTGCAGATCCGCGTCGCCGGCGATGCCGTCGTCGTTACGATGCGCACCCCCGGCCACGACCACGAACTCGTCGCGGGCTACCTCGCGGCTGAAGGGTGGATCCGCGGGCGCAGTGACCTGGGCAGCATCCGGCATTGCGACAGCGGACCCGACCCCACGCACAACGTCGTCGATGTCTTGCCAGCCCCTGGCACGACGCTCGAAGAGAGGGCGCCACGACGCCAGCTCTCGACGAGCGCCTGCGGCCTGTGCGGGCGCGAGCAGATCGACGACCTGCTCGCGCGCGTCGAACCCATTCGAGAACGCACCCGCTGGCGCCAGAGTCAGCTACAGGGCGCCACGGAGCAGCTGCGCGGCTTCCAGCACAACTACGCCAAGACCGGCGGAGGTCACGCAGCCGCGGTGTTGGACGAGCAAAGCGCCTTTCTGTGCGTCCGCGAAGACGTCGGGCGGCACAACGCCGTCGACAAAGTGGTCGGGCGTTTGCTCTTGAACGACGAGTTTCCCACAGCAGGCCGCGCGCTCCTGGTGAGCGGGAGGCTCAGCTTCGAAATCGTGCAGAAGGCAGCGATGGCCCGTTTCGAGCTGGTGGTCGGGATCTCCGCGCCCAGCTCGCTAGCCATCACCACCGCCCAACGCCTCGGTATTACCCTCGTGGGATTCGCGCGGTCCGCCGGCTACAACGTGTACAGCGTCGAGGAGCGACTGGTCCAGGACTAGCCTGCGTTTGGCCGCGCACACCCGTGGCATCTCGCCGCAATAGCTGTCGGCTCAAGTGTGGAGCTGTGGCAGTCACTTGATGGCAGACGACGAGAGCGCCTTCATCCGCGCCAGCAAAGCTTTCATAATGCAGCTCTACTCTTGCCGTTCGGAGGTTCGTCGATGGCCCTTGGTAGCTGGACGAGTTCGCGTTGTGTCTTGGTGGCGACGGCGCTTGCCGCGCTGACCGCTTGCGGAGGAAAGAGCGGGAACAGCGGCGACGACGACACCAGCGACGGGGTGGGAGGCAGCATCATGAGCGGCGGTGGGTCGGGCGGCGCCGGCGGTGGCCCGGGAGCAGGCGGCAGCGGCGGAACCAACGCCTCCGGGGGCAGCGGCAACAGCGCGACCAGCTCCGCGGCTAGCGGCGGCGCGGGCGGTAGCGGGGGAGCCGGGGGCGGCAACAGCGGCGGTAGCGGCGGCACTGAAGCCGCTACTGTTAGCAGCACCACGGGTGACGCTGGCGCCGGAGGCACCGGCCCCGTTCCGCCGCCAGAGTTGGTCGAAGGCTGCCAGGAGACCTGCGACGCCGAGGTTGCCGCGGGTTGCCCGAGCGGGCCCACAGCGAGCTCCTGCGCCGATGCCTGCGACCTGACGACACGTGTCCCGGCGTGCGCCGACCAGCTCGGAGAGCTCTTCGATTGCGTTGGCGACAACGACACCACGTCGTGCTCGAACGAAGGCGAAGTGGTGTTCGACGAGTGTGTCGCGGAACAGTTGGCAGCGTACGCCTGCGTACTGCAGGAAGCACCCGACCCAGCGCTCGAAGGGCCCTGCGAAAGCTACTGCGGTGCCGCCGCGGACGCGATGTGCGCGAACGACGCCGGCGATCTCGCCGGTTGCATCCTGTACTGCCAATCGATGGGCACCACGTTCCCCTCATGCCGGCCGGACTGGGTGGACCTGCTCGCGTGCGGAGACGCCGCCGAGTTCGAGTGTAACGCGGACGGCGACGCCGAGCCCGTGGGGTGCACTGCGGAGATCCTGTTCTTCTACGCGTGCGTCTGTGAGAGCGATCCCGCGGTCTGCGACTGACGCATCAACCAGTGAACGGACGGGCGTCCGAGTCGATGCTGACGAGCAGCGCTTCGGTGCACCCAGGCGCCGGAGCCCTCCCCTCGTCGAGCACACGCACCAGCAGAAGTCCGGGATCGGAGGCGCTCCGTTCGACGCTGACCCGCGCCGCTTGGCGAAGGCTCGGGCGGGCCAGTTCGGCAGGCGCCGAGGCCGCCACTGAAGCGACGGATGGCGCCGCGCGGGGACGCATCGAAGGCGGCGCGGGACGCGACGCGGGCGCGGGACGCGACGCGGGCGCGGGACGCGACGCGGGCGCCGGGCGCGAAGGCATGGGCGCCGGGCGCGAGGCGGACGCCGGGCGCGTGCTCATCGGAGGCGGGCGCGAAGCCGCCGGCGCGGACCGCGATGCGGATGCCGGACGCGACGCGGGCGCCGTATGCGACCCGGGCGCCGGGCGCGTGCTCATCGGAGGCGGGCGCGAGCCGTTCGCGCGCACACTCGGGAGCGGCGGCGGCGTCAGCGACGCCCGCGACTCGGGCGCCTTGTCCTCCATGGCCCCGTCCCCGGACGCAGCCAACTCCGCGGCCTTCGCTTCCTCAGCTCGCTCAGGGGGTTTCGAATGAGGCGCCGTGCGGCGGAGCAAGAGCACCGGCTCTTCTTCCGGCGCCGGCTCGGCATCGGCTGCCGGCGGGCGCGAGCGAGGCGGCGGCTGCGGCAAGCGCCGCTCGTGAACGCCGCTTCGCCCCTCCGTCACCAGCTCGCCCGCCGGCGCGATCGAACCGCTGAGCTCGGCGGCGCTGCGTGCCAGAACCAATGTGCGAGCGTCGTCCCCATTGTCGCCGGCGCATTCCGCGGCCTGACGCAGGAAATGCAGCGCCTCCTCCGTGTCGCCGATGCGGCCGAACAGCGCGGCGTTCTGCAACAGGTGGACCACTTTGTCCGAATCACTGGGCAGTGGTGTAGGAATTTGGATCGACATGTCCGCCTTTCGACCTGCGCCGTGCGGCCTTCGAAGTAGTGTCCCAGCGCGCGAAGATCAGCTCAGCGCTCACGCGAGTTTGGTGCGTAGCCAAACTCCACAGCGAGCAACGTGCACGACTTGTAGGATGGTGGTGGTGGACGCGCCCGATTATGGGCAGGGCCAAAGCTAATTCGTCGACTCGCGCAGTCAGGAAAACTCTCCTCGCGCTGTACCCCAGAGGCTTCCGAGGCCGGCGGGGTCTCCTCGACCGCTATGCACGCGTCTGTTCAGTCGTTGAGCAGTTCAGCGGCGTCCTGGTCGTCGAGGCAGGCGCTCCAGCTGCCCCCCGCGCACACCTGCGTTCCAACGAAGCAGTGTTTCACACCGCCGCTCTCGGGTAACCAGACACGGCAGTCTCTCGACACACCCTGATCGCAGGCCCCCGTGGCAACGTCATCAGTAGTCGCCCGGCCCGTCACACGCGGCGAAGGCGTAATCGTGCTGCTGGAGCTCTGCGGAGCATCCGAGCGGTCACTTCCGCCGCAGGCTGATGAAGCGAACGCTGCCAGGAGCAGGGCGAGCACGGCGGTGCAACGAAGCCTGGGCGGGTTCATGATGGGGGCTACTCCGCGTCGGCGCACGTCAGCTGGAGATTCCAGTTCTTGAGCAGAGGCGCTATCGTCAGGTCCGTAGAGGGGACGAGGTACGATCGGACTCGAACGAAGTTCTGGTGCGCGTCGAGCCCGTTGGCCTTCAAGGTGTCGTGAACGACGGTGCTGCCCTTCTGAGTATCCGGCGTGCCGCCACGGGCCACGGCTTGTTGACCCGCGAGGCTCGAAGGACCGGGCGGGTTTTGGAACGAAAGAGGGTACTCGTTCGCCGAGTCGAGCCCGGCACGCGTCGCCGCGGAGGCCACGTAGAAACCGATCTTCGAATCGCTGGCCGTAGTGGCGGACCAAGACCATAGCCCCCACGTGGGCACCTGCCCCGGCTCGCAGATGTCCGAAGCGTCGTAGTCGCGGATGAACGAGGATGCGACCAGCTTCGTCCCCTCTTCACCAGGTTCGTAGCGGCCCGTGCTGACGGTGGCCTCGGCTGGGGACCAGGCGAAGTTGTCGATGAGGACGGCCGAGTCCCACTGGTTGTCTCCGGTATCCCAGATGCTGAAATGAAGCGTGATCTCTTCGCCGGGCTGAACCGGGGCGCTCGTTTGCAGCCACCCTGTGGCGCCACCGCAGATACTGTTCGAGCGGTAGGTGCTGCCCGAATGGTTGTTCGAGCACACTCCATCGTAGCCCGAACCGTTCAAGAGCGGATGAGATCCGCTCGCTTGCGGCGGCCAACCGCTCGGGATGGAGAAGAAGCCGTTGTTCACGGAAACCGGGTTGCCCTTGGAATCGAAGGAGATGTTCTTGTCCGATCGAGTGTTGAGCGACCCATCATAGTAAGCGACGAAGGCGTCGTTATAGGCGGTGCACAACCACTCTGGGTACTCCGAGGTGAAGAAGTTGAAGTTGAACGAGAAGGAGTTCGCGTTGGACGGCGCCCGGATCTTCAGTTTCAAGCCGCACGAGTCCTTACCCGGCGTGCCCGCGGTGCAGCCCGCCGCGGGCGGAATCGAGTGCGCAGGCGTGCTCGAGGTGCCCGCGTCGTAACCCGCTCCGTTGGGCTGAATCCAACCCGGATCGCCGGTGTCGCGGGCGGTGCCCGACGAGTACACCACCATCCGAGTCCCTTCGGTTGGCTGGTTGCCGGAGCCGAAATCCTTGACCACGTAGTACTGCTTGGTGTCACTGCAGGCCGTAGTTCCGTTGGCGCGTACGAAGCTCGCGTCGAGCACCCCCGAAGCATTGCTCCCGGCCACGCTGCACAATCCTATCGCCTTGGCGTGCGCCCAGGCGTCCCCCGCGGCAGCGAGGGATCCGTCGCATTGGGTCGGCGGGTTGTCACTGGTGCCGTCGCAATCGTCGTCGAAGGCGTTACCCTTGAAATCGTAGGCAGCGGGACTTATCGTCGCGTCGCACTCGAGACAATCGCCGCTAGCGGGCGAGAACCCGTCGCCGTCGTAGTCCGTGGTTTCACTGGGATCCTCGTAGCAAGCGACGCACTCGTTGGTGCTCGTCTCGACCGAGCAGCTGATCTGACACTCGTCTTCAATCAGCGCGAGGCAGCCCGAGTGCCACGCCGTGCCGCAGCACGTGGCATCCTTCTCGCACACCTTGCCTACGCAACCCGACGTGGGCGGCGGCGTGTACTGACCGCTGACCGAGATGTCGTCCAGGTTCCATCCGGACACCTTGCTCGTCGCCGCACCCGTCCAACCGAAGCGGATGCGCATCGCGGAGTTCTTGTACGCGAGCAGGTTGAGAGTCTGTGTACTCCAGGAGCTTTCGCTGATGGCCGCGGTGTTGGTCCAAACGTTGACCCAGGCCGTGCCGTCGTAGACCTCGACCTTCGCGGCGCGGGTGGCAGGCGCCTCCACGTTGAGCCAGCGCCGAAACTGAAGTGAGAGCGTGCTGACCATGCTGGCGTCGAACGCCGGGCTCGTGAGCCAGCGCGTCTCGCTGACAGGAGGCACCGTAATCTTCACGTCATCGACTTGCACGTACTCGCTGCTACCGGATTTCGCCACGAAGCGCACTTTGAAGCCGCTGGAGCGATAGCTGGCGAGGTCGAACGTTTCACTGCGCCACGTGTCGTCGTCGTGGACGTTGCCGGCCCAGTTGGACAGCGTCGACCAGCTCGAACCATTGTAGGCCTCGACCTTGAGATAGTCACCCGAGTCCAGCGCGTCGTCGACGAAGCGCAGGAGCTCCAGGGTCGCAGACGGGTAGCTGCTGAGATTGATGGGGCTCGCGACGGTGATGGAGCACCCCGAGCAGTTCGATGCGCGCGCCACTCGGTTGCCCGACCCGGACGACGGGTAGCTGGCCGCGTCCGTCATACTGCTGGGCGTGGACCAGGCGCCGGAAACCGTCCAGTCGTTCAGGTTCGGAAAGGTTTCGGAGAAAACGGTCTGGCCGCCGCCGATGTTGCCGCCGATCACCGTACCTGCGATGTTGTCGTCGCTCGTCGGCGTCGTGTCCGACGACGGGTCGGCATTGCCCGTGGTGTGACCGCTGGAGCTCGTAGCATTGCCCACCGCCCAGGAGGGGTCGAGCGTCCACCCCGATGCGCTTCCGGTAGAAAAGGACTCGGACAGCAGCGACAGGGTCTGCGCGGGGTACGTCTTCTGGTCGCACGTGGCGTCGAGCGCCGAACCCACTTCGCAGATGTGGTGTCCGCAGGCTCCGGTCATCGCAGGGTAGGCGCCACCGTCGCAGCCGAAGCCGCCGCCGACAGGGGGGCCAACGACTTGCTGCTGGCCCACCAGCGTGATGCCCGCCTCGCTCTCGACGATGCCGGAGCTCTCGTCGACGCCGATGTCGCCGGGCTCGTCGATGAACGTCGTGCAATGCGGATCGCACGGGTTGCTCTCGCAGGCGGAGGCTTCCCCGAGCGCCAGCTCCCCGAGTTTGGGCGCCTTGGGGGCCACGGCGGAGTTGATGATGCACTCACCCCAGACGCCGTTCGCGCAGGTGGTGATACCCTCGCCGCAGATCAGCTGATCGCCGACCTTGGCGTACGCGCGACCGCAGCTAGCGACAGCACCGGCAGCGTCACAAGCACAGCCCGGATTCGGCTCGGCGCAGAGGCACTCGCTGGTGACGCTCGGGTCGCCGTCGTCGCAGTCCGAGCCGTGGGCGCAACCCACGCCGAAACCGTCGTCGTCCTGGTCCTGACACAGCGGTCGGCCGTTGCCACCATTGACGTCGATCGCCGCGGGGGGTTGCCTGCCGTCGTCGAGGCAGGCACCGGTCAGGAGCATGACCACACCCAATAGCGAATGGCTCGCGCTGAGCCTGGGGAGCCGTCGCTCTGGCCTCATGGGGCTCCGCCGAACTCGAACTCGACGAGCTCGAAGCCGAACTCAGCGCTGATCGTGACATCGGGAGCACGCCCGACCCGGTCGCTCGCTGCATCGGGCACGGTGCCGGGCACGATGTCATTCAAGACTTTGGACCACTCGCCGGGGACTACCGCCACCAGTGTGGCCGTGCCTCGGGTGCACTCCGCGTCGGTGGTCGCAGTCACGCGCACGTTGCGCAGTCGTATTTCGCGCGAGGCTCGAGCACCAGGCACGAGCATCCAGCCGGCTTCCGCGGCCGCCGCGGATCCGAAGCGTGGTCCCTCGAGCCAGGCGGGTGCCCGATTCGGCTTGCGCGACACTGGCCACGTCCGAGCTCCGCCCTTGCCCACGGTGTACGACACCGCCAGCGCGACGTCGGAGCCCGCGCCATCGGCAAACAGCACGAACGAAATCGGACTCTCCGCGTAGCTCGTGGCGCTCAAATGTGCCGCCAGCTCCGCGGGTGTCGGATCCAAAAATACCCCAGAAACGGCGGAGAAAGCGCGCTCCCCGACACAGGCGCTGACGGCGTCTTCGCCGCCCGTGGCGTCGGCGCCGGCCGATCCCGTCGCACTAGAGCCGCTTTGGCGCCCACCAACACCGTCGCTCCCCGCAGCGCCAGCGTCATCCCCGCCCGCTCCGTTGGAGCTCGCGCTTGCAGCGCTGTCGACACGCGCGCTCGGGCTGAACTTCTTCGGACGTGCCTCCTGGCAAGCAACCAAAGCGCCGAGCAGGAGGTAGGTGACAACGCTGAAAACAGAAAACTGCACTTCGACCTAATAACAAACGGTCTTTGCGCCCACGCGCTTAGCCCTCGGCGCGAAAAACCACTCGCTCCTTCCTCCGGACGCGAGCGCAGCGCGCCGCCTCTACCAGGTTCCAAGTGAGAACGCAGGAGAATGCAGCTACGCCTGGCAGCGACGCAATCTCCGAGTGCGATCCTGGTGCAGCGCGCGTTGCTCATCGGAGGCGGACGCGAGTGATTCGCTCGCACTTTGTAGCGGCGGTAGCGGCGGCGGCGTCAACGAGGTCAGCGACTCTGGGCGCGCATTGTCCTCCATGTACCCATCCCCCCGGCGCAGCCGACTCCAAGCCTTCGCTTCCTTTGCTCGCTCAATGGCCCCGATGAGCGCCGTGCGGGAGCAGTAGCACCGAAGATCGGCTCAGTGCTCCACCGAAGTATTGCGGGTCAGCCGAACTCCTCCGCGAACCCATGATGCGCTGTGTGTAGGGGTAGGGGGCTCTAGCTCCGTCGCTTCCCTGCCTTCGCGTAGCTTCATCGAAAACTTCCTTGGTTCGCCCTTCGACGCTGAACTGCATTGCCAATGCTCGCGGGCGAAGCCCCCGCGACCCTTGATGGGCGCGAGCACGCAGGCACGCTCAGCGTCGCGAGCGCAGCAACGTTTCAGATTGCTAGTGACGCTCAGGCTCACGCTCACGCTCACGCTCACGCTCACGCTCAGGGTTTCGAGTTCGGATCCGGAACCTGATCGGTCCTCGTCCTGGGGGTAAGCCCCTGCCGTCTGCTGCCGCGAGCCTGATCCTCAAACGCACAGCTCGTGGGCCACTGACTACTGGGCTCGAGCCCGATCCTGAGCAGCGACGGCGCTGTCCACGGGCTACCCAGCCCGTGCCTTGTCCTCGTTTCATGAACCTGATCCCTCGCTCCTGACCCTGAATTCGCGTTCGTCCCGGTAGGGACGGCCCTTTCGGGCCGCCCCCCGGACAGAACCCGGCGTACGATTTTCCCGTACCGGGCTCCCACCTTGGGTCAACGGAGAGCGAAGCGGTCTGTCGGCCACGGATGGTGAATCCGAGGACGCGGAAG
>JAICQQ010000175.1 GCA_025937785.1 Polyangiaceae bacterium
ATCGTCGAAGATCTCGAAGCTGCCATCTTTGCAGCGAGCCAGATCGAGTCCATCGATCGAAGACGCTGCCGAGTCCATTTCGAGCGCTGCTTCAGCGTGGAGACGATGACTCAGAACTACGAACGCGCGTACGCTAGGTTGATCGAGCGGGGCGCGCCCGCGCGCGCTTCGATGTCCCGCGGCGCCAACCGCAGATCGAAACAGCCGCGGCCGCCGGCGACGTCGCTTGCGGGCGCTGCGCTGGAGCCCGTGGTCGCTTCCGGCGCCAAGGACGGCGAGCTCGCGTAGCGCGCCGCACGTGCGCGCGCCCGCTACGAGGCGAGCACCTCGACGTCGTTCGGACAGCGGAGCGGATTCACGCTGACGCTGTCGCCGTTCTTGACCAGCTCGAGGTCGACCCGATGCTTGCCCACGGGCAACTCGCACAGCACCACCTGTCTCAGCGTCTCAGGGAGTACGGGATTGCGAAACGTCACGCGCGACCGCCGAGCGTCGACGTCGAGCCCAAGCACCGCCTGGAGCGCAAGAAAGGGGGCCGCTGCCGCCCAGGCCTGTGGCGAGCAAGCCACCGGATACAGCGTAGGCCCCTCACCGCGAGCCCTGGGGAACCCGCACAAGAGCTCGGGCAAGCGGTACAGCGGCACGTGCCGGCTCAGCGCCAAGAGCCCGTTCACGATGACCAGCGCGGCGTCGCATTCTCCGTAGCGAGCGAGGCCAGCTGCTGCCATGGCCGTGTCGTGAGGCCACACCGAGCCGTTGTGATAACTCATGGGGTTGTAGCGCTTCTCGAGCGACGAAAGCGTGCGAATGCCCCAGCCCGTGAACATGTCCGGCGCCGTGAGCTGCTGGCGCAAAGCTGGCACGCGTTCCGGCAACGCGATGTCCGTGAGCAAGCAGTGCCCTGGGTTCGACGTGCGTACGCGGCAGGCGCGCTTGTCGCGGTCCAACGCCAGGGCGTAGGTGCCGATGTCTTCGCACCAGAAGCTTGCATCGAAGGCGGCACGTAGTTTCTCTGCGCGCGCGCGCTCCAGGCTGGCCGCGTCGTGGTGGCCGACGGCATCGAAGATTTCAGCGGCGCCTCGGCGGGCCGCATAGACGTAGCCCTGCACTTCACACAGAGCTATGGGCGAGATCGCCCCGGTGCCGTCGGCATGAAACACGGAGTCCGACGAGTCCTTCCAGCCCTGTTGGACCAGGCCGTCGGCGGCCTGACGATGGTATTCGAGGAAACCGTCGCCGTCGCGATCTCCGAACTCGTCGATCCAACGCAGCGCCGCCTGCACGTTCGGCAGCAGGCGCTGGACGAACTGCACGTCGCCCGTGACGTGCAGATAGCGCCCCGCCAACATGACGAATAGGGGCGTCGAATCGACGCTGCCATAGTAGCGCGCGAACGGTACCTCGCCGAGCGCACACATCTCACCGTGGCGTGACTCGTGCAAGATTTTTCCGGGTTCCGCATCCATCGCCGCGTTGGTCTCGGTGCTCTGCAGGCGCGCCAGGTGCGCCAGCACGCCGCGAGCGATGTTCGGCGCCATCCACAGCGTTGATAGCGCAGTGATCAGGGCGTCTCGGCCGAAGGGCGCGGAAAACCAGGGCACCCCAGCATACGGAAACGGACCATCTTCGGTGCGCACGCACATCATGTTGAGATCGGCGCGCGATCGCGCGAACCACACGCTGTAAGTCTCGCTCGAACAGCGGATCTGAGCGCCGCCCTTGCTGAGCGCGCTGGACCCGAGGCGCGCCTCGCGCCGGGCTTGCTCGAAGCGGACGGGCTTCGCCGGCTCCCCATTGACGCAGGTGATGGTCAGGCGGACCCGCTTGGTTTCACCCGGACCGATACGGAACGCGAGTGACAGCGCTCCTGTATCCACGTACTGCGGCGGCGGATCGAGGACGACGCGGGTTTGACGTGTCACTCCGTCGAGTCCCAAATATTCGTACACGGGACCCGATTCTTCACGAAGCTGGGGCTTGCACTCGCCGCGCGCGTTTCGTGCTAGGCCGCGCACCTCGAAGATGTCCCGAAAGTCGCCGCCTAGCTCGAGGGTGAGCGGGATGTCGTAGCTCTGCAGCCCGTAGTTCGTGATGTCGATCTGCTCGTGCCACACACCGCGGAGCAGCAAGATGCTGCGTCGCACGTGAAACGTACCCTTCGGCAACGCGGGTCCGCGTCCAGCCGGCGCCTCTGCGGGACCCAGCAAATCGTCGTTCATCAGGTCCACACTCAGCTGGATGTTGTTCAGCGTGACGCGCGAGCTCAGCAATGACAGCGGTTGATGGGCGATGCTGAGCACCAACTTGTGCAGATGCCGGGTGCCCAGATGGTACAAGCCGTGCTCGTCATCGGCCGTGCCACGCAGGTTGCCCTGAGGGTCGATGACACCCAACGTATCTCCGTCCATCAGCACGTGGTGATCGGTGTGGACAGCCTCTGCAGCGGCCAGGTCCGAGCCGCGTTCAGCTTCGGGTTCGAGGTCGGGTTCGGGTATCAGGGGATCCTGCCAGACTGGTTGCATGCGGGGCGCCTTTGCACGGTCGGTTCGGTGTGGGAGCGGGTGAAACGTCGGGGAACAAAGCACCGCACCGGCGAGCCCCCCGATGAAGTCTCGCCGATGCGGGGCAGTTAGTCGCGCTAGCGCGAGTCAGCTCATCGATTCGATGCGGCTCAGCGCATCGTGCGTCCGCTGCTGTTCTGGCAGGATCTCGTTGACGATGAAGTGGCGTTCAGCAGGCGACAGCTTGTCCACATCGCGCTTGTAGTCGTCGCGCCCGTGGTCTTCGCCCTCTTCGAGCGCAGCGACGGCGGCAGACTCACCGAAGACTTTGGCGCTGCCCTCCGCGAGCTTCGCAAAGCTGCCCCACACCCCGGAGTCCTGCGCGGGCTTGCCGCCGAGCAGACGCACCCGGTCAGTCAACAGCTCGGCTCGCCGCCGATGCGACTCTTGCAGCGCGCGGAGCTGAGCGACCACGTTGGTATCGGTCATCTTCTCGATGCATTGATCGTAAGTCTCTACGGCGGACAGCTCACCACGAAGGAACGAGTTGAGCTGTCGGATGTCCTGTTCGGTAATGTTGGTCATCGGTGGTCTCCTGGGGTTGGAATTTGGAGACCGAAACGGGCAACAGTCATGCCAAGTCCGTCAGAGCGGGTGGGGCTCGAAGTAAGGCACGACGATCTCGGACTCCGCGGCGGGCCATGGCAGCTCGCCGCGGTCCGCGTCAAAATGCAGCGCCACGCAGCGTCACACCCCGTCAAGCTCGGCCGACACCGCCGAGGCAGCGCTCCGGCGTCACTCGTCGGAGCGGGTCCACGCAAACGCGTGGGTGCCGCCGAAGCGTGCTGCAACGTCCGCCGGGACCATCGGTTTACCCGTCAGCCAGCCTTGAACCTGATCACACCGCAGGAGGTGCAGCAGTTGGGCCTGCTCCGGCTGCTCGACGCCTTCGGCCACAACCTTGCAATCGAGCGAGTGCGCCAGCGAAATCATCGTGGTTACCAGGGACATGTCCTGAGGATCCTTCGTCATTCGAGCGATGAAGGAGCGGTCGATCTTCAAGATGTCGATGGGCAGCCGGCTCAGGTAGCCGAGCGACGAGTACCCGGTGCCGAAGTCGTCGATCGCCACCTGTAGCCCTCGCTCACGAGCCGCCTCGAGCTTGCTCACGTTGCCCATCAGATCGTCGACGAACACGCTTTCGGTGATCTCTAGATCGAGCTCCCGTACTGCCTCCGGGTGGGCCCGGGTCACCTGCTCCAGGGTCTCGAGAAAGTCGGGCTGGCCCAGCTGAAGCGCAGACACGTTCACCGCGATACGCGGCGGGCGCAGGCCGGCGCTGGTCCACTCGGCATGCTGAGTAGCTGCTTGCAAGAGTACCCAGCGGCCGACATCCATGATGAGACCAGTTTCTTCCAAAATCGGGATGAAGACCCCGGGTGGAATCAAGCCGTCGTCCGGATGCTGCCAGCGAATCAAGGCTTCGAGTCCGACCAAGGTTCCTCGACGCAGCTCGAGCTTGGGCTGGTAGTGCAAGACGAACTCGCTGTTCTCGAGGGCGCGTCGCAATCTGGTTTCGAGCGTGAGCTTTTGCGCGACCTGATCGTTCATGCTGGGCGCGTAAAACGCATAGCGCCGGCCCTGGGATTTCGCCTTCTTGAGCGCCGCTTCCGCGTTGTAGAGCAGCGCCTCGGCGTCGTTGCCGTCTGCGGGGTAGAGCGAGATGCCGAAACGTCCCGAAATCAGCACTTCCGTGTCACCTATATCGAAACTGGTGTTCAAGATACTGGAGAGCAGATTTTCTACCAACGAGCCCACGTCGGCTTCGTCATCGATCAACGGCATCAGCATTGCGAATCGGTTACCGTCGACGCGTGCGAGAGAACCTTGCTCGGCGATGCCGTTCTGGAGCCGGGACGCGACGAGCTTGAGCAATGCATCCCCTCCGCTTCGCCCCAGTGTCTCGTTGATCTGGCGGAAGCGATCGATATCGAGCAAAAGCAGCGCCAACTTACGCTTCATGCTGCGACTCGTGGCGATTTGCTGGGTCAGGCGATCGAAGAGCAGCCCTCGATTCGGGAGCCCGGTGAGTTCGTCGTAGTACGCTAGGAAGTCGAGGCGATCCTTGGTGGCGAAGTGGCTGAGCGCAAAAGAAATGTTGTCTGCGAGATCCGTGAGCAGGTGTACCTCGTCGCTGTCGAAGAAGCCGACCTGACTCGACGAAAGCGCGAACACGTACTCGAGCCGTCCGGATGCAAACAACGGAAACGCGGCGACAGCGCGCTGCTCGGACGCGGCGAGACTCGGCGCAATGCTCACGCCAGGATCACTCGCCGTGTTGTTCAATACGACGGGTGCTCTTGTACGGGCGACCTGCAGCAAGAGTTCCGTGTCGAGCTCGAGCTCCGGGGCCGGCACCTGCGCCCAGCCCTCCGTTTGCTCGAAGGTCGCCGAAGCGACGACACGGAAGGACGCCGTTGCCTCTTCGAAGGCGGTGATGGTCGCCAGGGACAGCTGCCCTTCGCGGACCGCCAGACCACAGACCTCGCCGAGCAGACGGTCGCGCTCTTGTACGCGCACGATGGCGCTGTTGACGCCGCTCAGTACCGTGTGAATCCTCGTGAGTCTTGCGATGCGTTGCTGCTGAAGCTCGCGCGCGTTCTCCGCTTGAATGCGGTCGGTCACGTTGCGTGAAATGCCGACCAGCCCGATCACGGCTCCGGAGGGGCCGCGCACCGGAGCCTTGGTCTCCGAGAACCACTGGCGCGCGGAATCCTTGCCGTATTCACGGATCACGTCGACCAGTTGGGCGCCCTCTCGGAGGATGCGCTGCTCTTCGGCCTCGACCTTGAGTGCCGCGCGCGCGCTCTTGGACAGGTCCGACAGACGTTGTCCGACCAGTTGGGTCGCCTCCAAACCCCGGTTGAGCATGCTCGCGACGGGTGCATTGGCTTTGATGAAGCGCAGATCCAGATCCTTGAAGTAGATGCCGTCGGGCATGTTCTCCATCAAGTCGCTGAGCAACTGCCGCTCGTGAGCGAGCTCCATCGCAAGCCGGAAATGCTCCGCGGCGCGCTGAACTTTCTGCTGCAGATCGTCGGGGTCCCAGGGCTTCGTGATGTAGGCAAAGATGCGTCCTTCGTTAACGGCCCTGATCACTGCGGTCAGATCGGCGAAACCAGTCACCAGGATCCGTTGCGCCTGCGAGTCGTGGGACAGCCGCTGGAACAGCTGGTCGCCCGTCATCTTGGGCATGCGCTGGTCGGAAATGACGACGGCTATTTCGCGCCTCGCGCTGGCCAGCTCCAGAGCTCGCTCTGGCGAGTTGGCAGTGTGCACGACGAAGTGATCGGACAGCATGTCTTCGAGGGCGACCAGTACCTGCGGTTCGTCGTCGACCACCAAAATGCTGGGTTTGCTTGCCGGCACCGACGACCGCCGCGGTTGCAACGGAATCGTGCTCGATTGGGCTCCTGCGCTCATCTACCCCCGTGTTGATCTAGGTGGTGCATTTCGAAGCACCAATGTCGAAGTAGGAAGTTTCCAAGCGTGGGGGCGGAGTGTCAAGCCGGCGGGGGCAACGAAACAAATGTCGCTGTCGGCGCCCGCTCGTGGAGTCAGTCTGACATCACGCGGGTGCCCATGCGCGGGTAGCGACGTGTGGGTTCATGGTCGACGCGAAATGGGTTCAGGCGTGGCGGATTTCGGCAAGAGTGAGCACGCTGCTTGCTGCTTCTAACAAACAACCCCTTAGGAGTTGACAGCCACATTGTACCGCGACAACACTCGAGCCCGAGGTGGATCGATCGGACGAGCTCTTGGGCCACCGCCCGCGTTTCTACGCGCGGCGCACTGAATGGTTGTTTGGGTGTGCATTGCTCGCATGGGCTGCGCCGAGCCACGCGCAGGGACAGGGGTTTACCCTGCCCTCGGAGGTTCAGGTGCACGGCTTCGTGAGCCAGGGCTTCATCAAAACGAGCGACAACAACTACCTGGCTGAGTCCGAGCGCGGCAGCGTCGAGTTCACCGAGGTCGGTCTCAATTTCACGCTACCGCTGAGCGAAGATCTTCGCGTCGGGATGCAGCTGTTTGCGCGCGATTTAGGGCCGTTCGGGAATTTTCAGGCACGTTTCGACTGGTTCTATCTCGACTACCGGTTCCGCGATTGGTTGGGTCTTAGGGCCGGACGAACCAAACTGCCATTCGGCTTGTACAACGAAACGAGCGACATCGACGCGGCCCGTGTGCCGGTGCTGCTGCCTCAGTCGATGTACCCCACCACGAACCGCGAATACCTGCTGGCACAGACCGGGGCGGAGCTGTATGGCCTCGTCCCGCTCGGCCCCGCGGGGCAGCTGGAATATCGGCTCTACGGGGGCACCATCTTCTTCCAGCCGGAAGACGCCTCGCCTCAGATTGGAGATGTGTCAGTTCCCTACATCGGAGGCGGGCGCCTGATGTGGCTCAGCCCGCTGCAAGGACTGCAGGTGGGCGGCAGCGCACAGGCGCTCCGTATCGACATCGACTACGTCCCCAGCGCCGAGGAGCGCGCCGGCCTCGAAATGGCGGGCCTGCTGCCGGAAGACTTTTCGGGCACGGTGGAAGCGAAGGTTCCGGTGGCCATGGCGGTCGGATCTGTCGAATACGCCGCGCAAGAATGGCTCATCGCGGCCGAGTACAGCCGCTGGTGGGCGTCGCTGGAGAGTACCCTGCCCGCGCTCCTTCCCGCGACGAAGGTCACGAACGAGCGCGCGTACGTGATGACCTCGTACCAGGTGGCGAGCTGGTTCTGGCCGGGGGCGTACTATTCCGTATTGTTCGCCGATGTGCACGATCGTCAGCGTCCAGGGGCGTTTCAGCACGACGTTGCGCTCACCCTTCGTTATGACATCAACCAGCATTGGCTCGTCAAGTTGGAGGGCCACTACATGCACGGCACCGCGGGGTTGTCCAGTGCGCTCAATGACATGCAACCGCTCTCCGAGTTGAAGGAAGACTGGGGTGTTTTCCTCGCCAAGACGACCGCTCACTTCTAATTCCGAACTTCACGGAGTGTTTCCCGTTCGCTAGAGAGATGCAGAGGTTCATCGACATCGGCAAAAGCGCAGGCACGCGACACCCATCGCGTCGCACGGCGCTGCTCTGGCTCGCGCTCAGCGTGGCTTGGCTCACCAGCGCCGGCTCGAGCGCAGCCGGCGACGCTCCCACGTACCGCGTCATCGTGCATGCGGAGAACCCTTCGCGAGGGGTGTCGCGCGAGTTCGCGACGAACGCCTTTCTGAAGCGAGTCACCCGCTGGGACGGCGGCGAGCGCCTGCTTCCGGTGGATCTGCCGCCGACCTCTCCCCTGCGTCAGCGTTTCTCCGAGGCGGTCCTCGGGCGCTCGGTGGCCGCGGTGCGCAAGTACTGGCAGCAGCAGATCTTCTCCGGACGCGGGTTGCCTCCGCCCGAACTCGAGTCCGAGCAGGCCGTGGTCAGCTACGTCTCGAAGAATCGAGGTGGTATCGGCTATGTCGGTCCGGGTGTCGAGCTGCACGGCGTGAAGGTTTTGACCGTCAGATAGGACGCGCATGAGGTCGACCTTCACCGCGAAGTTGATCGTGTTGGTGACGGTGGCCACGCTCTCGGGCGCGGTCGCCACCGTCGCGAGTTCGCTGATCGGAGCGCAGCAGAACCGAGACCTGGAGCAGGTCGAGTATCGGCTCGTCCCGCGGCTGGAACTCGGACCGCGGCTCAATACGGAGTTCGCGCAGCTCGCTCGCAGCATGCAGGACGCCGTAGCCGCAGAGGATGCGGCGCAGCTCAGCTCGACCGCGGATCTCAAAGCTCGCTTGATCGAACGCGTCGATGGGGCAAGTGAGCTATTGACGCCGGAACATGCCGCGGCGCTGCACGATGCGATCGAGGCCTACTATCAAAGTGCGCATGCCGTGTCCCAACGCATGCTCGCCGGCGAAACCGGAGAGCAACTGCTCGACGAGATGCAGAGCATGCAAAATCGACAGAAAGACGTCGAGAAGCTGATCGCGAAGCACGTGGTCCTCGACCGCTCTCAACTGGTAGGAGCGTTCAACGCAGTCCGCGGCGCGAACGAACGGGCGAACCAGTTTCGACTGGCCATTGGCGTTGCCGGGCTGCTCTTGATGCTCGGTCTATCCGTGTGGTTGACCACCGGCCTGTTGCGGTCGCTGCGACACCTGGCGTCTGGCTTTGCGCGCTTCGCCACCGGCGAGTTCGACCAGCCCATCCCGAACGCGGCCACCACGGACCTCGCCAGCCTCACACAAGCCGCCAACCAAATGGCCGGGTCCCTCAAGCAACTCGCCCAAGCGCAGGCACGGGATGCATGGCTGAAGACGGCGCGCTCCGGGCTTTCGGACAAGCTACGTGGGGACATGACGCCGACGGAAATGGCGCAGCGTGCCTTGAGGTTCCTTGCCACGCAGATCCACGCCGTGGCTGGTGTGCTCTATCTGCGCGGCAAGGCAGGGACGCTCGAGCTGCGGGCGCGACTGGCCCGCTCCGGCGGGCAAGCCGACGCTGGCGGCGCTGTCGATTCGGAGGTCTCGCACGTCGTGCCCGGTGAAGGGCTGCTCGGCGAGGCGGCGCTTTCCGGCGAGGTGGTGGTCATCGAGCAGGTTCCCGCCGACTACCTGAAGGTCGTTTCGGGCCTCGGCGCGGCACGGCCGGTGGAGCTGGTGTTCCTCTCCCTGTCGCGTAAAGGCAGGACGGTCGGTGTCGCCGAGTTTGCGCTGTTCGAAAAGATATCCGAGCAGCATTTGGAGCTGCTGCGCTCGGTACAAGAGATGCTGGCGCTGGCTTTCGAAACCTCGCTGTCGCGAGCGGATCTGGAAGCATTGCTCGTCGAACTGAACGAGCAAGCCACGAGGCTGACCGCTCAGGAAGAGGAACTTAGACTCAGCAACGGCGAGTTGAAGGCGCAGCAAGAGGAGCTGCGCGTCACGAATGAAATGCTCGAGACCCAACGACGCGCCTTGCACGAGAGCAACACCCAGATCGAGAAGGCGCGAGTCCACTTGCAGCAGAAGGCCGAAGAGCTGACGCGCGTCAGCTCTTACAAGTCGCAGTTTCTGGCGAACATGTCTCATGAGTTGCGCACACCGCTGAACAGCATGCTGCTTTTATCGCATCTGCTCGCGACGAACTCGGCGGGCAACCTGACGTCCAAGCAGGTCGAGCACTTGCAGATCATCCACTCGGCCGGCGAGGACTTGCTGGCGCTGATCAACCAGATCTTGGATCTGGCAAAGATCGAATCCGGTCGCCAAGAGCTGAACAAGCAAGAGGTTCCGCTCGAACACTTCGCGGCGTTCTCGCGCCGAATGTTCTCCGAAGTCGCGCGCACGAAGTCCATCGGACTCGAAATCGAGATCGATCAGGACTTGCCCGCGACCATCGTGACCGACATCGGTAGGCTCGAACGCATCTTGGTCAATCTGATCGGGAACGCCATCAAGTTCACGCAAGCCGGATCGGTGTCGCTGCGCATTCAGCGACCAGCTGCCGGCGTCACCTTTCAGAACCCAGAGCTCGGCGCAGCGGACGTGGTCGCCTTCGCCGTCAAGGACACTGGGCCCGGCATCGACCCGAAGTCGCACGACCGCGTGTTTCAGCCGTTCGAGCAGGTCGAGGCCGATTCGACGCGGCGCTACGCGGGAACCGGCTTGGGGCTGGCGATTGCCCGCGAGTCGGCGCTGCTGTTGGGTGGCGAGCTCCAGCTCCGAAGCACGCTGGGTGAGGGCAGCACGTTCATTTGCTTTCTGCCGGTAGGGGCCCTCGATCAGCCGCGCGCGCCAGCGCCGATTCCGATCGAGGCCAACAGGCACCTCGAGCTTGCGGTCCCCAGGCACGGTGGCGCCGAAGAAACACGCTTGCTCGTGATCGAAGACGACCCCGTCCTGTCGGAGCAGCTCGTCGCCATCATCAAGGCCCGGAAGCTCGGAGCACTGACCGCGCGAACCGCGGAAGAAGGGCTGCGCCTGGCGCGAGACGCGAGCGTCGCAGGGATCATCCTCGACGTGCGCCTGCCCGACATGGACGGTTGGTCGGTGATGACACGGCTGCGCAACGACAGCGCCACACGTCATATTCCGGTTCATTTCATCACGGCCATCGACAAGCCCGAGCAGGGGCTCGCGCTTGGGGCCGTCGGTTACCTGGTCAAGCCGGTGACGCACTCCGATTTGACCAACGCGGTGTCGACGTTGGTGAGACCCACGGATGGTGCTCGGCCGCACGTCTTGCTCGTCGAAGACGATCTGCACGAAGGGCGCGCCATCCTCGAGTACCTCGCGAGTGAAGACGTGGAAGCCACCCACGTGCGCAATGCCTCCGCGGCGCTCGCTGCGCTGAAGACCGAGCAGTTCGGCTGCATGATCCTGGATCTGGGGCTGCCGGACGGAGACGGGCTAGCCCTGCTGGAGGCCCTCAAGGCGGACGCTGCGCGAGAAGCCCCGCGCGTCCTGGTGCACACGGGACGGGCGCTGACCAAGCACGAGATCCGCCAGCTCGAGACCTACGCGCAGGCGGTGATCCTGAAGGACGCACGATCCGGTGAACGCCTGGTGGAGGAGGTGCGCTGTTTCGTGAAGCACATCAAGGAAGGGGCCGTGAGCAAGCGCAACGGCACGCCGTTGCCTGCGCCGCTTCCGGCCGTTCCCGACGTGTCGCTCGCCGACACGATCCTGTTGTTGGCGGAGGATGACATGCGCACGGTGTACGCGCTGTCGGCGTTGATGCTCGCCAAAGGTGCCGAGGTGCTGGTGGCGGAGAATGGTAAAGAAGCGCTAGATCTCTTGCGCGAGAACCCGAAAGTCAACGCGGTGCTGATGGACATCATGATGCCCGAGATGGATGGCTACGAGGCCATCCGGCAGCTGCGGCAGGACCCTCGCTTCGCAAAGCTTCCGGTCATCGCGCTCACGGCGAAGGCGATGAAGGGTGAGCGCGAGCGTTGTCTCGAAGCGGGCGCCACCGAGTATCTGTCCAAGCCGGTGGAGGCCGACCAATTGCTTGGGACGCTGGGGCGCTTGCTGAAGCGGGAGAAGGTCGTTGCACCGAGTCAGTCAAGCTGAAGCCATCGAGACCCGCTTGCTGTTGCAGGCGATCTACGAAGGCTACGGCTACGACTTTCGTGGCTATGCACCCGAATCGATGAGCCGGCACATCGAAGCTGCCCTGGTGAAATCGGGGATCGCGCACCGTGGCGAGCTGCAGCACCGACTGCTGTGGGAACCCGAGGTGTTTGCTCAGCTGCTCGAAGACCTCGTGGTTCCAGTCAGCGAGCTGTTCCGAGATCCGGCGTTCTTTCGAGCATTTCGCAGTCTCGTGGTGCCGATTCTGAAGACCTACCCCGAAATCAAGCTGTGGCACGCAGGCTGCGCTAGTGGTGAAGAGGTGTACGCGGCTGCGATCGTCCTGTTCGAAGAGGGGTTGCTCGGCCGTACCCAGCTCTACGCGACGGATCTGAACGCCAAGCTGATCGAGCAAGCACGTGAGGGCGTCTATGCAGCAACGCAGCTACGGGCATTCGAGCAGAACTACCGAGATAGCGGCGGAACTGCTCGACTCGAAGACTACCTGGTGCCGGCCTACGGTAGGGTGGCGTTCAAGGAAGAGCTGAGAAGCCGGATCGTGTTCTTTCAGCACAGCTTGGCCACAGACTTTTCGCTTGGAGAGATGCACGTGATTTTTTGCCGCAACGTGCTCATCTATTTCGGGAGCGAGCTCAGGAAGCGTGTACTAGAAATGTTCGCGGGCGCGGTGTCTGATGGCGGTTTCCTGTGCCTGGGCAAGAGCGAATCAATCTTCGCCGCTAGCGCGGATTTCGACGACTTCGCCGCCGGCGTGCGCATCTATCGGAGGCGGCGTCGATGACACGCGCCAGGCCGCGACGTTCTACCTCTTGGCAGGACGCGAACGTGCGTCCGTCCGTGCTCGCGGTCGACGACGTCGCGGCGAACCTGCTCACCCTCGACGCCTTGCTGGAGGGTCTCGATTGCGATGTGGTGCAAGCGAATTCGGGCGAAGCAGCGCTGCGCCTACTTCTCAAACGCCAGTTCGCCGTGATGCTTCTGGATGTGCAGATGCCGCTCATGGACGGCTATGAAGTCGCCGCCCACGCCCGCAGCAACCCTGCCACGCGTGACGTTCCCATCATCTTCTTGACTGCCGCGAGCGATAGCGAAGAAACGGCGCTCAAGGCCTACGGCACCGGAGCCGTCGACTTTTTGCTAAAACCGCTGAACCCCACCATTCTGCGGTCGAAAGTGAGTGTTTTTCTCGAGCTGTGGAGGCGGCGCGAGCAGCTCGCGCTCGCCATGACGCGGCTCGAATCCAAGAGTAGCGATCTCGAGGAAGCCTACCGCCAGTTGAAGGAAACGCAGGCGCAGCTCGTGCAGACCGCGAAAATGGCGTCGCTCGGACAGCTGGTGGCTGGCGTCGCCCACGAGATCAACAACCCGTTGTCCTTTTGCCTGAGCCACCTGAAGACCGCGAGGAAGAGTCTCGACGCCGCACTAGAGGGGTTAGGCGAGCTCACCGCGCCCGTGCAACAGCATTGGGACCGAGCCCAGAATCGTCTGGTCGAAATGGAACTCGGGCTCGCGAGGATCGCCGACCTCGTGGTGAAGTTGAGAACGTTCTCCCGTCTGGACGAGGGCGAGTTCAAGCTGATTAGCGTCAAGGAGTCGATTCTTGCCCTCCTGACCATCGTCGGACATCGTCTCGCCGGTCGCATCGAGGTCGTGACCGAGTTCGGCGAACCCGACACGTTGGCCTGCGCCGCTGGCCTGATGAACCAAGCCGTGATGAACTTGGTCGTCAACGCCATCGACGCAATGGAAGGTCAGGGCACGCTGACCATCTCCACCGGTGCCGACGGTGACGTGTATCGCATCGTGGTCGCAGACACCGGAACCGGCATTCCCGCCGAGGTGCTAGAGCGTGTTTTCGAGCCGTTTTTTACGACGAAACCCGTCGGCGAAGGCACTGGTCTGGGCCTGTCACTGGCCTATTCGACCGTCAAGAAGCACGGCGGTACGCTCACGCTAGAGAATCGAGAGCGAGGGACGCGAGCGAGCATTTGTATCCCGCTCGGTCCCTCGCCGATAGCGAAGAACTTGCTCTAAGCGCGTATCTCAGTCTCCCAGTCTCCCAGTCCCCAGTCTCAGGATCTACACATCTCGCTTCCCAGAAGCGGTGATTGTCAAAGCAGTCGAGGCGATGCACTCGAGACGATGCACTCGACGCGATGAGTCTTCAGCCCCAGCCGCTGACACGCCAAGGTTCCCCCCCCGTTCCCACCCCCTCAGCGGCTTGCCGCCGCTCACGCTCTCCCGCAGTTCAGTCGTCCCGCCACTCGCTGGTCCCCCCGCGCCACGCGCTGGGCCCCTGATCGACGTCAACTATTTCTACCGTTTGGCGACAACTATTTCTACAGCCCGAGCCAGGTTGATTTCCTAGTATTTGCAGCGACTGCCGACGAGGCGGTCGCGATTCTCGGGTTGTGCGGTGGATAGTTGTCGTCGGTCCTTCCATTGTGAGTGGGGTGTGGATGCGGGCGGGCGCTCTAGTTGTCGTCGATCGCTGTTCTCCGGTGGGTAGTTGTCGTTGGGGGGGACTGCCTACTCGTTCGTTCTGGCTCCGTCGGTGGTAGTTGTCGTCACAGGCGCGTCGCGGTCTCTCAGGATTTCTCTTTCGTCGTTCCCTCCTTTGCGCGGCGCTCGGCTTCGTCAGCCCGAACGCTCTTGCCGTCGAATTCGAGGATAGCGGAGTGGTGAACCAAGCGGTCGATGGCGGCGGCCGTGGTCATAGGATTCTTGAAGATGCGATCCCATTCACCGAACACAAGGTTGCTCGTGATGAGTAGACTACGTCGCTCATAGCGCTCGGCCATGAGCGTGAACAGGACCTCGACCTCCTCGGCCGTCTGCTGGACGTAGCCGATGTCGTCGAGAATGATGAGCTCGAAGCTATCGAGCTTGTGCAGGGCCCGGGGCAAGGCAAGGTCCCGTTTGGCGGCCAGAAGCTCCTGAACAAGGCGAAAGGTAGGCGTGAAGATAACCGCGTGTCCGATCTGAACGAGCGCGTGACCCAACGCTGCAGCTGCGTGTGTCTTGCCGCGTCCAGGCAGCCCGAAGCAGAGGACGTTGTCGGCACGCTCAATGAATTTGCCGGTACTGAGCTCGCGCAGCTGCTGCATGACTTTGCGCGGTAGTTTCCGCTCGTCCAGCGTGTCGAAGGTCTTACCAGGAGGCAGCCTCGAGGCGCGCAGCAGGCGCTCGCAGCGCCGCGTAGTGCGCTCGCCGAGCTCGGCCTCGAGCGCCTCGCAAACCGTTGGTAGGGCGTCGTCATGACCTGCGTCGAGTAGGCGACGGACCAACTCCTTTGCGAGTGTGGGCAGCTTGAATAGCGCGAACAACTCGGCGATGCGATCGCCAGTGGTGGCGTCGCTCATGATGCACCTCTCGCGCAACCGAGTAGCCGATCGTATTCACCGGGGTCAGGCGCCGGCAACGTGAGCTCGGGGATGGTGGTCGGTTCCGGCGCAGCGAGCGTCTTGACCCGAGCGTAGTCGAACCGCTCGACGCACTCGAGTAGCTGCGCGAGCGCGGACTCCACCAACGACTCGCCTGTACTGGCCGCCAGGTGCAGAATGCGCACATATTCGACATCGGCGCGCTCGCCACGTGCCTCAACGAGCGCGTCGTACGCACGACGGAATACGAGTGATGGGAAGAGCTCCTCGCGATACTTGTATCGGGCGAATGCTCCGGGCTTGCGCACCAAAGACCAGATGACATGTCGATAGTCGATGCGGTAAGGCCGCTCACCTCGCAAGCGCGGCATGCGCTCGGTGAGCTTGTTGTTGAGGTACACTTCGACGAGATCGGCGTGTTGCCGAACCTCGACCTCCTTGCCAATGAGGCGCGAGGGGACCGAGTACGTGCGCCTTCCGAAGTGAATCGTGCTCCAGCGTCGCACGGTCGCTTTATAGGTCGTATACTCGGGCACCCGTGAGCTCGGTAGCGAACGAAGCTTCGAACGCTCCTCTCCGAGCGCGAGCGCGACGTCCCGATTCGTGCGCGCGACGACCTCGCGCACGAAAAGCTCGTATGACTCCGTACTGTCAAAGTCACGGCTGCCGCGGATGACCAGGGCTTGCGCGACCAGCGACTTGAGCCTGTTGTGCGCACTCTCGACAACACCGTTTTGGTGACTTTCGCCCGGCTCGATGCGGGTGGATTTCACGCCGTAGTGCTCGAGAAACGCCGCATAGCGGCGCGTCAGCTCGCGTCCCCCGCCAGGCAGCTGGTGCGTGGCCGCGGATAGATTGTCGCTGCGTGCGACTTCTGGCACGCCCCCGAGTTCCCAGAACGCGCCTTGCAGCCCATGGACCATGGCCTCGAACGTCTCAGACGCGGCGAGACAGACCCAGCGCCAACCGCTGAAGCTCAGCACGAACTGGAACAGCAGGTGCACGAACAGCCTGCCGGCGATCGTCACGCCGAGCTCGGAGCCATCGGTGAAGTCGAACGCTCCTTCGCGCCCTGGCGGGTGAATCTGTTGGAAGAACACTTCCTTGCCTGGACCGTGTAGCGCCCGCCATTCTCCAACGCGACGCTGCAGCGTCCGCAGTTGCCCGAGGTGGTACCGATCGCCGTGCCGCTCGCGAAGCAACTCCAAAAGCTGCGTTGCTTCGAGCACAGCCGCGTCGTCCGCTTGCAACAACGGAACGACCTCGCTTTCCCAGACGTCAGCGAACGGGTCCTTACGTGTGCGCCAATCCCGCGGCTTCTTCTTCTCCGATGGCAGCTCACCGGTCTTCCACTGGTGCGCCGTTTTCTCGCTCATTCCGGCTGCCGCTGCGGCAGCCACTATGGTTTTTCCTTGGGCCAATTTCTTCCTCAGCAATCTGACCTGCCTGTCGGTGACCATTCAGCTCCCGGAGCCCAGTTCCTGTCCGGAGCTCCTGGGCCGGGTAGCCTCTCACAGGCCGTCAGCACGGCTTCGGGGCTGTAGTTTTAGTTGTCGCCGGGCTGTAGAAGTAATTGTCGCTGATCAGCCCCCCGCGCCACGCGCCGGTCCCCCGCGCCGCTCGCTGGTCCCCCGCGCCGCTCGCTGGTCCCCCGCGCCGCTCGCTGGCCCCCCCCGCGCCGCTCGCCGCGACGCTGGTGGAAGCCACCCGCACGGCGTCTCGCAGCACGTATCGCGCGAGTGGTTCCCTGACTTTCAGCGGCTTCCGCGCCCGCTTGCGGGCCATGAAGCCTGTGCCGTAGTCGCGATCGGCTTCCAAAGCATTATGCGCTGGACACCTGAGGCCAAGGTTATCAGCTGTGTCCGCACCACCTTTGGCCCAAGGCTGCTGGTGAGCGAACTGCAAGCCGCGTG
>JAICQQ010000046.1 GCA_025937785.1 Polyangiaceae bacterium
CGACGTGTCACTTGCTGGCCGCGCGGGCGTGAATCGGGATCGTGAACGACCGCGCCTCGGGTTGCGGCCCGAACTCGGTCGAACGCGCCACGCCCTGAAGGCACTGCCCGAGTGCAGTGGAAGCCAGTGTGGCGGGTTGTACAGCTGCAGACGTCACCTTACCCGCAGCGTCGACGCTGAAGCGGATGGCGAGGTGCGGATTCCCTTCGAGATTCTGCGTGTGAGCCTGGAAGCAGCCTTGAATCGCTGCTTGCTTGCGCGCGAACGCCCGCGAAAGTTGGGCTGCAGTATCGCCGGCACCGGGCGCTTGGTTCGACGGCTTGGATGCATGTTCAGGGGCGGGCGCACTCGACCCGGGCAAGCGCGGCACCGAGTCGACGTCGATGGTCCGCAAATCGGCCTCGGCTTCGACCGCGCTGGCCGCGGGCGCGGCAGCGGTCAGCTGCCTCGCGCCGTCGGCTTCGACCACCAGGAAACGCTGCGCTGTGGGAGGGGTTGCGGGTCGCGTCAAGAGCACCGCAGCCGTCGCTACGCCCCCCGCCAGCAGCGCTGCCGCGATCACGGCGAGGACCAGCTGCCTACCCGAAACGCCACGCCGCTCGAGGGGCGGCGGAGGTGCTGGCTTGACGATGTCGTCGCCGAGATTTGCAGACACCCCGCTGACGATCAGCTTCTCTCGCACCGTGGGCGGAACACTGGACTTGAGCGGCGTGAAGCTTTCCTCGAATCCGGCTTGCGCGTCACGCCAAGTCGCTTCGAGCAACTCGAGTGTGTGGATATGCAGCAACTTCGGCATGTCGCCGGTGAAGTCGGCCCGAATCATGGCGCTGAGCTCGGCCACCACCTCGTCCTCTCGCCGGGGAAGCAGCGCCCGCAGCTCGGCGGCGAAAGCATCGGCGGTCTGGAAGCGAGCGCGCGTGTCCTTCGCTATCGCAGTCGCAATCACGCGGTCGAGCTCCGGAGGAACGTCCTTGCGCGTCGCGCGGATCGGCGGTGGCTCCAGGGTCAACACACGCCGAACGGTGGCGGACATGTCCTTGGCTGCAAACGGGTTCTCACCGGTAAGCAGCTGGTACAACACGACGCCTGCCGCGTACACGTCGCTCTTCGGCGTTGCCTTCTCGCTCGCGTAGATCTCGGGCGCTACGTAGGGCAGCTTGCCTTTGAAGGTCCCGTCTTGGGTCTGGTAGTTCCCCTTGTCTTCGGTCATGAGCGCGATGCCGAAGTCGAGCAAGCGGACGTTGCCGTCCAGATCCAGCAAGATGTTTCCGGGCGAAACGTCCCGGTGCACGATCTCGGCTCTGGACCCGTCGGACCGCGTGAAGGTGTGCGCGTAGTGCAACGCCGAAAGTACGCGCAGAATCACCAGCACCCCGACCTCCCAGGGGAGTTGACGGCTGGTCTCACGCAGGTACTTCAGCCATTGTCCGATGTGGTAGCCGTGGACATAGTCGAGCACCATCAACAGCGCGCCTCGTTCCTCGGCGAAGTCGATGACGCCTACGATGCCCGGATGCTGAAGGTTCGACAGGATGCGCGCTTCGCGGACGAACTGAGCCTTGCTGTGCTTGACGTCGTTCAGGTGGGGAAGCACCCGCTTGATGACCACCGGCTTCGAAAAACCGGCAGCGCCTTCCACGCGTGCAAGATAGACCGCGCCCATACCCCCCTGGGCGAGCGGGCGCACGATGCGATACCGGCCCAACACCAGGGCCCCAATCAGCTCGTCTCTAGTCTTGGTCATTGGGTACTCACGGCCCGTCGCACGTAAATGTGCGTTCCCCGTTGAGGGTGAGTCAACCGCACAGCCAGCGCGCGCTCGTCCGTGGGCATCGCGGCCTTATGGCTGAAGCGTTGCTGGCCATCCAAATCGGCTGAATTCCCGTTGATCTGTACGGTCCAACCCGGTTGAGCAACGCCAGAGATGTTGACGGTCTCACCTTGCTTGACATTGAGAGCGACCGGAGTCTGGAGACTGGCGGTGGGCGCTGCGTTGTCGAACCTGATCTGCACGGTCGTTTGGCGTGAAACCTTGCCGCCACCCTCGAAGTAGAAGGTGTGGCTGCCCTCGGGTAGGGCGCCGGAACGGAACGAGTAGCTCGGCGCAGCGACCTTGTAGCTGCGGCTTCCCGCTGCCGACCGGTGCGACAGGACGAAGCTTGAGCCCTGCGGCGCCTTCGACCAGCGAAACGAAACGGCTGGCAACTGATTCTGATACATGACGGTGTAGGTACGTCCGTCCGCTTCGATTCCCGTCGAAGGAGGCTTCTGCGGCATCGGGCGAGTGCCCGCGTCGTGCACTATGGTCAGCGCCCCTTGCGACACGGGAGCGCTCTCGGTGCCATCGCCCGCGAGGCAGTGCAGTGCGTAGGCATGGCGTCCGGGCCCGAACGGCAGCGCCACCGAGCCAGAGCCGCTGGCGAAGGTTGCGCCTTTGCCCTGCACCCGAACGATGCCGCCCTCGGGGCAAGCCCCCTGGAACAGGATGCGCACGGCCGTCGGCGGCTTCGGGTCGTGCACCACGAGCGACTCGCCGCTGTTCACGCTGATATCCGCAAACCCGAGGCCCTTCCCGGCGAGTCTGATGTCACCGTCGCCCGCGAGTACGGCCTCCTGCCCGGCCTCGATCCGTTCCGCACCCTTGGCAGTGTCGACCGACACGTGGTTCTTCGACACGCGCACCCGGCTGCCTTGCCGCAAGGTCTCGACGCTGGCCGCTGAACCCGCCGAGGTCACGATGACGCCGCCAGGCACGGCGATGCGCGTGCGCCCGCCTGAAAGGGCCACGCTGCCTTGTCGCACCTGAACCAGGGTTCCGCCGGCCCCGCCCAGCAGATACGTGCCGTTTCCGGCGAGCGCGGCGCTCGCGCCACCGCTGTGTAAGGTGAGCGTGCTTCCTTGCTTGACCTTCACCGTGCTCCCCGAGGGGACCTGGACCGCACCAGGCGCGAGGGCGGCGAAGCTCGTCGAAGCCGGTCGTTGGACGCTGACGCCTCCACCGACCACGTGACCCGAGATGTCCCCGGCGACCGGCAGCGGTTCGTCCAGGTCGGGCGAGGCTGAAGCGGTCGCCGCGGCCGAGGCAGCGGGACCCGGCTTATCGAGCACGGCTTGGCCCACTCCGACGACGATTCCCTGCCCTCTCTCGAGCTCGTTCTTCTTGCCGTCCGCGGTCTCGATGACGGCACGGCCGACATGCACCTCGAAACGCATGCCGCCCGTGGTGCGCCGCACCAAGACCTGACTCTTTCCATCGATGCGTGCTAGCCCGAGGCTGGTGCGCAGGACCAGCCCGGCGTCGCCTACCTCGAGGAGCGCTTCACCGGTCTCGACGTCGAAGCCTTGCTCACCTGCTTTTGGGGGCGTGTCCGAGAACCTGAGCACGGTCTTCGGTCGGACGCTGAGCTGGCTCCCATCGTCCAACGCCAACGAGGCCGTGCTGGTCTCTCGGGTGCGCAGCGCGTCCCCCATCGAGAACGTGGCACCTATCGCGGCGTCACTCCAGCTCTTCGGCTGAGCTTTGGTGTCGCGATCGACCTGTCCCTGTCTGTTCTCGAGCGTGGCCAAGACACCTTCATCGGCACAGCGGCAGCTCGTCAGCGCCAGCAGGCAGACACCGATGAGGAGCGTCAGGACGCTCACCAGGACCCTCACGGCGCCTCCTTCAGCATGTCCACGTTCAGCACGATCACGCCGTCCTTGCCAACCCGTGCCGGCAACTTCTGAGTGCGGTACCCCTCGACCGCGATTTCGACGCGGTAGTTTCCGGGTGGCACGTCGACCCGGAACGAACCGTCAGCGTCGGAGCGGACCGCGTGCGCCCCCGGTTCGATGCTGATTCGTGCTTGCAGACCCTTACCGTCGAAGCCTCGCACGAGTCCGCGGATCTGACCCGAGTTCGCTGCGGGAATCATTTCGACCCGGACCTCGAGCGGTTCGCCTTCGGAGATCTGGATCTGTTGCCGCCAATCCTTCAAGCGCTCAGCCCGCACCACGAGCTCCGCGGATCCGGTGGGGATCTCGCCGATCTCGAAGGTAGACTCCGTCACGAATCGTAGCGGCCGCACTTGACCGCCCACGATGATCTCGGCTTCCGCGTCGCTGAGTGGGTGGCCGGCGGTCTTGTCGACGACCGTGACTCGTACGGTGTTCGTGGGCGCAGGAGGAGGGGTCGCGACCGGCTTGGGTGGGGATGCGCCGACCTTCGGCGATGGCTTCGGCGGAGCGGCTGCCTTGGGCGCGCGTTCTAGCTCCGGACCATCCCAGAAGCGGTAGCGAAAGCCCGCCAGGATCGAGAAGCGCGGTTCGATGGGGATCAGGGCAGAGTCCGGAGCGAGTTCAGGGCGCCGGCTCAGGGAAATGTCGCTCTGGAGTGAGACTGCTGCCGCATCGCCCACGCCAACGCGCGCCCCGACGCTCGCGCGCAGCGGCGACTCGCTGAACTCAGGGGCGCCGGAGCCGACGAGCACGTCGCCGGACACCTCGGCCAAAAGCTCGGCCGTCGCTACCGGGAGAATGGCACCGACGCCAACGAGCACGGCGTCGAACTCACTGGCCCCGAGCGCCAAGCGGTCGCCCAGGCGGTAGCGCTCGCTGTCCTCCGCGACGCCGGCGGTTTGGTCGATCCGGTAACCCGCGAAACCTGCGACGCGCACGCCGCCGGATCGCATCCAACCCAGCAGCAGGCGAGCATCGAGCGCAGGGCTCGTCAGCGAATCCTTGGCGGATTCAGAACCCGGGAACCTCGCGCCGAGGTCAGCGCCGACGCGAACCCCGGAACCTACGTCCCTGCCCGCGCGCGCCAACAGGGCCACGTCGGTCGTAGTGCCGCTGTCGGACCCGAGCCCGTCGTCCGGGTGGCGATCGTGGCGCCCGAGAGCGCGCACACCCAGCTCGAGCCATTCGAGGGGAGCCAAACCGACCCCCACCTGTCCGATGAGCCGATGATGCGCGCCTTCGTTCTTCTGAGCTTCAGTGAAACCGTAACCGGCGTCCAGGGCCAGCGCCAGACGTGGTGCCGCCACTCCGACGATGGGTGTGCGCACGACACCGGGAAGCCCGTCACCAGCATCACCTACTTCGGTAGGCGCCTCGGGTTCGGCTGCAGCCGCCAGATGGGACGCGGCAAGGACAGCGGCCGCGAGCGTTGGCGCGACCAGCGGACGACCCAAAAGCATACGGCAACTCATCTTAGCCCACGGCGCACGGCGCTGTACGCGAAAGCCAATCCTTTCTGAAACGAGGAGCTATCAGTAGCAGTTTATGGGATGAGGGTGGGCGGCCTGAATCGAGGCCTTCGCGCGTGCGGGCCTAAATAAGTGTTCCCGCACCCCACGCACTATCTGCGGCCAAAGTCGCCCGAAGCTGCTGCAAGCGCCCACGAATTCGACCATTCAGTGACGCTCCGCGGCAGCCCGGCAAGTCGCTTTGGCAAGACTGGAACTTAGCTGACCCACACTCTGCGTGTCTGGCGTTCCGGCAACTACCCGCTCGCGCTGCCGAAGCGCGCAGCAGATTCTCGGAGCCAGGTGACCGATTCGGGTTAGCGTCCGCGCGTGGCCGACACGGACTGGCAGGAGCTGCACTTCGAGCCGCCGAGCGATACGCTCAGCCGCTTCGGGTATCCAAGCGGCTCGAGCGCAGATCCTGCCGCGCTCGAGTCATTTCATCGACACGGTGACGTTCCGCGCTGGCGCAGCGCGATCGATGGGCTGCGTGGTCTTTCTGCGGTGCGTTATACATTCGATCGGCCCATCGTCGAGATCGGTGGGGCCGACGAACTCGACGCCGGCGACCTCGGAGCGATCACCTCCGCATGTCTCGCGCTGCGCCCTTGGCGTAAGGGACCGTTTCGGCTATTCGGCGTCGACCTGGATGCCGAATGGCGTTCGGACCTGAAATGGTCGCGTGTGCTGCGGGCAGTCTCATCGCTCGAGGGGCATCGCGTCCTCGATGTCGGCTGCGGCAACGGCTATTATTGTCTGCGGGCGCTCGGCGCCGGCGCGGCAGCCGTTCTAGGCGTCGAACCGAGTCCGCTGTTCGTGCTGCAGTTCGAGCTCCTGAAGCGGTGGTTGCCTCCGCTGCCCGCGGCGGTGCTGCCCTTTGCCTTCGAGGTGCTGCCCGACCACCCCGATGGCTTCGATACCGTCTTCTCGATGGGGCTACTCTACCACCGCAAGGCGCCACTGGAGCATTTGAGGCGACTCGCTGGCTGCTTGAGCGAAGGCGGCCAACTCGTGCTCGAGACCCTGGTCGTGGAGCCGCGATTCGGTCCGGTCCTCGAGCCCCGCGGGCGCTACGCGAACATGGGCAACGTGTGGAGCATCCCCAGCCTTGCCGAACTCTCGAGCTGGCTCGAACGGGTGGGCCTCAAAACCGTGCGGATTACCGATGTGTCGGTGACCTCGAGCGAAGAGCAACGAGCCACGCCTTGGAGTAGCACGCATTCGCTACGTGAAGCGCTGCACCCGAACGATATTCAGAAGACTATCGAGGGGTACCCGGCGCCACGGAGAGCCATGGTCGTGGCGCGCCGCTGAAATCGTGATCACGGTCGAGGCGGAGGGAGCGCGCTGGCCGCGCTCGAGAAGCCGTCGAACAGAGCGGAGCCCGGCAGGCGCGAACACGCTTCGAGGCAGCGGGAGCGGCACGACTCGCGCTTTCGGCGGGCGCCATCGAGCATGTCTTCGAGGCCGTGGGCCAGCGTTTCGCGGCCACTCCGCACGGCCTTGGCGTGGCGCTTCGAGACCAGCCCTTCGAACTCGACCCAATCTTGATGCTCACCGAGCAAGCTCTGCAATCTTTTGGCGTGGTCGTGGATCGCTTCGAACCTACCGCCGAGGGCGGGTTCGATCAACTCCGCAGCGTAGCGCAGCTGCTTGAGGGCCAGTCGAAAGCGATGCAGCGCCTTGGCCGTAGGCGCCTCCGCGGGAGGCGGCGCGAGGGCTCGCGCCTCGTCGACGATGGGTCGGTAGGCGACCTCGGCAACCAGCTGATAGCTGGCGGAAGGAGCGGCTGCGCGTAGCGCCACCTGATCCAGCAATCCCCGCAGCGCGCGCCCGAGCTCGCCCATTTCGAGCTTACCCAGGCGTTTCTCCGCGCGCGCGGCGTGAGCTGCCCGCCGCTTCCGCACGCGGTCGAGCAGGTGGTTCACAGCAACGCGCTCACGCTCGGAGCTGGCCTGTTGCAAACGCTCTGCGAGCCCCTGGGCTTGCACATCGGCATCTCGCACGTCGCGCACTGCTCGCGTGATCTGGCGCAGCGGTTTTCGCGCAGCTCGCACCAGCGCGGGCTCGGCGAACGGTTCGAACATGTCCACGAATGTCCGCAGCCTTCGCGAAGTAACTCGCAGCTGGTGCACCGCTTCGATCGGATCGTGAGCTCTGGCGAAATCTTTCAGCTTTTGGAGCTGCCCGAAATGGAGCTCCACCGCGCGACTCAAATGCAGGACACCGGGCGCCGGCGCGCGTTCGCCCGGCGCGGCCGCGCCGCGAAGCAAGCTATCGGGCGCTCCGACGGTTTGCACGACTCGAGCCAGATACTCCTCCAGCGCGCCCCGGAGAGCGGCCGGGTCGACTTGGACCGAGAGCAACGCGACGCGCGAGGTCGCCCGCCCCACCCACGGTGTGACGGCAGGCTTGATGCCCGACACGGTCGCCGAGGCGCGTTCACCCAGGCGCGAGACTTGGTGAGCGACACGCTCCGCGGCTCGGCGGAGCGCGCTCTTCGGACGCAGCGTGACCATGAGCCAGGACACGCTGGCTCAACTAGCCGGTCGCGTCAAACTGCTCAGGAATTGGCGGCCGAGTAGAAGGGTTCTCGCGCTTCCGAGCGATGTCCCCGTTCCAGGAGCGTCAAGCGCGTCTGCGCGCCGATCAATAGCCGCGTGCCGCGCCAGTCGACGGTGCGCCGGACCGCACCCAGCAGCCACACCCAAAAGTTGAGGAGATCTGCGACGAGCACCCAGCACGCCCGCTGGCGTGAGAGCTGGCGTGGACCGAGCCACAGGATCGACACCAAGTCGAGCACCACCTTGGCGCCGAGCAACAGCGCACCGGTGACCGCAAAATCGACACGACCGAGAGCAAACGCCAGCGCGACGAGCGCGAGCGCCCACACCGAGACGTTCGCTGCGAGTTCTGCCAGGTAGGCGACGGTCGACGTGCGGCGCCGCATTTGGCACCAGCGCACGTGTCGACTGAGGCCATCACCCAGCGCTTCACAATGCGTGCGCGTCGGCAGCGCTTCGGCGCAGAGACGCACGTCGAACCCGGCGCGGCGAAATAGCCGCCCGAGCACGTAATCTTCGGCCAGCACGTCCGCCACGACACGCCACCCGCCCAGCCTGCGCAGATCCGAGAGTCGAAACATCATCGATTTTCCGATGACGCAGCTGTGGCGCGCGAACAACTTGGTGAAGCAGATCGCCCGCAGCACGAACAGATTGAGCATCAAGTTGTCGACCACGCCTCCGCTGCTGGTTTCGCCGAAACCGACGAGCGGACTCGCGACCAGACCCGTATTCGGTATTCCGAACGCGCGCACCATCGAGCGAACGTAGTGCTTGGGGGCCACCACGCTAGCGTCCGACACGATGACCAAGTCGTGGCTGGCGTAGCGGGCGAGCTGCGCGCACAGGTTCACCTTCGGGTTGAGCCCGAGTGAAAGCGACGACGTCACGATACGGCAACGCACCTCGGGGTAGTCAGCCGCGACCTTCTGGACCACCGCGAGCGCGGGGTCCCGCGCGTCTTCGGAACCCACCACGAGTTCCATGCGAGGCCAATCCTGTTCGAACATGGAGCGCAGGTTCCGTTCGAGATCCTGGTCGGCTCCCTTCAGCGGCTTCAGCACCGACACACCCCAGTGATGGTGCAGCGGTGCGGAGCGCTTCCTACCCACCAACCAGAACACCGATAGCTGGGCGAGCACTTGAATACCGAGTGCGCAAACGCCAAGGGCCAGAAGTATGCATAGAGCCAAAGTCAATTGGCCTCCTCAGACTCCTTGCTGATAGCGATTCCCGTTGACGGGCACGTGACACCTCTTTAACGGTTGCGCAACGTATACACCTGCGTCGTTGATGCCTCGAACCCAGAAGGCGCGTCAAGGACAATCACCCGCTGCCGCAGGCGTCCGGTTCGGCGCCGCGAGCGTCAGGCGCGGACGCGGATGCGGGGCTTTGGCTCGCGAGCAGCCCTCAGGTAGCGACGGCCGAGGGCGCGCAGCGCCAGCCTCAGCTCCGCGGGCTCGATGACCTCGAAGTCACAGCCGAACATGCCCAGATAAACACCCAGCGCCTCGAACGTGTCCGCGCCCACACTGGCGACGCAGTGCGTCTCGTCCAACGGTTCGACGCTGACGGCAGGCGGCACGCGACGTGCCAGCGCTTCGGCGGAAAGCTTCACCTTGACGCGAGCGCGCACGTGCCAGGTTGCCCGATCGATACCGCGTTTCATTGAAGCCAGCAGTACGGCTTCGGGGACGGCCCGCGCAACGAACGCCGGCCCCAGGTGGCCCGCAGGACGCAAGCGATCGACGCGGAAGGTTCGAAAGTCCCCACGACCGAGGTCATACGCGATCAGATACCAGCGTCGCCCGTCGTGCACGACGCGGTATGGTTCGCACACACGCGACGATTCGTGACCCGCGTGATCCCGATAGCTGAAACTCAGGCGCTGCTGCCGGTCGCAAGCGAGCGCCACCTGGCTCAATACGGCGCTATCGACCAGCGCTTCGGTCGTCGGCAAGGCTACGATGGCGCGGGCCAACGTGGCGACACGCTTCCGGATGCGCTTCGGCAAGAACTGCTCGAGCTTGTTCATGGCCCTCAGCGATAACTCTTCGATACCGCTGACGGCGCCGGTAGCGGCCCAGCGCAGCCCGACCGCGATCGCGACGGCCTCGTCGTCGTCGAGCAACAGCGGCGGCAGCTCGCTGCCGACGCGCAACCGATAGCCTCCCTCTAGCCCCGGGGACCCGACGATCGGGTAGCCGAGCTCACGCAAGCGTTCGACGTCATTTCGAATCGTGCGCGTGGTGACAGCCAGCTCAGTCGCCAGCTGGGGCCCGGTCCACGCCCGGCGCTGCTGCAACAGCGCCAACAACGCCAACAATCTTCCCGCTGTTTTCATGCATCTAGCGTCCGCGACAATGCGGAACGATCCTTTCCTAATTGAGAGATAGCTTGTGCAGCATGAAAAACCACGAAGAAACCCTCTCGCCGGACAGCATTCACCCGTTTCGTGTCCAGGTGCTTGACGCCGAGCTCACGGATCTGCGTGCCCGTTTGAAGCGCACGCGCCTGCCGCCGCCGGTTCCAGATTACGGTTGGCAACGCGGGGTGCCAGCCGACCATCTGGGAGCGCTGTTGGACTACTGGGGCGGGGCATTCGACTGGCGCGCGGCAGAAGCGCAACTGAACCGATGGCCCCAGTTCACCACGGAGATCGACGGCCAGCTGATCCATTTCCTCCACGTGCGTTCGCCCGAACCCAACGCGCTGCCGCTGGTCTTGCACCATGGCTGGCCCAGCTCATTCGTCGAGTTCCTGAAGATCGTGGGGCCCCTGACCGACCCGCGCGCTCACGGGGGAGATCCTACCGACGCCTTCGACCTGGTCGTGCCGTCGCTGCCGGGCTTCGGGTTCTCCGTGCCCGTCCGCGAACCGGGGTGGCAGGCCGCGCGCACGGCGCGCGCGCTCGCCGTCTTGATGCGGCGTCTCGGCTACGATCGGTATGGCGTGCATGGCGGGGACGTCGGGGCAGCCGTTGCGGGCGCCCTGAGCAGCGCCGCGCCCGATCGAGTGGTCGGCGTGCATTTCTCGACAGAGCCGCAAACGGCCGTGACCGTCGCGGCGTTCATGGGCGATCCGGCGCGAACTCCGGGCCTCACCGAAGCAGAGCGCGAGCAAGTCGAGACACTCGCACGCGTCTCCAGCGACGGCTCGGGCTACCTCCAGCTTCAGACCACGCGGCCCCAAACGCTCGCCTACGCTCTCACCGACTCACCGGCATTCCAGCTCGCCTTCATCGCAGAGAAGTTCAAAGAATGGACGGACCCCATGCATGAGCTCCCCGAGCAGGCCGTCGATCGCGACCAGCTGCTGACCAACGTCGCGCTCTACTGGTTCACGGCTTCGGGCGCTTCCGCCGCGCACTTCCTCTACGAAAACATGCATGCCCAGGAGTGGGGCGGCGAGGGCACCGCGCCCAAGGGTTTCGCCGTGTTCGGCAAGCAATCCTTCACCCGCAAGCTCGTCGATCCCGAGCATCGAGCGGCGCACTATCGCGAGTACGAGCGCGGCGGTCACTTCCCCGCCATGGAAGTCCCCGATCTCTTGACCCAGGACCTCCGAACGTTTTTCCGCCAACTCGCACGCTAAAAGCCTGCTCAGTGCATTCTGACCCCTCCCGAAATGTGTGCGCGTGTGTTGCGTGGTAGTTCGTTCGAGCTAAGTTAATGCAATCTTAGCCGAGCTGTAGCCCGCGCACCTTTTTGCGGAGAACCAAATGCCCGACACCAAGCTGCCTACCGAACCCGCCGCCCCTGGCCAGCCTGCACCATCGCCGGCGCTCGAAGGCAAGGCGCCACCCCAAGCCGAGCGACGCCTCAGCTCGATCCCCCCCGCGCTCGCGGTGTCGGGCATGGCCTCACGCATTCCGCCAGCGCCGCGCCCACCCACGCGGGCGCAGCAGCACTCTGACGGCCTGCCCGAGCACGTGCGCCCCAAGCACTCGCGACCACAGAAGTCGCGGCCACAAAGCTCCCAACCCCACGCGGCGCGCCCGCCGATCTCACGACCCAAGAGCTCGCACCCCGAGAGTTTGCGCTCCGAGAGTCTTCGCCGCCTGGTCGCTACCACGCCAGCTGCGGCGCTCGACGAGAAGCCTGACGAGCGCCCGACGACGCACCCGGTGGTAACGACGCAACGACCCGCACCGCGGCGTGACGGGGGCGCTGTGCTCTTAGGCATGGCCGCGGCGGGGCTGCTGCTCGGCACGTTGTGGTTGCTGCGCGAGCCCGCTCGGCCCGCGCAAGCCCCGGCGCTTGCTCCCGCAGCTGCCGCGGCAAGCGACGGCGCGCGCGTAGCCCGAGCGACCCACGTCGCACGAACCTCCGAGCCAGCAGCAGCCGCCCCAAACTTAGAACTCGACGAATCCAAGCCCGTAACGCTTCCGCAGACCGGGAGCACGCACGGGCCCAGCGCCAGCTCCGCACCCCGGCGACCGGCTCCCGAAGCGCAAGCTGCGCCCACCGTCCCCGTGGCGAGCGCGACGCCAGCGGTGACCGAGACCGAGACAGCCGCGCCCGCGGCCAGCGCTTCGGAGGAGGCTCCGGCACCTGCTCCCGCGCTGCCCGCCTTCGATGCCGAGGCCGCAAAGCACGCCCTCGGAGCGAGCGCCCGAGCGGCCTCGAGTTGTCGCAAGGGCGACGATCCGACCGGCACCGCCGAAGTCATCGTTACTTTCGCGCCCTCGGGGCGCGTCACCTCGGCCAATGTGAACGGTGCCCCTTACGCTGGCACCAGGACGGGCGGGTGCATCGCCGCCACCCTGCGCGGCGCGACCGTACCCCCGTTCGCCGGCAATCACCTGACCGTTCGCAAGCTCGTCGTCGTCCGCTGAGCAATCGCCAGCGCTACTACCACCCCGCTAATATGGGCCACGGCGCAGGGGGGCGAAGCGCTGCTTCCAATCTTCCACCCTGAGGCGGCGGCGCCCGCGTACCTGTTGCTCGCGCATGACGTACGTCTCCGCGGCGCGCCCGTCTTCCAAGGCGATGGTCACGCGTTGAAACAGCACCGGTACTTCCTTGATCACGTCCAGGCGCCGCCGGATCTCGCGCGTCACGGCGTACACTTCGCCGAACACGCGGTAGCCGGGGAACTCGATCATGGCTGGATAGACGCCCAGGTCGACGAGACGGTATTTGGGTACTGTGTGACCGTTCCCGACAAACTGCGCGCCTTGCAGGGCGGGGTGATCAGGCTCTCCGTTGCGTAGCGATCCGTAGACGAATACCAGTAACGTCTCGTCGCCCTCGGCCATTCGGCTACGACTACCCGAGCCGTCCCCCTGAGGCAACCTTCTCCGTTCGGGGCATTGGCGCGACTCGGCTCACGGACCTCTCAGGAGGGACCTGCGCCCCAATGAAGTTCGTGGTGTGTGCCCGGGGTGGGCATGCGCTAGGCTACGCGGGCCTTGCTACGAATGCTTTGCTTCCATGGTGTCGAGCACTGGCCGGGGCGCTCCGCCTGGATGACGCTGCTGCTCGTCGCCTGCCAGAGTCCAACCTTCCACGTCGCCGAGGGAACGGCAAGCACGACCGGGGAGCAAACCAGCGGTATCGCTGGGGAAGGCGGCGGAAGCGGGACGCAGACGACGACCGGTGGCGGCGGCACGGGAGTCGTCGCCAATCACTGTTCCAACGACGTGAAGGACGACGACGAGACCGACATCGACTGCGGCGGTGGGACCTGCGTCGACTGCGTCGACGGCCTCGCCTGCGACAGCGACGACGATTGCTGGAACCGCGGTTGCGTCGATGGCCGGTGCGTGACGCCCAGCTGCGTCGACGGCCGCATGAATTGGGAAGAAAGCGACGTCGATTGTGGAGGCAGTTGTGAGCGCTGCGGCACCGACGAGCATTGCAACGAGAACGCCCAATGCGCCAGCAACGTCTGCACGGCCCGGACCTGCGACGAACCCTCGTGCAGCGACGGCAAGAAGAACGGCAGTGAGGCCGACGTCGACTGCGGGGAGGCGTGTGGAACGCCGTGTCCGTTGCAGGCTGCATGCGCTTCGGACGCAGACTGCGAGTCCGAAGTCTGCCTGAACGACGTCTGCTCCACGGAAGCGTGCGACAACGGCAATACCGATGCCGGTGAAGCCGACAGCGACTGTGGGGGCAGCGACTGCCCGGCTTGCGACGACGGCAGCGACTGCCAGATGGACACCGACTGTGCGAGCGGAGTCTGCTCCCAGGGCACGTGCCAGGCCGCCTCGTGCTCGGACGGCACCAGGAACCAAAACGAAAGCGACGTCGACTGTGGGGGCCCCTGCGGCCCGTGCCCCGATCTCTCGGCCTGCACGCAGGCGTCGGACTGCGCGAGCCGAGCATGCGCCGACTTCATCTGTCAGCGGCCCACGTGCTCAGATCCCGTGCGAAATGGCTCCGAGACCGGCATCAACTGTGGAGGCCCAGGCTGCCCCCAATGCGGTGTCGGCAGTGCTTGCAACGTGGATGGGGATTGCCTGACGAATGCCTGCTCGGAAGGAACGTGCACGGAGCAATCCGGGGGCTAAAGACCCCGGATCGGCCTGCGGAGCCTTCCTTGCCTCGCGAGAAGAAGCGGCCCGTGATAGAACTGAGCGCGAGTGGACGACCCCATGGAGCTGCTGGAAACAAGCGGTTTCGGCTCGAGGTTCTGGCAGAAGGACTGCTGGCTCCTGCTCGTCGCCACACAGCCTCTCCAGCGTGAGCCGGTTCCGCGCTCGCAGGGCCCACGTCCGTGGGTTTTGTCCGGATGACTTCGTTCCTCGCTAGCCGCGCTGACTCGACTCCCCTCTCGGTGGAGCAAAGCATCGTCCCGTCGATCAGCGACGTGGACCTGGCTAACCGCCTGATGGCCGGGGAGCCCTGGGCAAGGGAGGCCTTCTACCGGCGCTACGTGAAGGCCGTGTGGTGCACCGCGCTCAGACTCGTGGGCGATCGCGCGGACGCCGACGACGTGGTCCAAGACACCTTCGTCGAGGCGCTGCGTGACGTGAGCAAACTCCGCGAGCCGTCGCGCATGCGGGCTTGGCTCTTGCAGATCACGGTTCACCAGGCGCATCGCAGGTTCCGCAAGCGCAAGTTGATGCGCCGTCTCGGCCTCGAGCGTCCCCAAGAAGACGGTCTGCTCGAGACCCTCGCCAAGCCCGGCGCTTCGACCGAAACTCGCGCCGAGCTCGCGTGCATCGACCGGGTGCTGGGTCGCGTTTCGGCCAGCCAGCGCTTTGCGTGGATGCTGCGCCACGTCGAAGGGCTTAGCTTGGAGGAGGTGGCCGAGGCATGCGAGTGTTCGCTCGCGACTGCCAAGCGGCGCATCGCGCGCACCGCACGACATCTGGAGGCCGAGCTCGGACCCGGCGCCGGAGGGGGTTCGGAGCCATGACCGACAGAGTCTCCAGGCCGCGGCTCAAGCCGCCGCTGCACTCGCCGTCGGATTACCTGCGCGGCGGCGAGAAACCGCTGGCCGAGCTGCTGCAGGCCGGGTTCAGCGAGCACTCGGTGCCCGCGCTGTGGCATCGGATCCAGGGGCGCCTGTATCAACCACCGTCTGCCCTGTGGCGGCCGGCTCGCCGCTGGCCGCTGTTCGCTGCGCTGGCGAGCGTCGCTACCGTTGTCGCGCTCGTTGGTTTGTTCCTGATCCGAGCGAACAGTCCCCTGCAGCTGAGCTCGGGCGAGATGCCCCCTGCGCTCATCGCCGAAGCCACGCCGCGGAGCGTCGAGCTCTCCGACGGGTCGAGCATTCGAGTGGCTCAGCAAAGCCGGCTCGAGGTGGTTTCCAACGACGCGAACACTTTCGTCACGGCCCTGACCAGGGGCAGCGCGACCTTCGAAGTGAACCCCAAAGCGCAGCGTCGCTGGATCATCGAAGTCGGCCTCACCAGCGTCGAAGTCGTGGGCACGCGTTTCACGGTGACACGCACGGAGTCGGAAGTGGCCGTGTCGGTGACGAAGGGGTTGGTGTTGGTGCGCGGCGACACGGTTCCCGGCGGTCAGCAGCGCCTCGGGGCGGGGCAGGCGCTTCGCACCTCCACCTCGCACAGACTGGCGCACAATGACGCCAGCCACGATCAGGCCGAGGTCGCGCACTCGGGAAGTGCTCACGTAGAAGCCGCCGATGCTGCTCACGTTTCGGAAGCGCGCGTCGATGATCTGCCGCTCGCAGACGACGACGACGCGAGCATTGCCCAGGCGCAAGCCGCTAAGAAGCCAGCTTCGATCGAGACCGACTGGGCCGTGGGGGCCTCTCGACCGCGGCCGAGTTCAGCAGAAAAGTCGCTGATCGCGGCGCCAGCCCACGACACCGCAGAGCCGCCCACCAACGTACCACTCGACATCGAAGCGCTGTTCGCCGAGGCCGATCGGGCGCGCGAATCCGGCGACTTGGGGCGGTCGCTCGCTTACTTCGAGCGGGTGATTACCACGGCTCCGCACTTCGATCCGCGCAGGGGCCTGGCCGCCATGTCCGTGGCACGCATGACCATGCGGAGCAATCCCGCGCGGGCGGCGGCAGCTCTGCGCTCGACTCTCGACGGAATGCCTGCGGCTCTTCAGGAAAACGCCAACGCGCGGCTCGTCGAGGCGTACGCGAAGTCGGGCCAAACGAAGAACGCGCAGAGCGCCGCTCAGCGCTATCTCGAGCGCTTCCCGAATGGTCGTCGCGCCGAAGATGTCCGCCGCTGGGCGACCCCGTGAGCCGCTCGGCGCGGCGAGCGTGCCTGGCGCTCGCCGCGTCAACGCTCCTCACGCCCAACGCACACGCCGCTGATCCCGGAGCCTCCACGCCCGAAGCAGCCCTGGTACACATCGACTGCGCCAAGCCGCGCCTCGACGGGGCTGCGCTCTACGAAAGCCTGGCGCTCGAACTCCAGGCTCAGGGTGTGGCGCTGCGGCCGCTCGACGCCTTCCAAAGCGACGACAACTTCGTGCTCGAGGTGCGCACCGACTGTGATACGCGACAGCAGCTGGTGCTCCGCGCCGCGCGTGGTGTCCGAAGCGCCGAGCAGCGGTTCAGTTTAGCGGACGTCCCGCACTCGTCCGAGCCGCGTACCGTGGCGCTGGCGTTGGCCGAGTTGCTCGAAGACTTCCGAGTGCATGGCGAGGTCGACAACGGCACCGCCGGTACCGCCCCAGCCACCGAAGCGACCCAGGAAAGCAGCGCCAAGACTGCGCTGAACAGCGCCGTCGGTCCATCGCTGGACCTCGGGCCCGAGGTCGACAACGCGTTCCGCGGGGAACCCGCAGTCACTGTCCGCGACGCGCCACCCGAACCCCAACCCGACGCTGGGGTCCATTTGATGGCGCACTTCGGTATCGAGCAGCGCACGTTCCGCCTTTCCACTTCCCTCGTCGGGCTCAATGCTGGTTTTTCACTCGGTGGCGCTGAGCTCGGCGCCAGCCTGCTCCGCGGCGACCTGACACCATCCCAGGAACAGACCTACACCATGGTCGTTGGCAACCTGGGGCTGGGCTACCGCGTGGCGGAAGTCACCAACGGTCGCTGGACGGCGTCGGTCATGCCACGCGTCGGTTTCGGTACCCTGGTCGTGGCCACTCACTCGGTCGAAGAGAACGACGCCAGCCAACTCTACGGCGACGTAGCGGCGCGGGTCTCCGTGAATGCGCGCGTTTGGTCTCGCTTGAGCCTGACCTTGAACTCCGAAGCGGGCTACGGTCGAGGCCTGTTGTCGACCGTGGACGGTGTGCCGACGAACGGTTATACAGGTTTGTTCCTGGGGGTCGCATTGGTAGGCAGCGTGGACTTTGGCTCGCGCAAGAACCCGCGCGTGTGGCCACCCGTACGCACCGAACAAGAATGAAGGCGGTCTATGACCGCGCAGTGACAAGGGCAACCAGCGGGTTCCGCGGCACCGGAAAATTGCCGAAATGCCTCGAAGCTGCCGTGCCGCTTGTGCTTCCCACAAAAGCTGCACATTCTTGGCAGGTGAATTCGCATTCGGGTCGGTATCTTCTCGTTCTGTTCGCCTGCTGCTCCAGTCTCGCCCTCGGGCTCGCTTGTTCGAGCGACGACAGCGAGAGTGACGACACCGGTGGCACGCCCACGTCGAGCGGCGGTACGTCGAGCGGCGGTGCGTCGAGCGCTGGAGGCACCGGCACCACGAATGCCTCGGGCGGCACCGGGGGCGGCGGCGACTCGACGAGCACGAATGGAGCTGGCGGCTCGGCCGCGAGCTTCAGCTGTGAGCCTGCCTCCGGTACCGTTCCGTCACTCGGCCTCGACAGCATCGCCTCGGGGCTGACCGAGCCGGTGGACGTAACTCCGGCCCCGGGCGACGACGAGCGCCTGTTCGTCGTCGAACAACCGGGCACCATCAAGGTGGTGCGAGGCGGCTCCATCGATACGTTCCTCGACATCAGTGACCAAGTGTCGCGCACCGACAATGAACGCGGCATGTTCTCGCTGGCTTTCCATCCCGACTACCGCGACAACGGCTTGTTCTACGTGCATTACAGCGCTAGCGAGGGCACGCACGATCTCGCCAACGGCACCACCGTGGTTTCCGAATTCGCGGTCTCCGACGACCCGGACGTCGCTAACCCCGATTCCGAGCGAGTGCTCCTCGCGGTGAACCAACCCAACTGGAACCACAACGGCGGCACCATCGCCTTCAGCCCCCAAGACGGCTTTCTCTACTTGGGCCTCGGCGACGGCGGTGGCGGCGGCGACCCCGACGAGAACGGGCAAGATCAAGACAGTTTGCTCGGCTCCATCCTGCGCCTCGACATCGATGGTCGGGAAGCTGGTGAGTACAGCATCCCCCCGGGCAACATGCCCGGCGGCTTACCCGAGATTTGGGACAAGGGCCTCCGAAACCCGTGGCGGTTCAGCTTCGACGCGTGCAACGGCGACATGTACATCGGCGACGTGGGGCAGAATGAGTACGAAGAGATCAACGTCGAACCCGCCGGCTCCGGCTCACGCAACTATGGCTGGAACGTGCGCGAGGGGCAGCATTGTTACGAAGCCAACAGCTGCGACTCCGAAGGCATGACCGAACCCGTGCTCGACTACGGGCGTGGCGATGGTCAGAGCGTGACCGGCGGCTATGTGTATCGAGGGTCCGCCATCCCGGCGCTGCGCGGCACGTACTTCTACGGCGACTATGGCAGCGGGAACGTTTGGGCCTTCGATTATGCCGGCGGTTCGATCACGAACGAGCGTGAAATCTCCTTCGATCGGTCGTTGAGCGGCTCCGGCATCGGGCTCGCCTCATTCGGGCAAGACAACACAGGCGAGCTGTACATCGTGCTCCGCGACGCAGGCGAAGTCCTCAAGATCGTGCCTCGTTAGGCGCCGGTTTTGTCTTCGCTCTTCGCGCCCCGAAAGTACAGCATCGACCAGCGGCGCGCGGGCGCACCCGAGTCACCCTGACGCGAATGCATGCGGTGGCCGGAGACACTGACCGGTTCTTGTCCGATGGCGACATCGAGTGCGGTTTCGTAGCGCCCAGCACGCAAGCTCAAAGTTCGTGCGGAGCTCGGAGGGGACAGCGCATACAAGTACTTCGAATCGTAGATGCAGGGGGCACAGGTGGCGCGCCATTCGCGCGCGTATACGCTCGTGCCCAGCGTCGAGAACGCATCCCACACGGCGCTCACCGATTCGCGTGCAACCTGGGCGGCCGACATGATCGGTAGCTGCCACGGCTCCTCGGCGGCGCGGCGTTGACCGCGCGTCAAGGTGGCGACGAGCTCGACCGCAGCCCCGAGCGCCTGCTCAGCGTCTGCCGCAAACACCGGCTCCGCTTCCACCACACCGATACCCACGGCCCAGGCGGCACGCCCCGACGTGAGCGGTACCGCATCCACGAGCGTGGTCGGTGTGACGCCGAGCACACCGCTGTTCGGAGTGCAAAGCTCCCGGAGCCAGAACGAGTAACAGAGCTCGAGCGGATCTGCGACTGGTTCGTCGAAAGAGACCGACCAGGTGTCGACCTCGCGCGGCTTCACCAGGGCGTGCCCCGCCACCATCACGAGCTGACGCGTCCCGACCCAGGGGAGCTCTGGCGCACAGTCGCGCAAGCCGCTCAGCACGACCGAGACCGTATGGGCTGGCGCCTCGGCGGATTCGGGTGCCGTGACCCAGCCTTCCCAATAGGTATTCGCCTCGTCACCCGCGAAGAAGGGGCAATGCTCGACGAGTTCGGCGGCGTCGAGCTTCTGAAACGCTCCCAGTCCTCGCTCGACGCTTTCGTACGACACTCCGTGCTCGATCATGCCGACGACCTTGCGCCGCAATGCCGCCACGCGCTGGCGCGCGAACCGACAGAGCAGCGCTGCGTGGGCATCCAGCAGGAGCCTGTGGTAATGCCATCGGCGAGCGGGCACGGTTCGAATTCGCTCGAGGTTAGCGATCACAGGCAGACTCGGGTTGTTCTGCACCTCCGCGTAGGCGAAGAGCGCGTGCAACCACTGCAGCTGCTTCAGACTGCGCGGCACTTCGCGCGCGCTCCCATGGCCAGTCAGCACCGAAATGCCGTGCCCGAGCGGCGCTGCGCCGCGTTTGAAGTCGTCGTCGTGATTCATCGCTAGATTCGACTCGGCACCCAGCGTCTGTGACGCCCAACTCACCAAGTGCCCATGAGGCGCGACGCTGCGCTATTAGGTGATGGCTCGCACCACGAGCACCAGCATAAGATACTCACCCGGGAGACGCACCAGAGAAATAGCGCACCGAGACGCGCTTTTCCGAAGTGCATCGACAGTGTCAACAGGAGTGGTCATGGGACGCGTTCGACCCACGCGCAACATGCACCGCGTCCCCTCGTCGTGCCTCCGTCAACTCCGTTTGACGCTCGACGCTGATCGACATTCGACAGCGCTAGACACCGCCGGCGGGCGACATCGATGCCGATGGCCCGCGAGAATCGACGTGCCACGCTGTGGAAACCTTTCGTCGCGCGTGCTCGCGACGGCGCGGTCCGACCGTGCCCGCCCATGGCGGTACCGCGTGGTTTCGTAGACGAGCTGCTAGGTCGATGCTCGAAACACCTCGCGCCCCGGCCGTTGCCGTCACCGCTGGCGGCTGGTATGAGGGTTCGCCATGCGTAGGCTGACCGATATCGACTGGGACAGCTGGAAGGCCACGGATCAAGCCACCCTCGTATTCGTGACGGATAGCGCCAGAGTCCTCCTGATGCACAAGAAGCGGGGACTCGGGGCGGGGAAGATCAATGCTCCCGGTGGCCGGCTCGAGCCGGGTGAGACCCCGCACACCGCGGCGATCCGTGAAGTTCAGGAAGAACTCCGCGTCACGCCGGGCGCTCTGATCAAGTACGGTGAGTTGAGCTTTCAGTTCGTGGATGGCTATTCGATCTTCGTCCACGTGTTTCGCGCCAGCACTTTCTCGGGTGTACCTACGGAAACCGCGGAGGCACGTCCGCTCTGGACCTCCGTCGATAGGATTCCCTATGCTTCGATGTGGCGGGACGATGCGCTCTGGGTACCGTTGCTGCTCTCGAGCCGCTACTTTTCTGGTAGGTTTCTGTTCGATCAGGAGCTGATGCTCGACTACGATCTTGACGACGTGGCAAGTGCTGGCGAGCTGCTCGATCCACACGTCGTTCCGTGACCCAATTCGGTCGTCGTCCGGTCCCACCCGGGTCTCAGCCCCGGCGGCGTGGGCCGGCTCGGCGCCTCGAGGCGAGCGGCTGTGCCGCCGTCATCGCGTGCAGTCGCCCCACAAAGATTCAACCCAGCCGGGAACACCAGTCCAGGCGGTGCCCGGCCCGGCAAGTTCAACGGCGCGAATTTTCGCGAGAAGCCAAGCCCCCAGCGCTCGAGCTTCCGGGTACGGAAATGCGACGCGCGTTGGCGATTGACTGCGAGCCCGCCCAGCGAAACTCTTCACCCGCTCGCAGAGGTTCGGCGATGAAGGTTCACGTGGCATGGTCCCCCATCGAGTTCTCGAGCTCACTCCGCTCGAGCGCCAGCCTGATTGCCGATCTCAGCCCCGATGGCGAGCACATCGTGTGGATGGATGCCCAGGAACAGCGCATCACCTTGCGCCCGTCAGCGCGCGACGAGGACCCCAAGCTGGCAGCGTACCTGACGAGCGTTGGACTCCGTCGCGACCAGTTGCGCAGGCTCGTCGGTGAGGTGCACCTACCCGGGGGTCAGGAGTTGACGCGCCTGGTCCTGCGCGACGTGCTCAATGTCTTCTTGCTGAGCGAGGAGCCACCCGGAAACGATCCGGTGCCCAACGACCTGCCACTCCCGCTCGAGAGCATCTCCGTCTTCAGCCAGGGGGCTGCATGGCCGGGCTACGAGCGCGCATCGCTCGAACCAGACGGTGACATTCTCGTCAACCATGTCATCATGGCTTCGGTCATTCCCCCGGCACCCGCATGAGGTCCTCGGGTCCCCACACCGCCTGAGTCAGGCCCGTTTCGAGATTGCGGAAGTTCTAGTGCAAGGCTGGCTTTGGGTAGCGACTGGAGTGAATGGGTTCGTCGCCGTGGCCCTGGGCGCCTTTGGTGCCCACGGGCTCCAACGCTGGCTCGCAGGCGCGGAAGCCCTTGAGCGTCGCTTGGCCTGGTGGCAGACGGCCTCGCAGTACCACCTGACGCACGCGCTGGCTCTGGGCGTCGCAGCCTACCTAGCCAGCCGAGAGCCCGGTGTCGGGAAAATTGCGGGCGTGTGCTTTCAGATCGGCATCCTGCTCTTTTCGGGTAGCCTGTATGCCATGACCTTGTCCGGGGCGCGCTGGCTCGGAGCAGTGACGCCGTTCGGAGGGCTCGCCCTGCTCGGCGGCTGGGCCGCGGTAGCAGCGAGTGGGTACCGCTTGCTGAAGTGAGCGCGCCGGCGGGCCCCGCGGTGGGTGCATGTCGCTCGTATGAGTACTCGCGCGACATACAGCGCGGCATCGACGCATCACGAATATCTACGGACTGCTCAAGCGAGCAGATCCAACTGACGATTTCGTGCGTTCGATGTCGCACCGGCGTCGAAAATCGACGGCGATCGGCCGTTACGCCGAAGCGGAAGTTAAACGGAGATCCGCCCCCGGATGGCTAAGGGTTTTCAGAGCCTGACCGTCCCTAAAAGAACCGGAACGCAAATCATGGAATCACAATCCAGCGACAAGAGAAAATCAGAGCTGAAGACGGGGCGGGAACGCTTCCTGGCCCACGTCATCGAACACGCCCTGCAGGTGGGGCGTCGCTCTCCGGAGGATTTCGTCAGGCACTTTCCGCCCAGCGAGATCATGGAAGGCCTCAAGGACCGACCCTCTCTGCGAGCGAAGATTCTCGTTCCCACGGTTGGAACGAAACACAAAGTCGCGCTGAAGAAGAGCTGGCAGTCTGCCGCGGATGACCTCGCGATCTCGCTGAGCGAAGGCGAAACCCGCGCCGTAATGGTCGTCGAGCTGTTCGACCCGGACGACCGCGTCACCTATCTCGACGACGCCAAGCTGTGGAAGTTCATCACCGAAGGCGAGTTCTGGAAGGCTGATTCCAAGGGGAAGAACGCGAAGGTCGCCCAACAGCACGTCGCGTTCATGCTGACACAGGCGCTCGAAGACAAGCTGATTACACACGAGGACGTGGTCGAAGGCATCAGCGTCGGCGAACTCGCGCTTCGCCTCAGCAAGGACGCTCTCGGGAAGATCATCGAAGAAGCTCTGAAGCAGGGCAAGATGGGCAGCGCGTTCACGGAATTCAACCTGCTCGCCGCCATGCCCCCCGAGGTGCTGGTCGAGTATGTTCCGCTCCCCCACATCTGGGACACTGTGATCCAGAGTAAGATCGCCGAGCGACACGGTTACGTGGCCGCCATCGAGGCCGAAGAGGACACCGTCCACACGGGCCCCGTGAACGGCAAGGACTTGGACCGTTGGAGCGACGCGCCGGCAAGCGGCGACATCATCGAAGAGCTGGCAGAAGCCTTGGGTGAAGACGACCTCACCGACGCAGATTTCGACGACGACGGCATGATCCAAGCCTCGTAGGAGCAGGTCGGCCCCCGGAAAACGCGGCCGCGGCTGAGAACATCCGGGGAGCTCCGCGAGCGATGGATTAGACTGTTGCTCCGTGGCACGCGCCTACCACTGCTCCAATTGTGGCGGCCCCAACGAGGAACGGGCGCGCCTTTGCAAGTACTGTCGCGCTCCGATCGCGACGGTGCGCTGCGGAGATTGTCACCACATGAACGTGCCGGAAGCGATCCATTGCTCCGGCTGCGGCTACGCCTTGGGTCTGGAGCCGATCTACGGGCCCGCGGATCTGCGCTGCGCCACCTGTCGCGGCGATCTGAGTTCGTACCGGGCCGGGGCGGGCCGCTTGTTCGACTGTGGGAGCTGCGGCGGACAGTTCGTCCAGCACGAACTGTTGCGGCAGCTGTTGGAACGGCGCGAAGTCGCCGGGGCATTCCTACCCAGGAACACGAGGCGCCGAAACCCGCTCGAACAACCCGTGGTGTACCTGAGGTGCCCCGAGTGCCACGAGCTCATGAACCGAAAGAACTTCGGCAATTCGAGCGGGATCATCGTCGACATCTGCACGCGCCATGGCTGCTGGTTCGACGCGGGGGAACTGCCCCAGGTGCTGAAGTTCGTCGAGGAAGGTGGGCTGGCGCGAGCCCGCTACCAGGGACAGCTCGCCCGCGCCCCGTCTCCAGCGAGTTACCCGATCATCGCTCCCCCTGCGCCGCAGCTCTCGAGCGTCGCGGAAGACCTCACCGCCGCGGTTGCGAGTGTGGGCTTGGGCCTCTTGAACTTGCTCAGCGGCGACTAACGGTGGCGTATTCCGTCGGCATTGCGCGACGCTGAGCCCCGAACTCAGGTCCGCGAAACCCGGCGTATTTCGTCAGAACCTGCGAGCGCTCGAGCTGCGCGCTGGGCTTGAGCAGCCACCACTGCGTGGTATCGTTGAGCGTAACTCGAGCGTGAGTGCTTGTATGACCCAGGACCTCTTTCAGCAAGTGATCCGGCGGCGATCGTGAGTCACGGATCCAACCTGGGCGCGCACGCCGTCAGCCCCTACCGCGATGAGGCCGGTCCCGTGCCTGCCCGCGTGCTGGTGGTCGGCGGGGAAAAAGGCGAACGCGAACGCCTCCGCTTCCTGCTCGAAGAAGACGCGGGTGCCTACGAGCTCGAGTCGTGCAGCACGGCGGCCGAGGCGCTGGCGACGGCGCGGGCCTGCGTCCCCGACTGTCTGTTCGTGGCGGTGCAGCTCCCCGACCTGAGTTCTGCCGAGTTCTTGAAGCACCTGGCCGCCGCGAACCCCAGCCGGCCGCTGCCACCGGTGATCGTGTTCGGGGCGGATCCGCGCGGAAGCGGGGAGAACATCCGCTTGGGCGCGCAAGACTCGATCGACTTGGCCACGGCAACACGCGAAGATCTGATGCGCTCGGTAGCCCATGCCCGCGAGCGCCTTGCCTCCCTCGAGCTACGTCAAAGGCTCGACCTCGCAGAGCGCCTCGCAACGCTAGGAAGGCTGGCCGCCGGCGTCGCGCACGAGATCAACAATCCCGCGGCCTACGCGCTGGCCAACCTGAGCCAGCTCAGGGAACGGACACGCCTGCTTCGGGCCAGTCTCGGAGGGCTGACCGAAGCGCGACCCGAGGCGTCGCTGGCGGAGGTCGAAAGTTCGCTCGACGAGATCGAAGAAATGGTCGTCGACAGCCTCGAAGGTGTCACCCGCATAGCGACCATCGTAGGCGAGCTTCAACAGTTCGCCCGTTCGCGACCGCACGAGAACGCCTGGACCGATCTGTGCGAGGTGGCGCGCATCGCGGTGCGCTTGACGAAGAACCGCATTCGTCATCGCTGCGAGGTACACACCCAGTTGAACCCAACTCGGCGTTTCGTGGCAGATCAGGGCAAGCTGGTCCAAGTGGCGATCAACTTGATCGACAACGCTTGCAAAGCGATGACCGGCGCGCCCGGAGACGCGATCACGGTGTCGACCGGCGTCGACGGCGACGTGAGCTGGCTGTCTATCGAGGACAACGGGCACGGTGTCAGCGAAGATCTGCGATCGAAGATCTTCGAGCCGTTCTTTACGACCGACGAGCGACGCACGGGTACCGGCCTAGGTTTGACGCTGTCCCGCGAGTACGCACAGCGACACCGCGGCTCGCTCGACTTCGAGCCGCGCGCCTCCGGCGGCTCGCGGTTCGTGCTGCGCGTGCCCCGCGACACGGGTCTTTCGGTGCCCGTGAGCCGTGTGCCTCGGCGCAGCGAAGTGCGTGCCGCCGCCAGTAATCGCGTCCTGGTCGTCGACGACGAGCCGGCCGTCTTGCGGGCCTATCGCCGCGTGCTGTCGCCTACTTACGCCGTCACGCTCGTCAACAACGGACACGAGGCGCTGCAAAAGATCCATCACAGCGACGACTTCGACGCGGTCATCTGCGACATCAATATGCCACAGCTCGGCGGCGTCGACTTCTATCGCCAGCTCGAACTGAATCACCCGGAACTGGCCCGTAGAGTGGTTTTCTGCAGTGGCGGTGTGTTCGGCGAGGAGACGCGCGAGTTCATCGAGTCCACGCGGAACCCCGTGTGGCACAAGCCGCTCGAACCACAAGCGTTGCTCGATGCGCTCGCGAGCTTCTTGAACTTGCAACGCTCCGCCTAGCGCCAGCAGCCGTCATTTCGCGCGACGCGCACAGGGCGACGCTCCAATGCTTTACCCAGAGCTCGCCCCGTGGAACGCTGGCCGCCATGCGAGAGATCAGAGCTTGGCAGGTACTCGAAAGCGACTACTTGGTGGAGCGACCGTGGCTCAGCCTGCGCCGAGATCGGGTCCTGACAGGGAACGGCGCGACTATCGACGAATTCCACGTGCTCGAGGTCCCGACGTGGGCCTGCGTTTGCTGTATCGACGAGGAAGGTCAGCTGATCTTGATTCGCCAGTATCGACACGGCATCGGGCGGGTGACGCTCGAGCTCCCCGCAGGCGTCATCGAAGCGAGCGAGAGCCCACTCGACGGTGCGCGCCGCGAGCTCTTCGAGGAGACCGGCTACACCAGCGACGACTGGACGGCGCTCGCCACGTTCGCCCCCGAGCCGGCACGCCACACGCACCTCGCCTATTGCTTCGTCGCGCGCCGCGCTCGCTGCACCAGCCAGCAAAGCCTCGACGAGGTCGAGGACCTCGTCGTGGAGAGCTTCCCGGTGTCCGATCTGATGCACCTCATCGGGTCCGGAGAAATCACCCACGCTGTCCACGTCGCGGCCTTGCTTTGGGCGAAGCAGCGTGGCTTGCTCGAGCCGTAGCCGAGCCTTAGCCATGACGCGACAGTGGGAGCGCGTGCTGGCACGCTCTGGCACAGGCTGACCCCGCGGTTACCGCGTGGACTGGGCGGACGCGCATGGCACGACGTTTGCTGACGTTGGCTACGTTCCGGGCCGATGGCGACCCGAACAGGAAACCTCCGATCGTGTGCTTAGCTTCCTTGAGCATCTCAGCTCCTTCCGCGCTGCCAGCCAAGCAGCCGCGGAAGTCTTTTCGTAGTCAGGCTCAGCCGCCCGCGGGCTTTGTCTATGCTCGATCGGGCAGCGAAGCCTGATGCTCGAGCGAACGGCGTTCGAGCAAATCGGCTAGCCCCAGTACCTCGTCGCGGATCGCGCGCCGCTCGGTGACCAGGTGCTGCACGAAGCCTCGCTGGGTCACCGCGAACCACAGCGCCTTGCCGCGGACCCACAACCCCGCCAACGATTCGAGCCACAGCAACGCGCAGTAGCCGGCCAATGGCAGGACGAGGCCGACGACGGTGCCCCATAGCGGATGCCACCAGATGCCCGCCGCCAGCGCAGCGCAGCACCACGTCAACGGGAAGAGCAAGAGCCCCCCGGTCACCTTGCCGGTAGCGACGACGTCGACATCGCCCTTGGCGTAGCGGAATGCCAGCCAGCCTACCAGGCGGTAGGTCGCGTAATGCGTGACCACGCCGACCAAACCCGGCAGCGCCAGCACCGCGAACAGCAACAGCGTGCGCGCGAGGTAGCGGACGACGACACCCGACGAGTAGCTGAAGCTGTCGTCGACCCTGAGACGGAGGGCCCGGACACTGGCTTCGTAGGCTCTGAGCTTCAGAACCAGCGCGTCTACTGCCAGACGATCTTCGATCCGAGCGTGGCCCGCGAGCAACTGCCGCTGGAAGTCGAGCTTCTCGGCCATGTTCTCGGGAACGGGTATGCCCTCGTCGCGGTTGGCAGCCACGATCAGGCGCTGAGCGAGCTCGGCCAGATAGATCTGGTCGACGCTTTCGGCCTGCAAGGTGAGCGCCCCCACCCGCTCTGCCAATGCATCCGTCAACGCTTGCACCTGTTCGCGCGAGGGCTCGAGGTCGACTTGCTCCTCTCCGCGAACCACCACGGGCTCGCCGAAAAGCAAGAGCGCGTTGCTGCGGAACACGTGTTTACGTGAGTAGGAGAGGCCCACAGGCACGACCTTGACCGAATCGCCTGCCAGGGCGGCGGCGGACAGCGCGATGCGTGCCGCGCCGCTGCGAAATGGCTTCAAGCTCGGGTCACTGTGCGAGGTACCTTCCGGAAACAGCGCGAGTGCGTTGCCCTCGGCGAGCAATTCGACCGCCCGCTTCATCATCTCTCGATTCTGCGCGGGGTCGTTGTTGTCTTGCTGGCGGTACACCGGCAAGCAGCGGAACGAGCGCACGAAGTAGCCGATCACCGGCAGCGTGAACAGCGGAGCTTTGGCCAGGAACGACACCGGGCGCCCCGCGTAGCAAAGGATGAACAACGGGTCGACCAAACCGTTCGGGTGATTCAAGGCGAACATGACCTTGCCCGCGGGCACCCGCTCGCGGCCGACGATCTCGAGGCGCCTGAAGAAGATGCGCAGCGCCAGGCGGCAGATGAACAGGAGCAGGGTGACCATTCGGGCTCAGACTAACACGGCCTTCATCGCGAGCGCCGGGAGCCCGGTATGTGCTACGGTCGTGGCGATGGTGCCGAGAGATTCGCGCAGTATTTGGCGGAGGCGTCTCGCGCCGCTCCTGCTTGCCGCCCTGACTGTCTTTCCTGGCTCCGCGGGGCGTGCAGAACCCGCTGAGGCACCACCGCTGGCGTGGTGTGCCCCCGAGTTCGAAGCGCTCCCCGGCACCGTGTGCGCGCTGCAAAGCGCCGAACCCCAGCGAGACACGCTGGTGATCTTTCTGCACGGGGTAGTCAAGCCCGACACGGGTTGGCAACACCAGCAGCAACGGGCGATCGCGCGGGCGGCGCGCGTCAATGGCTTCGATCTGGTCATGCCGCGCGGGCGCCGCGGCATCGGTCCGAAGGGCATGCAGGACTGGTGGACCTGGCCGACCGGGGTGACAGCGCAGCAGAAGGTCGAACCCGAAATCTTGCAAGAGTGGGAGGCAGCGCGCGCAGAGCTCGAAAGACGCCGCGGCGCGCCCTATGCCAAGCTGCTCGTGTTCGGCTTTTCGAACGGAGCCTACTATGCGACGCAGCTGGCGCTGCGCGGCAAGAGTCCAGGCAACGGCAGCGCCGTTTTCGCGGGCGGCGCCAGCGGCGACTGGCTCGAGCGCCCCGCCAAGGGCGCTCAGAAACGCTCGCCGCTGTACGTCGAAGCTGGCTCGCGCGACAAGACCGCGATCGGCGACGCGCGCCGGCTGCGCCAAATGCTGCAGCGCCTGGGCTGGCCCCACCGCTTCGTAGAGCGCGCGGGCGGCGGGCACTCGATGCCCGATGCGGGGCTCGCGGCGGCTTTCGAATATCTGTCCAAACAGGCAGCGCGGACGAGCCCGCCGGACTGAGCCCTGGCTGCGCCTATGCTTCGCTCGCACCGCCCGGGCGCCAGCGCAGGCTGGGCTTGCGGGCAGCCCTGGCTTCGTCCAAGCGCCCTATCTGCGTGAGGTGGGGGGCGTTCTTGACGAGCTCTGGATCGTCGGTTGCCTCTTGCTTGATGGCTTCGATCGCGCTGATGAAAGCGTCCAACGTCTGCTTGGTTTCCGTTTCCGTCGGCTCGACCATCAAGGCGCCCCGCACCACGAGGGGAAAGTACACCGTAGGCGGGTGAAACCCGTAGTCAATGAGGCGCTTCGCCAGATCGAGCGTCTTGACCCCGGTCTCGGCCTCGAGCTTCCTATCGGTGAATACCGCTTCGTGCAGCACCGGGGCATCGACCCCGAGCGGCAACGTTTCTTTCAGGCGCGCCGCCAAGTAGTTGGCGTTGAGGACCGCCATGTCGGTCACGGCTTTCAAGCCCTCGGGGCCGAGCTCGCGAATATAAGTGTACGCGCGGACCATCATGCCGAAATTACCGAAGAACGAACGCACACGACCCACTGACGCCGGCCGCTGGTCGTCGAGCTCGTAGCCGGAGGTGCCCTTCCTGACCACCGGGGTCGGTTGGAATGCCGAGAGCAATCGCTTGAACGCTACCGGCCCCGAACCAGGACCGCCACCGCCGTGGGGCGTGGTGAACGTCTTGTGGAGGTTGAATTGCATCACGTCGACACCGGCGTCGCCGGGACGTGAGCGGCCGAGTACCGCGTTCATGTTGGCGCCGTCTCCGTAGACGAGCCCGCCCTTCCCGTGGATCACCTCGGCGATCTGCGGCAGGCCGGATTCGTAGAGGCCGAGCGTGTTGGGGTTGGTGATCATCAAACCCGCAACGTCGTCGCCTGCTTGTTCTACGGCCCGCGCCAGCGTCTCTGGATCCACGATACCGCGGTCACCTGCGGGAAAAGGCACGGCTTCGAAGCCGTTGAGGGCGCACGACGCGGGGTTGGTTCCGTGAGCGCTGTCCGGAATGAAAATCTTCGTAGGGCTGCGACCCAGAGAGCGGTGGTAGGCGCGAATCATCATCAGCCCGGTGAGCTCCCCTTGCGCGCCCGCGGCTGGCTGCAGAGTCACTTCGTCCATGCCCACGATCTCGGCGAGCAAGTCCTGGAGCGCCACCATCAGCTCCAGGGCGCCTTGGGCGAGATGCGGGGGGGTCAGCGGATGCAGCGCGGCAAACCCGTCCAACCGTGCTGCCCACTCGTTGACCTTCGGGTTGTGCTTCATGGTGCACGACCCCAGTGGATAGAACTGCGAATCGATCGCGAAGTTCTTCTGGCTCAGGCGCACGAAGTGCCGGAAGACTTCGGGCTCACTTGCCTCGGGCAATGCAGCCGGTTCGACTCGTGCGAGCGCACCGAGTTCCCGCCCGATGTCCACCGGCGGAACGTCCAGCGCCGGAACGGAAGCGCCACTGCGCCCTCGGGCGCCCCGCTCGAAGATCGGGGGTTCGATGAATTGAAGGCCGCGCGTTGCCTCTCCTGGCATGTGCTGGATCTCCTTGGGGGTGGGGGCGTTCGAGAAGCGCGCATCATACGCAAGGCGCGGCAGTACTCAAGGCCGCCGCGCCCCAGCAAGACTCACCCGGATTCGCAGCAGATTTTCGCTCAGAGGGGCTCGTAGCCCGGGCCTTCGCCCGAAGGAGCGTCGCCCCCCTCGTCGGAACCGGACCCCGAGCCCGAGTCACCCTCGTCTCCGGAATCCATGTCTTCGTCTGCGTCACCGCCGCCGTCACCTTCGCCGCCCTCGTCGTCCCAGCCGCCGCCGCTGACGCGACCTTCGATTTCGTCCGGGCGCACGCTCTTCGGATCGGGCTCCATGTTCATCTGCTTGACGGCTTCCCACTTGCCGCAGCACTCGTTCTCACCGAGACCCCACTCGCCGACGAGTTCGTGAGGCTCGTTCTCCTTGGGGATCGTGTAGAGAAAGACCCCCTTGCCGCTGCGATCGGCGGCAGCCCCGATCCCACCGATAGTGTGTTCGGACCACTCGTACTTGAGCAGCCGCCCATCGGCCTCGCCGGCCAGCTCACCCCACTTGTCACCGGCTGCGTTGCGCCACGCACCGGTGACTGCGTTCCCTTGCTCGGTCATGTGCAGGTAGCCGTAGACTTGGCTGAAATACACACCAGACCACTTGCCGCCCATGGGCATTTCGCCGGGCTTGAGGGTGGAGTGCTTGACTTCCTTTTCGCTGCCCCCGCAACCCACCGCGGCGAGCGGCAGACAGAGGGACAAAACGAGGCTCATCTTGGCTAGCGGTCGCGAAAACATGGCGCGGACTCTACAGCGTGTTGCCAGTTTCGAGCAACAGCGCCCTTCTCGCTCACGAGATCGAGGAGTTCCCCGGGCAACTCCACGCGTTCGACGATCACCCAAACTGGAATATTTTCGAAAACTTGACCTATGCGCTCGCGGCACTTGGCGGTGCTGAGCCAGAGGTCGACCCCCGGTCGCTCGGCAAATGCGCGACGTTCCTTGATCGGTGAGTGATCGGCGCCTGCCCGCCACTCGGTGACATGGACACCGAGAGCAAGCAGCTTCTCCCGAACGCGCGCCGGTCGCGCCACGGTGGTCAGCAGCCCCAACCGCTTGCCCTCGAGCGCGCTCAGCGGCGCGACCCGCCCGTCGGGGAGCTCGACGGCAACAAGGCTGCGCCGAAAGGCCCAGCGGCGCGGCGGCAGCGCCACGTCTTCGACGGCTTGCAATGACCCTTCGACCAACAGCGCGTCCGTGGCTCGCAGCAGGCGGTCGCGCCGCGCCCGGAGATCGCCTGCGGGCGGGCAGGCGCCCGAACCCCAGGGACGGTCACCATCGACCACCAGCACCGAAAGCGAAAGGCGCTCGGGCGCCGTTTGGAGCAGCGAGTCCACCAGCACGATTCCGGCGGCGCGCGCCGCCAGGTGGACGGCTTTCTCGCGGCTCTGCCCGACATAGACGGGGATGCCTGGCAAGCTGCGGCACAGCTCGAGCCCCTCGTCGCCCACGCGCTCGACGTGGTGATGGGCGAGCACACGCACCGCGCTCGGGGGGGGCGCGCCGTAGCTCGATGCCACGACGGCGACCGAGCGCCCTCGCGCGTGAAGCTCGCGGGCCAGCTGCTTTACGACAGGGGTCTTGCCACCACCTCCGAGCGTCGACCCGCCGATCCCGACCACTACCGCCCCCGCGGGCAGCGCCAGCGGTCGCACCGGACGCGAGAACTTTTCCCAGTAGCGCGCCAGCATCCGCGCGAATTTACCTTGAAATCTACCATCTTCCAGCCACGCGGCCAGCTCTCGTTTCGATCCCAGATTGCTCATGCCGACTTGAGCATAGCCCCAACACGCTGCCCGAATGCGAACGCCTCGTCGAGCGAGGCCGGCCAGGACGAGCTCTGTTCCACGCGGCGCAAGCGCGAGCCATCGGGCTCGGCCAGCATGGCTCGAAGGCGCATGGCGTCGCCAGCGCGCTCTGCATACGCAGCCACGGGCGTTTGGCAGTTGCCTTCGATCGCGAACATGACTCCGCGTTCGGCGTGAACCGCGATCGCGGTTTCGAGATGCTGCAGCGGTCGGAGCAGTTCGAGAACACGGGTGTCGTCGGCCCGTTGCTCGATCGCCAGGGCACCCTGCCCGACCGCCGGTAGGCACTGATCCGTGGTGAGCGTCTCGGTCGCGTGTTGCTCCAGTCCGAGGCGCACCAGGCCCGCGCGCGCGAGCACGACGGCGTCGACGACACCCTCTGCGCATTTCTTCAAGCGCGTGTCGACGTTGCCGCGGATGGGTACGTAGTCGAGCTCCGGCCTCAACGCCTTGAGTTGGACCATGCGCCTCAGCGATGAGGTGCCCACGCGACTCTTCGGCGGAAGCTCTGCGAAAAGGCGGCCGTCACGCGTCACCATGACGTCCCTCGGATCCTCGCGCTTCGGAAAACAAGAGAGCACGAGCGGGGAAAGCAGCGTCGGAGGTACGTCCTTCAGCGAGTGCACCGCGATGTCGGCCTCGCCCGCCAGGATCGCCTCTTCGATCTCCTTCACGAACAAGCCCTTGCCCCCGATGTCGGCGAGCGAGCGGTCGACGATACGGTCGCCCGTCGTCGTCACGTGATGTTCGGCCACCTCGAGACCCGGGTGTAAGGCGACCAGCTCTCGCAGCCACGCCCGACATTGAGCGAGCGCCAGCGCGCTCTTGCGCGTCGCAACGGTGATCGTGTTCGGCATTCGCTGACCCTTATCACCGCCCGCTGGTGCCGGCGGCATCTTCTTGATGCGCTGGCGCAGGGTGTGGTCCGGACTCGGGTCCGGCCGCGGACACTTGGCTCTCGGTCTCGAACGGCGGCAGCGAGCGCGGCTCCGCAGGCGCCATCTCCAGGGAAAATAGCGCGGTGAGTACCTCGACCGCCGACTCGACGAAATCGGCATCGCGCGAGCGATCGCCCACCAAGTTTCTTAGTGCGCTGCTCGGGTCGTGCAAGATCTTGTTGATCGATGCATCGATCATCTTCTCGAGCGCCTCGCGTTCCGTCGGGCCGAGCTGCTTCAGGCGGCCGCGCAAGCTACGCTCCAGCTCGCCGCGCATGACCTGCGAGAAACGAGCCCGCAACGCTTTGATCACCGGGGTCACCTGCTCCGCTTCAGCCCAGCGTTCGTAGCCCTCTGCTGCGTCGACGATGATGAGCTCGGCAGCGTCGCGCTCGCGCTGCCTGCTGGCCAGAGATTCCGCGACGATCTGCGAGAGGTCGTCCACGTTGTACAAGAAGACGCCATCGAGCTCGCCCACGCCGGGCTCCACATCGCGCGGCACGGCCAGGTCGATGAAGAACAGACTGCGACCGCGGCGAGAGCGACGCACGCTCGCCACCAGATCGCGGGTCACGATGGCGTTCGGCGCGCTGGTGCTCGTCACCACGACGTCGGCCTCGGTCAAGCTCGCCTTGAGATCGGACAGCGCTCGCGGCTGACCGCCGACGACCCGCGCGACCTCGGCGACGGTCGCTTGATTTCGCCCCAGAACCTGGATCGCCGCCCCTGCGCCCGCGAGCAGCCGCGCCACGCTCTGCCCCATGTCGCCCGACCCCACGAGCAACGCGGTTTTTCCGGCAAGCTCACCGAAGATCTGCGTCGCGAGATCGACGGCGACGCTGGGGACCGACACCTGACCGGAACCGATGGTCGTCTCGCTGCGAACGCGTTTGGCCGCCCTGAGCGCCCTGGGAACCGCGCGATGCAGCGCGCTGCCGACGGTGCCCACCTTGCAGGCGGCCTCGAACGCCTGCTTGAGCTGACCCAAGATCTGCGGCTCACCGAGCACCATCGAATCGAGCGACGCCGCCACCCGGAACAGATGCCTGACAGCCAGCACCCCTTGATAGCGATACACGTAGCGAGCGGCCTCGGGTGCGCGCCCGGAAAGCTCGTTGGCGCAAGCAGCTGCGACCTGCTCCAGGCAGTCCTTCGAGCCACTTTCTCCGGCTGCGATCAGCTCGACGCGGTTGCACGTCGAGAGCACCATGGCTTCGCGGACAACCGCGCCTGCGATCAATCCTTTCAGGAACGGCGCGGCCGCCTGCTTCGACAGCGCCAGCTGCTCGCGCACCTCGATCGGAGCGGCCTGATGCGAGACGCCGACGACGACGATCACAAGGTGCTCCCCGTCCCCGGACTCACCGCGTACATCAGGATCACCAGCAAGACGCAGACCGCGCCCGCGAGCGTACCCCACGCGGCGCGCCGTCCGCGCCAGCCGGCGAGCGCGCGCAGAATCAGCACACCGGCCACGAGGATCCAGGTGGCGTATCCCAAGACCGCGCGCACCGACGCCACGCTGGTGATGGGGCCAATCTGACTGATGAACATAGCGCCGGTGACGACGCCGAACGTCAGCAGCGGGAACCCGGCCAGCAACAAGCGGTGTTCCGTCGCATCCAGGGCATCGAGTGGAGGCAAGCGCTTGCTCGAGACGTGTACACGCTTCTGCTTCAACCTGCGTTCTTGAACCAAGTAGAACACACTGGCAGCACCGGCCAGCAAGAACAGCCCGACGCCGAGCACGTTGGCGGTGATGTGAAACGCCAACATCGCACGAGGCACGTGCGATTGGGTTCCAGCAGAAACGAACTGCGCGCTGACCAGGAACGTCAGGGACAGCGGCGCCACGAACGCACCCATCAAGTGCAAACTCGAGCGCTGCCGCAGGAACAAGAACACGGTGGTGGCCATCAGAGCCGCCAAGCTCAGCGCAAAGTTCACCGACTCGACCGGGCAAACCCGCGTGAACAAACTGGCGGCGACCAGGTGCGTCAGGTGAAACGCTGCCCCGACGGTGAGCAGGCGGGGCGCCCAGCGCGCCCCTACGCTCAGGCCCTCGCTCCGCACCAGGTCGAGGAAGAACAATGTCGCCGCAATCGAGTAAGCGATAACGCCCAGGTAGAATGCGACGGTGGCCAGCTGTTCCACGGTGACCTCACAGGTTACGCGCCAGGAATTGGGCCAGCGCTTCTGCCTCAGCCTGGTGTGCGGCGGACCGCTTGTCGAGGGGTTCTGCGCGCTGAACAGGCTTCTCCACCTCTGGCACCGCCACCCACCCGGTCACGATGTCGTAGGCGTTGTCGTCGAGAACCATCGAATCCCCCAGGACTTCAGCGCCGAGCTCGCGCACGTAGACGAGTGGCTTGACCTTTCCGACCAGCTCGTGCCCATCCGCGCCACCTGTCACCTCACCGAGCACCCGCACCGCTTCGACCACCCGATAGCGGTGCCCCTCGGGTTTGGTAGTGAGGTAGCCCGCCGCGAACTCAGCTTTGCCAGCGGCCAGCCACGCCTCGAGGGCCTCGTCGGGAAAGAACACGCGGGTGGTACCCATCAGGCGATTCTATGCCGCACACCGGGCGGCTCCGCCCGCGGATTGGCGCCGGCGGGGGCAGTACTGGAAGTATGCTCAGTATCCTACCGTTGCTAGCGCCCGATCACCGGCGACCAGCTCACGGCGAGACTGAGTCACCATCGCGATCGAGCTGTACTTCTCGGTCTTCAGCAGCAACAGCTCTCCCACTACCTCGTAGGGGAACTTCTCGTCGTTACCCTTCAGCGGTGTGGTTTCGATATCGACGTTCTTGCGCGAATCCATGCGCACCCGGTCCCGAGCCATGCGTGACGCAGTTTTCAGGTTGCGGCGCCAAGTGTCTCCGCGCCGCAAGACCCGCAGACGATTTCCCGGCTCGAGCCCGTCCTCTTCCCCGCGATCGATGAACACGACCTGGTTCTGGGCCATGAACACCAGGGGCGTTAGGCTGGTAAGCACGCGAGCCCACACCTGAACTTGGCTCGTCTTGGGAGGGACGACGGTGAACTCACGTCCGACCGGCCCGAGCTTGGCGCCGCGCTCGATGGTGTCGAGCGACTCGATGATGCGGCCGCGTGCGATGCGGTCTTTTTCGTTGTACGCGTCGACGCGCACCGTACCGATGATCTTGACCAGCTCCCCCGGCGGCTGGCGCCCCCCCGGCACCCGCGGCGCTTTGCGGATCGGCAAGAAGATGGTGAGGGTCTCGCCCGGCTTCAGCGGCACCCCCGGACGGAACAGCATGTACACTTCGTTGCCCTCGGAGAGGAGCATTTGGTCCTCGCGTGCGCCGACCAGCTCGCCCCAAACGTTCTCTTGCGGATCGCCGATGTAACCTTGGTCGCGCAGTACGATCGTCCCCCGGGTCAAGCCTTGCCCTGCTCCACCGATGCTGCCGAAGCCCCCTCCACCGCCGCGCGCTCCGGACGTCAGCGCAGACTGAACTGCGCTCCCGGGCCGCAGCCGCAGCTGGTCTCCGGGGTAGATCCAATGAGGATCTTTGACCTGAGGGTTGTAGCTCCACACTTGGGGCCAGTTCCAAGGGTTCTGGTAATACTGCCCGCTCAGGTCCCAGAGCGTATCGCCCTGTTTGACCACGTGGATGGGCGGCACCACCATTGGCTGACCCGAACCCAGCTGGGGTTCGAGCAGGATCGCTTCACCCGTTCCGGACACGACGCCGGACTTGGCCCCGCCGCCGTGCAGGTCGAAGGTGTCCGTCTCACCGGGTGCGTGGGCGCGCGAACCCGACGGCAAGTGCGCGTCGAGCACCGTGCCGGGCTGGGGGTATCCCGGCACGAAAACCTGGGGGGCTGCAGGAGGCGGTTGCACCACTTCGACGGTCACGGGCGGGCTACCCGCCGGATTCTGCACGGTCTGCGTGGTGGATTCGGCGGCTTCGGAGCTCCCGGCGGCGGCGGAGCCCGAGGACTGACCGAGCGCCACTGCCGACAGGGATACGTACGACAGCGGCAGAGCCCACCCCAAGGCGGAACGCGGTGCTCGCATGGCTCAAGACCCTCCTGGAGACTGCTTGCCCTGTGGGTCGCGTTGGGGGCTAGCTGGCTCCGCACGTGCGGGAGGGTCGAGGTTGTCGATGCTGCCCTCACCGCTGCCGGATGCCCGGATCACGGGGCGCGGCCCTTGATCCTTCTCCTCTTCCGCGCCAGTTGCCGCAGGCCTGGACTGTTTTGCCTGGGCGGCATCCGACTCTGGCCCCACTTTGACTACCTTGAGCGCCGGACGGCCCTCCACATTCACGCCACCCTCTTCATCCACGTGAACGGTTTGCTTCTGGTTGCTCACTTCCAGCGCTGTTAACCGCTCTTCCAAGCGATCGGCGCGGCTTTGCACCCGGTCCACTTCCTCCTGCAGGGAGTGCAGCCGTTTGTCCATCGCGTCATTGCTTGCGCAAGCGGCAAACAGCGGACAAAACAAGGTGGCTGCCAAGCCGATCATGAGTCGTGGTGCTCGGGGGTGCTTCATGGGGATCCTCTTGGGGGATCCTACGGTGGAAACGCCGCGCGGGCCAAAAACGTCAGGCAAACGTCGATGAGAAGACCTACCGCTCATAGAAGCCCTCATAACCTCAATCGTTTCGAGCACGGCCGCTCCGGCAGCCATCGAGCCGGAACGCTGGCCTCGCTGAGCCCAACCGCCGAAGCTGGACTCGCCGGTGAAAGGCGTCTACGGTCATGAACGTGTCGGTGGGTGCCCGAAAGCGACCGAGGCGGCGTCTGCGCCAGGTGGACCTCCGCAAGACGCTGTTCGTGTTGCCGAACCTCGTCACCCTGGCAGCGGTATTCTGTGGCTTCAACGCCATCTTGATCGTCGCCACCGACAATCCGACGGTCGAAGATTTCTACAAGGCGGCGGTGTTGTTGACCTTCGCGATGCTGTTCGACTTGCTCGACGGGCGCATCGCACGCCTGACCAAAACACAAAGCGCCTTCGGGCTGCAGCTCGATTCATTGGCGGACATCATCTCGTTCGGGTTGGCCCCCGCCCTGCTCGTCTACAAGTGGGCGCTGTTTCGGGTTCCTACCTTGGGGCTGTTCTGCGCATTCATGTTCGTCGGCTGCGCCGCGGTACGCCTGGCGCGTTTCAACGTGCTCACGGGCGGCAGCACTGCTGGGCCCGCAAAACCGGGGCGCTACATCATCGGCCTACCGACCCCGCCAGCGTCGGGCATTTTGATCTCCCTGCTTCTTGCCAACCGCGCCATGGGCGGCGCTCTGGGCGGCGAGGAATACACCGCGGCGATCTTGGTCACGACCGTCGTGCTGAGCCTGCTCATGGTGTCGAACGTTCGGTTTCGGTCATTCAAAGACCTGCGCCTCAACACCGGAACGATAGCGCTGGTGCTCTTCACGATCGGCTCGAGCGCGTTCGTGTGGCGCTGGTCCAAGCCGCAGTTCGTGCTGGTCTGGCTATTGTCCGTCTACATCCTGATCGGGTTCGTCGAAACGGTGCGTGTGCTGGCCGGGCGCCTCACGGGCCAGAGCCGCGACTCCGTGCCGCCGCCAGCCATCGACCACGGCTAGCTCTGCTTGTTAGGCGACCGGGGCCCCAACCCCGGTCGCGGTGCTCGGCGCCTTTGGCGCCTGCGCCACCCGGTACCTCAGTCGGGTCGGTGCTTACCTGCGCCACCCGGTACCTCAGCGGGTCGGTGCTGGCTTGCGTCGCCTGGCACCTGGCGGGTCGGTGCTTGCCTGCGCCACCCGATACCTCAACCGGTCGGTGCTGGCTTGCGTCGCCTGGCACCTGGCGGGTCGGTGCTTGCCTGCGCCACCCGATACCTCAACCGGTCGGTGCTGGCTTGCGTCGCCTGGCACCTGGCGGGTCGGTGCTTGCCCGTGCGCCTGCACCTGGTCATGCATCCCAACTCGAACCGGGGGGCCGCTTCCAGCGAGCAGGGGCACGGCGAGGTTGACCCCGATGGACAGCGCGCTAGGAACTGATCGGACGACCACCATGAAGTTTTCGAGACCGCGCCGTGCTCCGCTGGCTCTGATCATGGGCGCACTGGGCGCATTGTGTTTGATGGGCGCATTGTGTTTGATGGCAGCGGTGCTCGTGGCCTGCGACGCGAAACACGACGGCCCGCCACCGCCAGCGTCCGCGGAACCGCCCGCGCCCGAGCACTTGCCGAAGCTCGTGCTCAAAGACGACACGCCCAACCTGTTCTTGACCTGGGTGAGCGAGGACGGTGACTTCCACGTGGGCCACAAGCTCGACGCCGTACCAGCCGCCGCACGTAAGCAAGTGCGCGTCGTCCCCGAGAACCGCGCGGGCACCAAGGACTGGTTCTACGTCGCCGACCTGTCGCGCAAGAACGCTGACGGCAGCTATCCCGTGACCGTCATGGCCCGCGCGGCCTGGGACGAGATCGGGGCCGACCGTCGCAAGTCGCGGCTCGAGGCCCAAGCTCCGAGCGCAACGTCAGCCGCGCCTTCGGCCTCAGCCGCCCCCGGGACACCAGGGGCCCCGCCCGGTGCTTCCGCGAAACCAGTCGCGGGCGCGCCCGTCAGCGCAATCATCTACGGAGCTGATTGGTGCAAACCATGTCACGCGGCCGAAGACTACCTGAAGCAGCGTGGCGTGCGCGTGGTGAAGAAAGACATCGACAACAGCGACGCCGCGCGCGCTGAAATGCGCCAGAAGCTCGACCGAGCAGGCATGGGCGGCGCCTCCATACCCATCATCGATCTGATGGGGCAACTGCTCGTCGGCTATAGCCCCAGCGCGCTCGATCGCGCGATCGCGAGCGCACGCAACACGAAGACGCTGTAGGCAAGGGGTTCTGAGGCGCGGCGCGCTTTACTCGAACACCACCGTCTTGTTGCCATAGACCAGGATGCGGTGCTCCAGGTGCCAGCGCACGGCCCGAGCCAGCACCACCTTCTCCAGGTCGCGGCCTTTGCGTACCAGATCTGGAACCGTGTCGCGATGCGAGCAACGCACGACGTCCTGCTCGATGATGGGGCCTTCGTCCAAGTCTGCCGTGGCGTAGTGGGCGGTCGCCCCCACGAGTTTCACGCCGCGTTCGCGCGCCTGGTGGTAGGGCTTGCCGCCGACGAACGCAGGCAGGAAGGAGTGATGGATGTTGATGATGCGTTCGGGAAACCGTCGCACGAAGGCCGGGCTCAGCACCTGCATGTAGCGGGCGAGTACGATCAAGTCGACCTGCGCCCGCTCCAGCAGCTCGATCTCCTTGGTTTCTCGTTGGCTCTTCGTGTCAGGGGTTTTCGGGATCAGGTGGAACTCGACGCCATGCTGCGCGGCGATCTCGCCCGCGCTCGGGTGGTTGCTGATCACCATGGATATGTCGCAGCGCAACTCTCCGGAACGGTGGCGCAACAAGAGATCGATCAGGCAGTGCTCCTGGCTCGACGCGAACAGCGCCACGCGTTGCCGTCGCTCGCCGTACGCGAGGTGAAGCTTCATCTGAAAACGTTCCGCGACTTCGCCGATGGCTCGCTCGAGCGTCAGCTTGTCCGTCATGAGGTCGGCAAGGTCGAAGCGGATCCGCTGGAAAAACTGGTTGGCGTCGCGGTCGGTGTGCTGGTCCGAATCGAGGATGTTCGCGCCGTGTCCGGCCAGCACCTGCGCCAGCGCCGCGACGATGCCGCGGCGATCACCGCACGATACGAGCAAGGTTCCGAGCTCGGCTGTTTGCGCCGAAGCGGGAGCTTTTGCCGCGACGGGGTCATTCTCGGAATTTGCGTTCACCGGGCTGCCTCCGCATCATTTTCTTGGGGTTTGGGGCCAGCTTGACGATAGCATGGGCGCCTCCCGTGCCTGCCTATCGCGAATACAACTTCGACGGTATCGTGGGACCGACGCACCACTACGGCGGTCTCAGCAGCGGCAACCTCGCCAGTACCCGACATCGGGGGCTCGTCGGGAATCCGCGGGCCGCCGCGCTCGAAGGCCTGGAAAAGATGCGATTCGTGGCCAACCTCGGTGTGGGTCAAGCGGTGCTGCCGCCCCAACCCCGACCCGCCGCGCGCGCGCTCGCCGACCTGGGCTATGGCGCTGATCTCGCGTCCGCGCTCGCCCGAGCCTTCGACGACTCCCTGGGGCTCGGGAGCCGGCTCTTCAGCGCATCGGCGATGTGGACGGCGAACGCGGCCACCGTGGTTCCCTCGTGCGATGCCAACGACGGCAAGCTCCACCTCTTGGTGGCCAACCTCAGCGCGATGCCCCACCGAAGCCTGGAGCCCCCGGACACAGAACGCGTGCTCCGCAAGATCTTCGCGGCTCCCGAGCACTTTCAGGTGCACGCGCCGCTCCCGGCGTACCTGGGGGACGAGGGCGCTGCCAATCAGCTGCGCCTTTGCACCGATCAGGCTTCTCTCCACCTGCTCGGTTGGGGCCGCGGATTCGACCAAACCGAGACGACGCGATTCTTCCATGCGCGCCAGTCGCTCGAAGCGAGCCAAGCCGTCGCGCGAGTGTGCCAGCTACCCCCCGCGCGCGTCCTGCTCCGCCAGCAAGATCCTCGCGGCATCGACGCGGGCGCCTTCCACAGCGATGTGCTCGCCGTGAGCAACCGCCACGTGCTCTTGCTCCACGAACACGCGTTCGTAGAGCCTCACGCGCTACTCGACGAGCTGGCTCGACGACTCGGCCCCGGCTTCGAGTCGTGCCTGGCCACCGAAGCAGAGCTGAACCTCGGCGACGCCGTCTCGAGTTACCCGTTCAACTCCGAGTTGGTTAGCCTCGACGACGGTACCATGGCCCTGATCGCGCCCGCAGAAGCCCAGGCAAACGCCGCCGCGCGGGCCTACCTGGAACGCGCCCTCGGCGAAATCCCTGCGCTTTCAGCCGTCCATTACATCGACGTGAACGGCTCGATGAAGAACGGCGGCGGCCCGGCGTGCCTACGGCTGCGCGTGCTGCTGAACGAAAGCGAACGCAATGCGATCCAGCCGCGGGTCTTCTTCGACAACGACTTGTACCTGCTGCTGAAGCAATGGGTCGAAAAGCACTATCGCGACACGCTGACCCTCGCTGATTTTCGAGATCCACAGCTGGTCGAAGAAACCTTGCAAGCGCTGGACGAGCTCACGCAGCTCCTCGAGCTTGGCAGCGTGTATCCATTTCAGCAGTCGGGCAAAGCTGGCGCCCTACCGCTCGGCTGACACGGTCACGGCTGAGGCTCAGCCGGAGCCGCGCCAGCGTATCCGTCTCGCGCCTGCGACCTAACATAGCGGGCGACTTGTTTGTCATTTGCGTGGTCGGCGCAAATGGTCGGCGTGCTTGACGTGCCAACTGAAACAACCGATGAGACGCCGCGGGCGCGCGTGTCGGAGGTCAGCATCAGCCGCTGCCTCGTGCGGCCTGGATGCGGACGACGGCGTTGCCGGCCGGCGTAGCATCAGGTCGGCTCGCAGAGCGCAGGACGCGGTAACAGTTCGGTCGCGGCGTCTCGTGCGGCCTGGTGCGGGCGCTGCTGGCTGGCGAGAAACAGGTCCGCTCCGGCGGGCTACCATCCCTCTGAGCCCGCTTGCCAATTATTCGATTTTATTGACATTTATTCTTTGTTGATAATTCCTATAATTTATATAGAGTTAGTTCCTATGCGCGACCTGGTGCTCTTCGCCCTCGCGGGCTTCGCTGCTTCTCTCGTCGACGGAGCCCTCGGGATGGGTTTCGGCCCCACCAGTTCGAGCATCTTACTCGGAGCCGGGCTCACCCCCGCGGCGGTCTCCGCGTCCGTGAACCTCGCGAAGGTGGCAAGCGGTGTGGTCGCGGGCGTGTCGCACTGGCGCTTCAAGAACATCGACAAAGGGCTGGTGCTGAGCCTCGCTATCCCCGGCGTCGTCGGGGCTCTCATTGGCGTGACCGTGCTGTCCAACGTGAACGCCGGCATCATCAAGCCGCTCTTGGCGGTACTGCTCAGCGTCATCGGGCTGCGCATCCTCTTCCGCTTCTCGCGCTTGAACAGCATGGGCCAGAATGATTCCCCGGAGTCCGACGACCCGCCGACGATCCGCCCCGCGGCGTACAGCGAACGCGGCACGAAGGTGGCCGCGCTGGTCGGCGGTATCACCAACGGTATGATCGGCGCGTGGGGCCCGGTGGTCACACCGTACCTCCTGCATCGAGGCGTTCGCCCGCGCTACGCAATCGGCTCCGTCAACACGGCGGAGGTGGCGGTTGCATCCGCTTCTGCAGTTTCGCTGCTGCTTTCGATGGGCAAAGGCGGCTTCAATGTCGCCATCGTGATCGCGATGTTGATCGGCGGCGTGATCGCCGCTCCTGTGGCTGCCTGGCTGATCCGCTTCGTGCCCGCGCGCCCGATGGGGATCGCAGTCGCCGCGCTGCTGCTGCTCACGAATGCTCGCGAGCTCGCTGCCTGGGCCGGGCTCGGCGCCACTGCCTGGGTCTGGGCCATCTATGCAGCCGTGATTGCCGTGATCACCGCCGCGATCGTCACGTCGCGCTTGCGGGCCCGCACAGCGACGCGGCCACAACCGCTGACCGTTTCGACGAGCCCCTGATCAAGCTACGCTAGCTCGCTCGGCTGAGCGCCGCAGAACAGCAGAGATTCCGGGGTCTTCCTCGCCCGCCCGCAGCGCGCGCCAAGCCGAGCACTAGCGAGTTGGAGCAAAAGTTAGGGCTTGCGCGCAGGCGGCACCACGTTCACCTGACTCTCGAGCGCGATGAGCCCCAGGTCTGCGAGCCACTCGGTGAAGTCGTAAGACTCCATCTCGAGTCCGTGGCGCTGTGCCAACCACTGCACGTCGGTACCGAAGGTGGTGGCGTTCGCGTAGCGTTTGTCCGGATTGGGCTGTAGCGCCCGCGCCAGCACCTGCTTCACGTCGTCTGGGACGTGGTCACCGTGCGCATGCAGCATGGTGAGATCCCCGCGGTTGAGCGAGTCGAAGACATCGAGCACCGTCTCGCCCTGGAACAGGGCCTTGCCGATGAGCATTTCGGCGGCCATCACGGCCAGTGAGAACAGATCGCTGCGCCCATCGACCTGGTCACCGCGCGCTTGCTCCGGCGAGATGTAGCCGATCTTCCCCTTGAGCTCCCCGGGTGCCGTGTGGCGCACGGCGTGGCGGCTGTAGTAGATGCCGAAGTCGGCAATCTTTACCTGACCGACCTTGCTGATCAGTACGTTGTTCGGGGCTATGTCTCGATGCACGAGATCCAAAGGCTGACCCCAAGAATCGCAGGCCGAGTGCAAGAACGCGAGGCCGCGCAGCACTTCGCGCAAGACGAAAAGCGTCGCCGCGAGGTCGACCGTCCGGTGCCGTTTGAGCAGTCGGTCGATGAGATCGCTGCACGTCAAACCGTCGACGTACTCGAGCGCCATGAACAAGCGCCCCTCGACCTGTCCAAAATCGAGAACCTCGACAATGTTCGGGTGGGCCAGACTGGCTTGAATGCGGGCCTCTTCGCAGAACATCTCCTGAAAGCGCGGATCCGTTCGCAGGGCGGGAAGGATGCGTTTGATGGCGACCCGCCGCTCGAAGCCATGCGCGCCCTGCTTACGAGCCTCGAAGATCTCGGCCATACCACCGGTCGCGATCAGGCGCTTGAGTTGGTACTGGCCAAAGGGCTCGGGTCGGCGGGCGTAATCTTGCGCCATCGATCGAAAATAGTAGCGCATCCTGGCGCGCAAACCCGCGAAATATCAGTGAGTCCAGGGTGTGTGGGCGGGCAGCACAAGGTGTGATGTGTTTGTGTTCTCACACAGCGTGACGCGCTCGCGCTCATTGGAGTGGTGTGTGTTCGTACTGGGCACCGTGTAGGAAGCGACGGCCGTCCGAACCGAAGCGCGGCCAAGAGCCGGACAGTACTGGGGAACATGCCGCGAAACGTGGTGACGGAGCACGGGGGGGCCACCCCCGCCCGTCGCAGGCTCGTCGAAGAAGCATCAGCGTGATGTCCGTCCACGTGCCGAAAATACACCCGCCAGCTGCCTGTCACGTACAGGCAAGGGTACCACCAGAGAGCACAGCAGTTTCAATCTCCCCGAGCGA
>JAICQQ010000190.1 GCA_025937785.1 Polyangiaceae bacterium
AGACTCGTTCGCACGGCGCCTCACAGGGAAAAGCCGGCGGCGCGACCGTCGTCGAAGAACATCTTCACCGTTTCCAGCGAGTAGTCGTCCAGATCTTTGCCGACCAAGGTCAGCTTCTTCAAGAGGTCGTTGGTCAGCGTGATGATGTGGCAGCCGATGTCGTCCGCTTGGAACACGTTCAAGAGTTCACGGGGGCTGGCCCAGATCAGTTCGAGCTCGGGGCGTGGGGCGAGCACGGCGAGACACTCGGTCATGAGCGGCAGCGGGTCGCGCCCGGTATCCGCGATGCGCCCGGCGAACACCGACACGCACGCCGGCACTCCGAGCGCCAGCGCCTCGACCGTGCTCGTGACCTGGGCGAGCGTCATGCACGCGGTCACGTTCAGCTGAACGCCTTCCGACGAGAGCCTGCGGCAGAGCTCGTACGACGCTTCGCGGCGGGTGTTGGTGATCGGGATCTTCACGTACACGTTGGGGCCCCAAGAGGCGATCTCGCGCGCCTGGCGCTCCATCTCCTCGAAATCGTCGGCGAACACTTCGAACGAGATCGGGCGATCGACGATGGACGCCAGAACGCTCCGAGCGAAGGCCCGGTAATCGGTCACGTTCGCCTTCCGCATCAGCGTCGGGTTGGTCGTGAAGCCCTTGATGTAGGGCTTCTCGCGCATCTCGAGCATGCCGCTCAGATCGGCGCCGTCCGCGAACATCTTCACTTTCAAGTCATCGATCGATTTCATGAGCCTCCACTAACGGCCATCGGCGTCGCTGCGACCACTCCTTGCCCGACGATCAGATCCGTAGCCTGAGCAAGAGACGTGACACGCTCGAACGGCGGTTCCGGTTCCTGCTCCTTGTAAGCATAGTCGATAAAAAAGCACGTGCACCCAGCGCGCTGGCCTGCGGCGACGTCGCGCCAGCGGTCGCCCACCATGAACGATTGGCTGAGGTCGATGGCGTGGCGCCTGGCGGCGTCCAAGAGCGCGCCCGGCTTGGGCTTGCGGCACTCACACGCGTCGCCGTCGTGGTAACACGCCAAGATTTCGTCGATCGCGAGTGTTTCCTGCAACCTCTGGTGCACCACCTCGACGCTTTCCCGGGAGGTCGTGCCGCGCGCGACATCGGGTTGGTTCGTCACCACGATCGTCCAGAAGCCCGCTGCCTTGAGCCGCTGCAGGGCTTCGGGCACGTCGGGAAGAATTTCGTACGAGCTCACCGGATCGGGGGGATACGGCCTTCCGTCGATGATCCGCGCTCGATTGATCACGCCGTCGCGGTCGAGGAACACCGCGCGGGTCATCAGCGGGTCGACTCCCACTTGGTCGCTTTGACCTTGAGCGCCGGGTGCGACACCAAGAGGTGCCAGACGACGGCCTGGAACGCCTCCGTGTGCGGCGTCACGTTGTCGGGGTTGACGGTGGGCACCACCACGCAAGCGTCAGCGACCGTAGCCGTGTAGCCGCCGTCGCGACCCACCACGCCGAGCACACGCGCGCCGACGCTCTTGGCGTGCTTCAGCGCCGCTACCAGGTTGGGGCTGATGTTCTTTTCCAAGTTGCCGCCGCCGACCGAGAACACGAACACGGCGTCGCGCGCCGCTAGCCGGCTGATCTTCAGCCATTCGACGAAGACGCTCGCCCAACCTTCGTCGTTGGTGCGGGCCGTGAGCTCCGACACGTTGTCGGTCGGCGCGTAGGCTTCGATGCCGCAAATCTTCCTGAAGTCGTTGACCGCGTGCGAGCAGTTGGCGGCGCTGCCACCGACGCCCAGCAGAAACAGGCGACCTTCGCGGTCTCTGAGGTCGGCGAGCAGCGTCGCCATGGATTCGACCGCCCCGGGCTCGATGCGACGGATGATTTCGATGGCTTCGTCCAGGTATTGAGTCGAAAAGGTCATGGTCGTTTCGGTGCTGGCAGGGGGCGTCGCTTTAGTGAGCGGTGCGTTTCGAGAGCAGGTACTCGGTCGTCTCTTGGATGCCCTGAGCCGAGCCGATCTCGTAGAAACGCCGATCGACTTCGAACCCGGCGAGCTGGTCGGTTTGAAGCAACCGTCGATAAAGGGTGGGTAGATCGAAAGCTTCTGCCGAGGGTGCCTGGGCGAAGGCGGCGTGGTCGAGCACACCCAGGCCCCAGTCGATGTGGTGCATGCCCTCGGTCTCGCTCTTGTCGTAGCGCAGGATGCGCCCGTGTTCGAACAGGACGTTGCTGCGATCCCAGCGATCGTTGTTCTCGAGCACGGTCATTAGCCCCAGCTTGCCGCTGGCCGCGTGCGAGGCGTCGATCGCCGCGAAATCTCCCTCGAGATAGGAGTCACCGTAAAGCACGAAGAATCGCTCACCAAGTTGGGGCAACGCTCGCCGAAGGGCGCCGCCCGTGCCCAATAGTTTGTCGCGATCTGACGAATATGCAACCTCGAGCCCGAACGCGCTTCCGTCCCCGACGAACTCTTCTACTTGTTCCCCCAGGTGCCCGATGCAGAGCACGACGCGTTCGATTCCTTGCGCGTGGAGTCCGCGTAGCTGATGCGCGACGAAGGGTTCCCCGGCGATTTCTACCAGTGATTTCGGAATCTTCTTGGTTACGGCCCCGAGCCGCGTTGCCAGGCCCCCCGCGAGGATGGCCACCGGAATCATGACAAGAGCACCTTGGTGCCTTCGAAGTCGAAACGAAAGCGCAACTCTTCGAGGCCGGCGTGCGCCATGGTGTGACGGAGCCGCTGTCGGTCCTCGGCGTAAAACATCAGGAAGCCGCCGCCACCTGCGCCCACGAGCTTTCCGCCGATGGCGCCGTTCGCGCGTCCCAGCTCGTACCACTCGTCGATCTGAGAGTTGCTCATCTTGCCGGAGCGCCGTTTCTTGTGTTCCCAGTGCTCGTGCATGATCTCTCCGAACTCGCGGGTGTTGCCGGATTCGAGTGCGCGCTTGCTGCGGTAGCCGAGCTCTTTCACGTAGTCGAGGTTCTGCACGATGCTCACGTCATCGTGCTCCGAGCGCACCTTCTGGTCGAGCAGGATGCTGCCGGCGCTGCGGCAGAAGCCGGTGAAGAACAAGAGCAGGTTGTCTTCCAGATCGAACATGGTGTCGACGCTGCAGTCGAGGGGGCGTGCCTGCACGCCACCGTCACGCTCGAAGTCGAAGCAGGTGATGCCGCCGTAGGCCGCGATGTATTGATCCTGCTTGCCCACGGGCTCGCCGAGGCGCTCGATTTCTATCTCGCAAGCCAGGCGCGCCACCTCGTGGGAATGCAGCAGGCGTCGCCGGTGAGCGTACAGCGCCTTCAACAGCGCGGTCGTGAAGCTTCCAGAAGAGCCGAGGCCCGTGCCCGCGGGTATGTCCGCCAAGGTGGTGATCTCGATCTGCGGCGTCCTGAGCTCCAACAACCCGAGCGCTTCGCGCACGATCGGATGCTGGACCTGATCGACGAAATCGACGTGTTCGATCTTCGAGTACTTCAGGTAAACGCCAGGCGCGAACGGCCTGAGCACGGTGACGTACACGTAGCGGTCGATCGCGGCGGCGACCAGAAAGCCACCGTAGCGCTCGTAGTACGACGGCAGATCGGTACCGCCTCCGCCCAGGCTGATTCGAAGCGGACTGCGCGTGATGATCACGCGGGGCTCCCACGGTAGACGTCTTCGACCACGCGCATGGCGGCCAGCGCATCCGCGAGCGACGCGCTCGGCGGACGGCCAAGCTCGATATCCTCCAGAAACTCTGCCAGCTCGAGCGCCCAGGATTGATCGCCGCGCGGGTACTCCCAGATGGTAGTTTCCGGCGGGCCCATTTCGGGGAGCATCTTGTAGTAATACAGCCGTTCGACGCCGTAGCTACCGCCTAGCCCTTCGATCTGCAGTTTGGCGTCTTTGCCGTAAATTTCCAGGGAGAACAGGTTCTTCCACTCGGTGCAGCTCACGTGGAGGAACGCGGTCTGGCCACCGGTTGCCGTGAGCAGCATGAAAGCGTTGTCGTCGACGGGCATGTCCCAGAAGTAGGTCTTCGCGTACCCGCGCGTGGCGGCGATTTCTCCCAGAAACACTCGAGACAGGTCGATCAGGTGCACACCCTGGTCGATCAGCTCGCCGCCGCCCGAAAGCGCCGGATCGGCGCGCCACTCGCGGTCGTACCCGATGCGGCCGCCGTGGCCATAGCGCCCGCGCACGAACATCATCTCGCCCAAGGCCCCGCTGCTTGCCAGCGCCTTGGCGTGGAGCAGGGCGGGGTGATAGCGATGGTTGAAGCCTACGCGCACGAGTTTGCCCGTCGACCGCTCCAGGGCGATCAAGCGCTCGAGATCTGCCGCCGAAGTAGCGGCGGGTTTCTCGACCAGCACGTGTTTGCCGGCTTCGAGCGCGCTCGCTGTCACCTCCGCCAAGAGCTGGTTCGTGGTCGCCACGATCACCAGCGACACCTCGGGGTTCCCGGTGACGTCGCGCCAGTCCGCGGTCGCAGTCGCCGCGTGCCCGCGCGCGAGCTGCTCAGCGCGTTCGCGCTGGATGTCCGCGCAAGCCACGAGTTTGGCCCGGCCGAGCGCTTTGGCGCGTTTCTGTCCGATCAGGCCGCAGCCCACGATGCCTATGGTGTGTTCCATGATGCTCAGTCGCCACCCCAGCCGAACCCGCGATCTTTCGGCACGACACGCCGCAACGTGTACACGTCCGAGTTTAGATCCTCGCGGTGCTCGGGTAAGTCACTCCACGGGTCCCAGACGGCACTCAGCAGCTTGCCGCTGATGCCGTCACTGGCGGCAGACCCAAGAAAGACGGCGAGCTCTGCTGCACGCGCCACGGGCGCTCCGCCTTCTTCTTTCTGGCGTGTCGATCGCGAATAGAACGCCTGTCCGACTCGCTCCGGGCCTGCGGCGAGCACCTCGTCGAGGAGCCGCGTGTTCAAAGCCCCGGGGGCGATCGAATTGACGTCGATGCCGTACTCGCGGACGTCTTCTGCGATCGACTCGGCTACCCGCACGATGGCAGCCTTCGAAGCTGCGTAGGCGGTGATGCGCGGCAGCGGGTTCGTCGCTCCGCCGCCGGAGAGCTGAATGATCTTGCCGTAGCGGTTCGCCCGGAAATGCGGCAAGAGCGCGCGGCACAACAGCACTGACCCGTAGAGGTTGATCTCGAGGGCGCGCACCCAGTCGGCCCAATCCACGTCTTCGATCGAGCCGAGCGGACCGTACACGCCCGCGTTGTTCACCAGGATCTGAACGGTGGGGAACTCGGCGTGGGCGCGCGCCACGAGCCGCGTGACGTCTGCGGGGTTCGAGACGTCGGCGGTCTCACCCAAGACCTTTTGCCCGGTCGCTGCGGACTGGGTGAGCTCGTCGAGCGCGCCTGCCAGCTTGGCTGCATCGCGAGCGCAGATGAGCACGTCCGCGCCCGCGGCGACGTACGCTCTGGCGATGGCGAGCCCCAGCCCCTGATTGGCGCCGGTGACGACCGCCGCCCTGCCTGCGAGCACGCCCGTCACGACGCGCCCTTGCCTATGGTGTAGTATCTCGTCATCGATTCGTTTTCGAAGAGTGCGCTGAGGAATCGGTTGGGGTCGAGGACGACCGTCGGGCGCTCGGAGCTGAAGCCGAGCGCTGCCAGGTCGACTTCACGGTAGGCGGGCCACTCGGTGGCGACCACGAGCGCGTCGCATTGCTTCGCGGCATCGGTGGCCGACACGCCCAGCGTCATCAGGGCGCCGAGGTCGCTCGGCAGGCTGTCGACGGCTGGATCGTGCCCGACGACGACGACCCCCTCAGCAGCGAGCCAGCGGCACAGTTCGACCGAGCTCGACCGGCGCAGGGTATCGGTGCCCGCCTTGTAGGTCAGGCCCCAGACACACACGCGCAGGCCCTGCAGTTGGGGAAACAGCGACTGGAGCTTTTTTTGCGTCCAGCGCTTGTGGTTGTCGTTGCTGGTTTTGACCGACGCGATCAGGGCAGGGTGCGACCCGAAGCGGTTGCCGAGCTCGGTCAGAAAAGCGATGTCCCTCGCGAGTGTGCCGCCAGCGAACGCGCCGCCCGGGGACAGATAGGCCTTGGGCCCGATGCGTGCCTCGGATTTGAGTCCGCGCTCGACCTCCTTGGCGTCGGCGCCGACGCTTTCGCACACCATCGCGATCTCGTTGATGAAGGTGACCGACGTCGCCAAGAAGGCGTTGATGGCGTGTTTGGTCATCTCGGCGGATTCGACCGACATCCACTCGATGCGGTCGGTGATGGGCGCCAAGATCGCTCTGACCCGCTCGCGGTCGTCGGTGCTGCGGACGCCCGCGATCACGCGATCGGGTCGCGTGAACACCTCGATCGCCTTACCCAGCCGGAGATTCTCGGGCAGCGCGGCGAACGCCAGGTCAGGGCGCTCGGCGCTCTGTTCGAGCGCTCGCGTCGTGCCCACCGGGAGCTGGGACGACACGATGACCAGCGCCCCCTCGGGCAGCGCCGGCAGCAGCGCAGCTACGCGCGAGGTCACGTAGCCGACGTCCGCAACGTCGTCTTCGGAGACGGGCGTGTCGAAGGTCACCCAGACCACGGACGCCGCTCGCACGGCCTCGGCGCTGTCGGTGGTGAAGCGAAGGCGCCCGGCGGCGAGCCCCTCGACCACGAGGGCGTCGAGCCCCGGCTCGGAAATCGGAGCGCGGCCCCGGGCGAGCGCCTCGACCACTTCAGGATCCTCGTCGAGACCCACCACGCTGTGACCCGCGCCCGCCAGACAGGCCGCAGTGACCGAGCCCAGGTGCCAGAGCCCGAAGACACAGATTTTCATGGCCGGGCCTCGAGCACCCAGGGGTTGGCGAGCAGATAGTCGACCGTGGTTTCGACACCTTGGCGAATGCTGAGCCTGGGCTCCCAGCCGAGCGCACGGACCTTCTGCGTCTCCAGGAAGATGAAGGGATTGTCGCCGATCCAGCCGCGGTCACCGCCGGTCAGCGAAATCGTGGGCGTGACGCCGAGCCGCTCGCTGATCCACCCCACGGAATCGAGCACCTCGCAGTAGGCGTCGGTGCCGAGGTTCAACACGTTGACCTTGTCCGTGGCTTTCTCGAGGCAGAGTAACATAGCGTCGATGCAGTCTTGCACGTAGAGGTACGATTTTCGCTGCTTGCCGTTCCCCAGCACGCTGAGACGGGTGGGGTCGCGGCGCAGCGCTCGGACGAAATCGAAGACGTGGCCATGCGTGTAGCGCTCGCCCAGAATCGACACGAACCGAAAGATGTGCGCCTGGAAGCCGAAGCCCTCGGCATACGCCGCGATGAAGCCTTCGGCCCCGAGCTTCGACGCACCGTAGAGAGATGTTTGAATCGGAAAAGGCGCATCTTCGGGCGTCGGAATTTGCGCGGCCTCGCCATAGATCGAGCCCGTCGAAGAAAACGCGATGCGTTTCACGCCCTCTGCTCGCATCGCTTCGAGCACGTTGAACGTGACCATCGTGTTCTGCTCCAAGTCGCGGCGCGGAGCCTCGGTGCCGAAGCGGACGTCGGCGTTGGCAGCCAGGTGAAATACGACCTCCGTGCCGCGCATCGCTTCGGCGATACCCACGGGCGACAGCAGGTCGCGCTCGACGAGCGTGAAGCGCGGGTTCGCGAGCGCGCCCTCGAGGAAGCGGCGGAACCCAGTTGCAAAATTGTCGTAGCCGACGACTTCGTGACCTTCAGACAAAAGGCGGTCGACTAGGTTGCTTCCGATGAAGCCGCCCGCGCCTGTAACAAAGAATTTCATGAGATGTTAATACTGAGTGTCGAACCCCACTGCACCGCCGCGCGTAGTGTTGCACGAGGGGTCTCGTTCAGACAATATGGAGCGTGGATTCTCCGCGCTTGGGTGATGGTTTGGAGCGACAGGCTTGCATTTTGGCCGGCAAACGCCCGTGAATAAGGGCGTCAGGAACGTCCGAACGGGCGGTGGGTGCGACCAGGCAATGGTGCGCAGCTAGGGAAGGACAGATGACCGTCTCGACCCTGCGCGCCCCGAACGCCACCGTGCGGCTCGGCATGCCTTCGGCCAGGCTTCGATCCATCGCGCTGCGCAGCGCAGTAACGGCCGTCGCCGGTGGCTTGTTCATGGTGGGCCTGGTGTTCGTGTGGCTGGCGCTGACCAACCCGCTGGAAATCGAGCTGCGCGAAGGCTCGCTCTGGATTCTCGTTCTGGCGAAGCGAGCCGGGGTCGACATTTACGATCCCACTCAAGTGGCCTTCGTCAACATGAACCACGGGCCGCTCGACCCGGTCCTCAAGACCTGGCTTTCGACGATGCTACCGATGCTGCCCGGACACGTGATCACGCGCTGCTTCGTGTTGCTCACGCCCTGGGTGTTCTTGTGGGCCGCGTATGTCATGACTCGCAGGAGTCTACCAGGAGCGTTGATCGCGGCCGGCGGCTTGTACCTGCTCTGTCTGCACGTCTCCCGCCTGCTACTCGTGGGGCGATCCGACGCTACTGCGTTGTGCGGCATGGCCGTGTGCGGGGTCTTGGCCCACCAGCTCCTCGTTCTCTCTAGCCGAGACTGGTCCAGCCGAGCGTATCTGGCGCGGCAGATCGCCTTGGGAGCGGCTGGCGGGGTGGTGTTTCTGGTGTCGTGGCGTTATTTCCCCGTACCCGCCGCGTTGCAGTTCGTCGTGCTCGTCAAACAGATCACCGAACCCCGACGCCCGCTGCCGCGCGGGACCAGTGTTCCCCGGCGAGCGCTGGCATGGTGCGCCACCACGCTCTACCGGGCGAGCCTCTCGATCGCGTGCTTCTTCGTCGGCTTCGCCGCCATCTGGCTGCCGATCTTCTTCTTCGAGCTCAACGGCGACGGTCCCAGCTACTATCGCCATTTTTTCGGCTTCTTCTCGGCCGAGAGCGGCTGGGGGGTGGTCACGGGAGCCAAATTTCAGCTCCTGCCCCGGGCGTTGTGGATCAACCGATTGGGTGCGGTCGTCGCATTCGCCGCGCTGATCGTGCTCGCATTGTACCGTCAGCGACGCAAACCGGTGCTGCTCGCCGCGTGGTTCGTGATGCTGGCGGCACTGTGGGTCACGGTTTGCTACGGCTACTACAAGAACGAAGGCGGGGGTGGGCTGCACTACTTCTTCGAGTTCTTCATCTTCGCTTGGATCTTCGTGGTTCATGCGCTGTGCCAGCGCGGGCGCAGGCGTACGCGATCCGAGCTAGCGCTGCTCGCCGTCACCATCTTGGCGCTGCCATGGCCGGAGCTGTCGGCGTACTATCGCACCATCGCAGACATCCGCGTGCGGGCGCTGGCGTTCCGGGAGCAGGTGGCAGCGCTGACCGCCGGCGAACCCGTGTTCGGCGAAGAGACACACCTGTTCAAGGACGAGTACAGAGGTGAGGTCGTCGACACCGGCGACACCGTAGACCGCATAGCCGCGAGCGGCTATTTTGGGCGGGAGTTTACGGCGACCTATCGTCAATACACCAAGGATATCAACCGAAATCCGCCGCCTTTCGTGCTCGTAGGGTTGCTGAACGTGAGCAAGGAGTCCGGTGTGATGACGCCTACCTTGCGCAGCCTGCTCCGTCTGCGCTACACCCGCGTCGCAACGATGCCCGACAACTGCTTCTCGTACGGTGGCGCCCAGGCGCTGTACCAACGCAAGGGCGCGCGCACGAGGCGACGGCCATGAGCCACGGCGCGATGAACCCGGCCTCGACCGCGCCGGCGGACCCTTCCGTTCCGTCGATCTCGGTCGTGGTCCCGGTTTACAAGGAAGAGGCGAACATCGGGCCGTTTCTGAAGCGCACGGAAGCGGTGCTGGAAGAAATCGGCGAAGCCTATGAAATCATCTTCGCCCTCGATCCATCCCCCGACAATACCGAGGGGGTCATCCTCGAGCAGATTGCCCGCAATCCCTCGATCAAGCTCCTGGTCTTTTCGCGTCGCTTCGGGCAGCCGGCAGCGACGATGGCGGGCATTCTGTCCTGCACCGGCCGCACCTGTGTGGCGATCGACGTTGATCTGCAAGATCCCCCCGAGCTGATCGCGGCGCTCTACCGGAAGCTGGCGGAGGGCTACGAAGTCGTGTACGCGAAGCGCAAGTCCAGGAAGGGCGAGACCCTGGTCAAGCGCGTGGTTTCATACATCGGCTACGCGATCATCAATCGAACCAGTGAGGTGCGCATCCCGGCCAACACCGGCGACTTCAGGATCATGACCCGCCGCGTCGTCGAAGAACTGCGCCGCCTCAACGAAAGCCACGGGTTCTTGCGCGGACTGGTGGCCTACGTCGGCTTCAAGCAAACGTTCGTCGAATACGATCGCGACGCTCGCTTCGCGGGCAGGGGCAACTACAATCGGCTCACGGGCTCGTTGAAGATTGGGTTCAACGGCATCGTGAGTTTCAGCGGTCGCCCGCTGCAGATGATGTCGCTGGTGGGGTTTTTGGTGTCGCTGTTCAGCTTCGCGCTCGGAGCTTGGTACGTGATCCAGAAGTTCGTGCTCGGCGTCGAGCTGACTCCCGGGCTGTCGACTACGGTATTGGTGGTCAGCTTCTTTTCGGGCGTCCAGCTGTTGGGATTAGGCCTGTTGGGCGAGTACGTTGGCCGCATCTACGACGAAGTGAAGCGGCGGCCCCTGTTCATCGTCGACAAGAAGGTGAACTTCAGAGACGACGACGAGCGGGCGCCCGGCTAGCCTCGACAGTTATCTTGAAACTGTCAACACGCTGTAGGGCAGCGGCCCGGCACGCTCATTCGGGCGGCGGGCAGGCACCGCAGTCGAGCAGAGCGCCGCAGCCGTCTGCAGCGCGGCCGCAGGTGTCGAGCTCTTCGCAGGTCACGGGCATACAAGGGGGCGACGGGGGAACCTCGCCCACGCACGCCCCCAGGTCGAACAGCATGAACAGCAGCACCTTTTCTTGCTGCGTGAGGTCGCCCGTGCAGTGCTCGGGGAAGATGGCGTCGGCGAACGGGGAATCGCCTCCGCCGACGGAAACGTGGAACCCGCTGTAGGCGACGCGACCGCAGCTGAGCTCTTCCGGCGCGCCGTAGGGCGTGTTGAAGGAGAACTGCTGGACGCGCTCGTTGCCGTCGCTCTGGTACACGAACTCTTCGGCGAAGTCACCGAGGCCAGTGTTCTGGCTGCGGGGCTCGGCGATGGTGAACGTGTACTCTGGAGCGGTAGTGATGCCCTCGCTCGTCATCCAATCAGCAAAGGTTTGGATGCGCTCGCTGGCGTCCGGGCGATCGATTGAAATCACTCCCTCGCCGGTGTCGGAGGTGTCGGTAGCGGTGGTCCAGGTGGCCGCGGGGCCCAAGCCGGTCGCGTACGGATCTGCTTCAGAGTACGCTGCGTCGCCGTTTTCGTGAAGCCAGGTGAAGCTCAGGTGGCTGGCGAACATACGCCCGCCCCGGTTGACGAACTCGCGCACGTTGCCGCCGTTGGCGTCGCGCTCCGCGAACGTGCCGCCGTCCCAGGCGATGCCTTCGCAGTCGGCGACCACGATGTCGTACTGAAACAAGCGCGCGGTCGTGCCGTAGAGCTCGGCATCGAGCGGGGTCATGTCGTCGATGCGGGCGCCGAGCCCTTCGCCGACCGGCGTGGTGCCGCCGGTGGTCGCGCCCCCGGTGGTCGTAGCGACAGCGCCCGTCGTGATGCCGCCGGTCGTGGTGGTGCCGCCGCTGGTGGTCATGCCGAAGCCCATGCCACCCGGTCCGCCGGGTCCCATGCCGCCCGGTCCGGTGAAGCCACCTTCTGCCCCACGATACAGGTGCACGCGCGGCGCCGCCGAGCCGTCTGCACCCGGATTCGAGAACTCCGCATGGTCGAGGCCCATCTTTTCGAGCACGCACTCCATCGCGTCGATCTGCCCAGTGCTGACGGCGATGCGCGGAATGTTGACCTGGTCGCCGTCCGTCATGCTGCGCGGTAGACGTACGGGGTTTTCCGGGAGCGTCGTCGACAAGCTCGTGGTCGTGCAAGCTGCTTCGGCCGGTAGAGAGTGGGTGATCACGCGCCGGAAACGACCGGCCTTCACCACTAGCATGAACTCGACGCCGACCGGGATGCGGCCTTCGAGCACGAACTTGCCGGTGGCGTCCGTGATGGCTCCGACCAACACGTCGCCGAGCATCTGGTCCTCGCAGCGATCGCAGCTCTCGCCGTCGGCCGGGATACCGGTGGGGATGGCGGGCAAGGCAGTGCCGGGCAAGTTCACCGGGATGTAGACCACGGCGTTCGGCACGCCCACCTGATTGCCGACGTCCGTGTCGGAACGACCGGGCGTGATGACACGCCCTTCGAGTCGGGTGATTGCGTTTTCATCCGGGCACTCGGGCAGCCCTTCGCACACCGGGCAGTCTGGGCCGGGACGCTGGACGCACGCGGTGGGGACACCGCTGCAGAGCTCGTTGGCGCCGCAGACCAGGCCTTCGGCCTCGCAGTCGATCTCGCGGCCACAAGCGTCGATGGTATAGCCACACTCCCAGCCGAGCTCGGCGCAGGTTCTGACGGGTCCGCAGCCGCCATCGGTGACGATCACTCCGTTGGTGGCGACACCTACCGGCGGAAGCGACGACGTCGTAGCTGTCATCGTCGAGGCGCCGCCCATCGACGTGCTCGTCGAATTGCCGCTCGTGCCCCCCGCACCAGTGTCGAAGGTCGAGCCAGGATCGTCGGTACTGCTGCAGGCGAAGATGCCGCTCGCCACGAGGCCCAGACCGAGCAGCGCGCGGGCACAAACCTGAACGAATTGTGAAACATTGCGCGCGTCACTCATGAGAGGCCTCGCTGGGCGAGCCGGAAGTTTTGGCTCACGCGCGCAGCGTAGCACACTCGGAAGCCATCGTTCAGCAAGCAACCGACGCGATGAGAACGTTTGCGAACGCGTACCGTGCGTCTGACAGCGTCGACTGGCGAGCGTCGGATCGAGATCGAAGCGAGCGCGTGAGTGATCCGTCGCATGAACGTGTGCTCGTCGAGTCGGCGATAACTGAGTTGGCGCTTAGGACGTCGCTGATGGCTTGCCGGCGCTCGAGCGGAGCAAGCACGAGCCGAGACTTGCGGCTACGGCTGAATCGTACAGCCGAAGCATAGAGTGAGGTTCCAAGAGCTCAGCAACTTCCGCGAACTACGGGCATTCAAGGAGCCGCTGAGCGTTTGCGGGGGGCAAATCCGACACTGGTCGAGAGCGAAGGCCCGGGTGCCCTCGCCCTCGCGCACGAAGGCCGCCATAGGTGAGTCAGTCTCCAAGTCGTGTGATGCCAGGCACGATCCGGGTACGGAAACGCTTCCGCAACCCAGAAGCAGACGGGCCACCCGGGAGCAGCGTTGACTCACCCCCGCAGGATCACTGTCTCGTAGGCGTTCGAGAGCAGTTCGTATTGAGCGTCGGTGAGCTCGAGCGAGAACGGGAACTCGGGCCACAGTGCCGTGAAGTAGACCTCCGGATAGTCTTGTCCGTCGAGGCGCGCGATCTCGCGGGCCTCGTCCGCGGCAGCCTGGATTAGCGCGGTGACCTTTACTTGGCTGTCAAGCGCGTCGGGTAACTGCTTTTCGACTGCTTCGAGCAGCTTTTCGGTAGCCGCCATCGGATCTGCGGCCTTCTCGATGGGCTTGCCAGTCCCAGACAGGCCCTGCACGCCCAACTGTACGCACGCATCCTTCGCGAACATCGGCAGCACCTCGTCCACGTACTCCGCGTGGGCCTGCTTCCAGGCGAGCACCTCTTTCAGCATCGATTGGAACCTGCCGAAGCTGAGTACTCTGCGCACGGTGGAAGGGTGCTTGATGCGCCCGAAGGTGTCGATCTGCGTCAGCATCGACGCTCTGGAAATCCCGTCGAGCAACACTGACAGGTCCGCGTCGTTCATCCGAGCCAGGCCGTCGAGATATAGGGCGCGGACGCTCACGGCTGACGCGCCTCGGCGCTCCAAGCGGTGCCATCGTTGCTCGGACGACACGGACAGATCCCCCATGAACCAGGGGCCTTCCAAGCTCGAGTACTCGTCCATCGAAAGAGCGATGGGCTGGTCCGGAAGGTATCGGAGATGCCTCGTGAGCCGGTCCGACGCCGGTCGCCCCCGAACCAGCTCTGCGATCGCACTGACCACGCGCCCGCGTGCGTCGTCAGGCATCCGGAGCAGCAAGAAGCCAAGCACTTCGAGCAGGATCCGCGCGTGGTCGTAGTCGTCTTCCTCTGCCCATTCGTCGTCGTCGAACTCTCCGAACCGCTCGAGGATGGCTGAGGCCACGGCTTCTGGCCCGAGGAAGTGCTCGAGGATGTAAAAGGCGGGCGGTGCCTTCCATGACGAATAGACGTCGTCGCCGGGGATGAACGCGCGCAGCAACGTCCGCGCGCAGTCGAGCGTGGGCAACTTCGACTCGACTTGATGGAAAGCTTTCAGTTTCGCGGAGAACTCCGGGTTCAACTCGCCATCGTCTCTCGGCTCTGTCGGATAGGTATGAACGTACGCCATCGCGACTTCGGTGGGCCAAACCACCGTGTACAAAGCGTCGACCGCACCAGCTGCTGCTTCGACCCAACGGTCGACGTCCTCGTTGTGCGAGTGGTTGTCGTCGAGCAGAACTAGGTCAGGATAACCTTGGTGGAACAGCTCGAGATCATCGGGGTCGAATGTGCCGAAGTCTGGATGTCTCTTCTTACGCGCGAACTCCGAAACGGGCGGCAAGCGGCGGAAGCCTTTCGTCTGCGGTGCATCGGGTTTCATCGGCTCACTGTAACGTGGTTTCTCGCTCCTGCGGCGTGAAGATTCGGCGCCCGGCCCTTGGGCTTTGCTACTGAAATGCGAACATCCAACGCAGCATGAATGCGGAGCAACTGTAGGAGGTCTGGCGCACGACATGCCCAAGTCGACGCGTATCGCAGTTCAAGAGCGCATGGACGTTTTCTACCGCGATGTGCTCGCTGCCCGCTACGCAAAGCTCCACGATCGAGTGCGAGCCGTAGCCAAACACGCACTTCAGCTTCCGGCCGAGGTCGTGGCTGTGCTCAACAGCGAAAAAGAAGTGCCGCGCCGCCATGCAACAGTGGAACGCCTATCAGACGTGGAAGCGCCAGAGAAACCCGCGGCGCGCCGAACTCGAACGGAAGTACGGTTACGACGCGAAACACGCCATGCACTTGGTGCGGCTGATGCGCATGGGAGTCGAGGTGCTCGAAACCGCCGAGCTCCACGTCCGTCGCGACGACGCTGACGAACTCGTGGCGATTCGGAGTGGGGCGCTGTCGTTCGACGAACTCTTGGAGCATGCCGACGGCATACGTGCGACGCTCGAGCGCGCGGAACGGGCTTCGGTGCTGCCGCTGTCGTCGACGCCGCCATCGTCGACGCCACCTTCGTCGACGCGCTTGCTGCTAGAGCTCGCCGCTGAAAGGGGCCAGCCGGACGTCGAGGCGGCCCCAGAGCGCGGGTTCGTCGGGTCGGTCCATGTCGGCCACCACGTCGAAGCTGCCGGGGGTGTC
>JAICQQ010000420.1 GCA_025937785.1 Polyangiaceae bacterium
CACGAAAATAAATAACGCTTTCCTAGTCTCGATAGGACGCCAGAGTCCGAAATTCGCGTGGCCTCGTAGAGGCCGGGCCGCGCGAATTTCGGGACGCACTATGGAGACAAGACACTGGGACGGACCGCACAAAACACCGAGCGCTGACGGGGGCAGCTGACAGCGACGGCGAGCGTTGCTAAGTGGCTCGGCATGACCCCCTCGCGCCCGTTTTCGAAACTGCCCTCGCAAGCCGACTTCCCTGGCATGGAGCGGGAGATTCTCGCGCTCTGGGAGCGACTCGACGCATTTCACGAGTCGAACCGGAGACGCGACGCGGGGCAGGCGTACGTCTTCTACGACGGTCCTCCGTTCGCGACCGGGACGCCCCACTATGGGCACCTCCTGGCGGGAACCATCAAGGACATCATCCCGCGCTACTGGAACATGCGCGGGCACCGTGTCGAGCGGCGCTTCGGCTGGGATTGCCACGGCCTACCCATCGAAGCTCTGGCACAAGATGCGCTGGGGCTCGTGGGTACCTCGCAAATCTTGGAGCGAGGCGTCGACGTGTTCAATCAGCAGTGCGCCTCGATGGTGCAGACCTACGTCGCCGAATGGCGCAAGACCGTCTCGCGCATGGGGCGCTGGGTCGACTTCGACAACGACTACAAGACCATGGACCCCGAGTTCATGGAAACGGTGTGGTGGGTCTTCAAGCAGCTCTGGGACAGAGGCCGCGTCTACAAGTCGCACCGGATCATGCCCTACAGCTACAAGCTGACGACCCCGCTCTCGAACTTCGAGGCAGGAAACTACAAAGAGGTGCAGGACCCGGCCATCACCCTGCGTTTTCGCGCCAAAGGTGAGCCTGCCGCCCTGCCGGGAGCAGCTGGCGACGTCTATTTCCTGGCGTGGACGACGACGCCGTGGACGCTACCGAGCAACCTGGCGCTCTGCGTCGGCCCCGACATCGACTACGTCGTCGTCAAAGACCACGGCGACGGGGCGTCGTACGTTCTCGCGAAGGCGCGGCTCGCCGCCTACTACAAGGACAGCACCAGCTTCACGGTCGCCGCCGAAATCAAGGGGACGGCGCTGCGCGGCCTTCAGTACGAACCCCTGTTCCCGTACTTCCAAGACCACCCGAAGAGCTTCGTGGTGCTGCTCGACGACTTCGTCACCACCGAAGACGGCACGGGCATCGTGCACATCGCCCCCGCGTACGGTGAAGACGATTTTCGGATCTGCAAGGCTGCGGGCATCACGCTCGTCGATCCGCTCGACGCCGAGGCCAACTTCACCGACGCGGTGCCCGAGTTCCGCGGACAAAACTGCAAAGACGCCGACAAGGGCTTGATCCGCTGGCTGAAAGAGCACGGCAAGCTGGTGCAGCAAAGCACGATCGTCCACAGCTATCCGTTCGAGGAGCGCACGGACACGCCGCTCATCTATCGCGCCATCGACGCCTGGTACGTCAAGGTCGCCGATCTGCGCGACGAACTCGTGGCGCAGAACGACACGGTTCATTGGGTCCCCACCGCGGTCGGGCAAGGACGCTTCGGCAACTGGCTGAAGGACGCGAACGACTGGAACATCAGCCGCAATCGCTTCTGGGGCTCGTGCATCCCGCTCTGGATCAACGAAGCGGATCCGGACGACGTCCTGTGCGTGGGCTCGATCGCGGAGCTCGAGGCGCTGAGCGGCGTGCGCGTCACGGATCTGCACAAGCACATCGTCGACAAGGTGCTGATCCAGAAAGACGGCAAGACCTACCGTCGCACCCCGGAGGTGCTGGATTGCTGGTTCGAGTCCGGCTCGATGCCGTACGCCCAGCAACACTATCCGTTCGAAAACGCGGAACGCTTTGCGGCATTCTTCCCGGCGCACTTCATCGCCGAAGGCCTCGATCAGACGCGCGGTTGGTTCTACACGCTGCTCGTGCTCGGCACCTCACTGTTCGGGCGCACACCATTTCAGAACGTGGTGGTGAACGGGATGATCCTGGCCGAAGACGGCCAGAAAATGTCGAAGAGCAAGAAGAACTACCCCGATCCGAATCACGTGCTCGACAGCTACGGCGCCGACGCCTTGCGCGCCTACATGATCGACTCACCCGTGGTGAAGGGCGAACCGCTCCGCTTCAGCGAGCGCGGCTTGAAAGAGATCGTCCGCACGGTCGTCTTGCCGTATTGGAATAGTCTATGCTTCTTCAACACCTACGCGGTCGTCGACGGCTACGACCCTCGGAGCGCCTTACGCCCGCCCGTGGCCAGTCGTCCCGACATCGATCGCTGGGTCTTGAGTGTGCTGCAGAGCCTGATCCACGACGTGAACCGCGAAATGGAGGGCTATCGCCTGTACAACGTGGTGCCGCGGCTGGTCAGCTTCATCGACGACCTGACGAACTGGTACATCCGGCGCTCGCGCCCGCGCTTCTGGAAATCGGAGGATGACCAGGACAAGGCCTGCGCGTACGCCACCCTGTACGAAGTGCTCGTGACCTTCGCCAAGACGCTGGCGCCGTTCATGCCCTTCCTGACCGAGACCGTGTACCAACACCTGGTGCGTGAGGTCGATGTGGCGGCGCCGGCGAGCGTACATTTTTGTGATTACCCGGAGGTCGATCGCTCGCTCATCGACAGCGAGCTCGAAGCCCGCATGCAGAGCGTGCGCGCCGTCGTGGCTCTCGGCCGTAAGCTGCGCGAGGACCATCGCATCAAGGTCCGTCAACCGCTCGGAAAACTCACGGTGGTGCACCGTGACCCCACGCTGCGGGCGCAGGTCGAAAGCGCCCGCGAGCTCATCGAAGACGAGCTCAACGTGAAGCAGATCGCGGTCGAAGCCGACGAGAGCGCGTTCACCTCGGTCAGCGTGAAGCCGAACTTCAAGACGCTCGGCAAGCGCTGCGGCTCGAAGCTCAAGGACATTTCTCCGGTTCTGGGCCAGTGGGGCTTCGCCGAGGTCGAACGGCTCGAGGCGGGTGAAAGCGTGAGCGTGGCGGGCGAGGCCTTGACCATCGACGATGTGATCCTGCAACGCAAGGCGGTCCAGGACACGGCGGTGGCCACGGATGGCCAGATCACGGTGGTGCTCGACACCCACATCGACGCGCCGCTCCGCCGCGAGGGGCTAGCACGCGAGTTCATCAGCTTGGTGCAGAATACCCGGAAGGAAACCGGGCTCGAGGTCACCGACCGCATCGCGCTCAGCTATGACAGCGCCGACGCCGAGCTCTTGGCCGCGCTCGAGGAACATGCCGCCAGTATCCAACGCGAGACGCTAGCTACGAGCCTGACCCGCCAGACCGACGGAACCCTCGCGAAGCTGAACGGCATCGACCTGAGCTATGGCCTCACGCGGGCGACCCCCAGCGCGTAGGACAGTGATCGAAGTTACTTTGCCAACTTGCTGAAGTGGGAGGACTCACCGCAGAGTTCGCAGAGCACGCCGAGGGTTTACTCGGAAAGCTCGTTGACGAGCCTGCGGATGCCACTCTTGAAAAGCTTCACATTGAAGTTGATCAGCAGGCCAACGTGACGGCCACAGAGCTTGAGGTTGGAAAGCACCTGTGCCTCGTGAATGGGCCGCAGTTCGGCTACAGCTTTGAGTTCAACGATGACCAAATCTTCGACGAGCAGATCAATCCGGTAACCGCAGTCGATCCGGACATGGCGATAAACGACGGGGAGAGGCTTTTGACGGTCGACGCTCAGGCCGCGTTCAACCAGCTCGAAGGCCATGCACGCCTCGTACGTGGACTCCAGCAAGCCTGGACCAAGTTCTTGATGCACAGCCATTGCGGCCCCGATAATTTTTTCCGTGAGGTCGCTTACTCCCATCCTCTGCGGCCTCCGCGTCCTCTTGCGGTGATCACTACCATGGCGCGGAAACGAGCGTAAGTTGACACCTAATTTCGGCCCGAGGCCTTAG
>JAICQQ010000055.1 GCA_025937785.1 Polyangiaceae bacterium
CCTTCTGCCACTGCCCCTCGTCCAGCTGCTGTCTAACCATGCTGGCCTACCCATGGAACACACTTCGACCGCCATGGATAGCTCTTTCCTCGACTTCTCGGGCACGGGCACGCACACGTTCACGTTCACGTTCACGGGCCGCACCAATTCAGGGACAGGCTGTAGGAATGACCTGGCTTCGGTAGCGTAGCAGACGCCGGGCCCCGGTCCGACGTTCAGTACGCATTTCCAGTTTCCATTCCTATTTCATATTTGGCTAACAACAGAAAGCATGACTCGCGAGGCCGAGTTTCCTGCACCGCCGAGGGGTTTGCGGCGTGGAACGGAGGGCCGTTAGCCCGGAGGGGCTGCAGGGTGCCAGCCGGGGTGGCCCTCGACGAGCCACCCGAAGGCTTCTTCGATGCGATCGGCGACGGCGCCCAGGTAGGTGTGGCCGGCGCCGGGCGCGTACCGGCTGAGAGCCAGCAGGTCGCCGCGTGCGAGGAGCTGCACGCTCTTCTCCGCGCCTCGATTGCAGCTGGCCACGCCGCAGACGAAAGCCACGCGTTCGCCGCCGCTGCGAGCGAAGAGGCGGGCGCTCGAGAGTGCCCAGGCGTCGAAGCCACCTTCGACCAGGAGCACGCGTTTGAAGCGACCGGCGTGTGCCGGCAGCATCAGGGCACCCATGGTCGCGCCTTGGGAGTAGCCAGCGTAGACGTAGCTCTCTGGAAGAATCCGCGTGGGGTACGTGGCCTCGAAGCTCTCGAGGGTGGCGAGCACCTCCTTCTCCAGCGCGAAGTGGTTGGGATAATAGAAGCCGGCACCGGCGCCCACCAGGCGGTTGACCATCGCGCCGCGCGGGCACACGACGATGCCGCGCTCACCGAGTCGGTGGCGCCACGCAGCGCAGTGGGGCTCGGGAGCGCCGCCCGCACCGTGGGTCGCAAACAGAACGGGTTGGCGCCCGCTCGCGGCCGGCAACGCCACGACGGCGTCGAGGTGACCGGTGACGGGCAGAGCCTCGAAGTGCGCAACGGGAGGCTCGCCCACCTCGCTCGGCGTCACTTCGGCGGCGCTTGGTTCGGCCGCGGCGGGGGGCTCGCTCTCGCTAGGAGCCGCGGACGCGTGCGCCGCACCGGTGCTGCCGGTGCCTGGTCCCAACACTGGAGGCGCGGGGGCGTCGGGCGGCGGCGGAGCTCCGCACGAGCCGACCCACAGGGCAGCCGCGATGACCGCGGCCCGGCGCTTGACCCCCAGCCAGCTCACCCGTGTCAGCCCCCGAGGTACGACATTTCGAGGCGCCGAGGACCGGGCGTCGACGAGCGAAGCTCGGAGTAGCGATCGGCCCGACGCTGCCAGACGTCGGCGATGCCCGCCTCGAGTTCGTCGTTCGTCGCCCCGGCGCGGAGCAGCGCGCCGACATCGGTGCCCTGACTGGCGAACAGGCAGGTGTACAGCATCCCGCTCGCCGAAAGTCGCGCCCGCGTGCAATGCCCACAGAAGGGCTGGCTGACGCTGGTGATGAAGCCGATTTCTGCTGCGGAACCCGCGATGCGATGCCGGCGCGCGACCTCGCCGCGGTAGCTGGCTTCGACCGGCGTGAGCTCGAAGGCGTTCCCGAGCATGGCCAACATCTCGTCTGCGCTGACCACGTCGCGTCGAGACCAGCGGTTGGTTTGGCCGACGTCCATGAATTCGATGAAACGTACCGTGTGACCGCGGCCGGTAAAGTGGCGTGCGATGTCCACGAGCTCGTGCTCGTTCACGCCGCGCTTGACCACGGTGTTGATCTTGATGCTCTGAAAGCCGCAACGCTCAGCGGCTTCTATCCCTCGCAGCACCCGAGCCAGTGAGTTGCCGGCGTCCGTGATGGCCTCGAAGGTTCGTGGGTCCAAGCTGTCGACGCTCACCGTGAGCCGATCGAGCCCTGCCTCTCGCAAGGCCCCGGCTTGCTCTTCGAGCAGCGAACCGTTGGTGGTGAGCGAAAGGTCGCAGCGAAAGTCGCGGAGCAACGCGACGAGCACGGGGAGCTCGCGCCGGAGCAACGGCTCGCCCCCGGTGATGCGCAGCTTCTTCACGCCGAGTCCGACGAACACGCCGGCGACGCGCGTGATCTCTTCGAAGCTCAGGATCGCGCTCTTGGGCAGGAAGCGGAAGCCGGGGCCGAAGGCTTCTTTGGGCATGCAGTAGCGACAGCGAAAATTGCAACGGTCCGTGACGCTGATCCGCAAGTCGCGGAGCGGCCGATCGAGCTGATCTCTGGGGGCGACGGTGGGCAGCGGCTGGTTCACGAGGACAAGGGCAACGTTACCTCGAACGGAGAGCTCCGGCCAGCTAACGCGGCGTTTCGCGCAAGCTCAGCTGCGCGACGGTCGGCAGCTCTGCGACGACGAGCACCCCTCCTTGCGTGACGACCGGCGCAGTCAGTTGGGGCGGGCCGACGGCAACGGTGAGCGTGAGCCGCTCGTCGGTGAACGCGGCCGCGGACTCGAGCAGCTGGTTCAGGCGCTTGGCCACGTCTTCGAACGGAAACTCCGTAGTCATCTTGCCGTGCGCGCTCAGGGCCTGCGGCAGGGCGCCGAGACTCGCGGGCGCGTCCGCGTCGAGGAAGCTGACGTCGGTGAGCGCCAGGCCTCCCGCGGGCGCCGGCTTCAGGCTGGCCACGAGCCAGGAGGTGCCGCAGGTGGCGCCGCTCAGCTCCGTTTCGATCACGACACGGTTTCGGCCGGCGATCGATGCCGTGTGCAGCGTCACGCGTTCGATCTTTTCTCCGTCGCCGAATTCTCCGCGAGCGCTTTCGCTGAGCTGCTTCGTGGCGCTGGCGACATCGACACGTTGAGCCACGCGTAGCGCCGGCTGTTCCGCGAACGCCGGCTCGGTCGCCAGCGGGGCCAGGGATACCGGCGCCACATTTCGATCGCACGCGGTCGTGAGTTCTACGCCGAGCTCGACGCCTACGCCGACCTCGTACCCAGCGCTGCTTTCCTTGGCGGGAGCTTGCACGAAGCGCTTGGGGGTGGCGCGCAAGCAGTGGCGCGCATCGAGGAAGAGTGGGTTCTGCGAGAGCTGCCACACGCGCTCGGCCCATGGCTTCAGGGGCGGGAGCGAACGCTCGATGCGTTTCTCGATCGCGTCGAGGTTCGATTGTGCCAGTGACGTGAGGCGCGACGTGACGTCGAAGCCTGCGATCTGACAACCTCGTTGCGCACGCACACTGGTGCTGAGCTCCGGATAGCCAAAGTCGGCGCTCAGCGCGAGTGGCAGCGACACGGTCGTGGCCAGCACGGGCTGGCAGCGACCGTACGTGACACAGAACGGGCCCAGCGGCTTGCACACCTCGATCTGGGCATTGGCGAGCGTGGTCACGTGTAACGTGCCGTTCTTCAGGCTGGCGTCGAGCGCGCCGCGCGTCACGGTGTAGGTCACCCGGCCCGGAGCCCCGATGTGGCGATCTTTCTCGTGCGCCAGCGTGCCTGGGATCTGCGCCGCGATCCGCGCCAGAAGTTCGGCTTCCGTCACATGACCGCTGACCACCAGCTGCGAGGTCGGGAGCTCGGCGGGCGCCGCGGGTTCGAGGCTGGGAGCCTCGCCCGCGAGCCGTTCCGAACAGTGCGCGCGCAGGGGCTCGCTCGTATCAGTCTGGCGCCCGGAACAAGCAGAGCCCAGCGCGAGCGCTGCCACGAAGAGACTTTTGAAGGAGGTCGACTCGACCGCGAGCACCCTCACACGTTAGGCTAGGATGGGTCCGATGCCAAACCTGGAGCGATGTGCCCCGTGAAAGTGTATGCGTTCGAAGAAATCGACGACTCGTTGAAGCTACTGCCCCTGTGTGCACGGCGCGCACTCGACGGCACAGGAGCCAAGATCTCGCTGGCCAGCTGGCAACAGCTGCCTGTCGGCGCGCGCCGCGAGTTGTGCGAGTTGGGCAGCGTTCCCGAGCTGAACCCAGCCGCGGTGCGCGAGCTACTCGACGGCGCTCGAGTCGACCGCGAACCCGTCGACGCGGCGGAGCCTAGCGCTGCCGCGGTGCCGCCGAGCGTGATCGCGCTGTTGACTGCGGGCCAGCTGCTCAGCGCGGCGACCTGGGCCGCGCTCGCGCCTCTCGACCGGTATGCGCTCGCCAAGATCGCCGGTCGAGGGCGCGTCCAGCGGTTCGCCCAGGCCTACGCCGAGATCGTCGGCGCGAGCGGGCTTTCGAGTCACCTCGCGGCGAGCGGCGAGGTGCGCATGGTCGACGTCGGGGCGAAGCAGCCGACGCTGCGACGTGCGCTCGCGGAAAGTGGGGTGAGCATGAGCGAGCAGGCGTTCGCAGCCCTCGCGGGGCACGAGACCGAGAAGGGCGACGTGCTCGCTACGGCCCGCATCGCCGGCATCATGGCTGCCAAGAAGACGGCGGAGCTGATTCCCTTGTGCCATCCGCTCAGCCTGGTGCGGTGCGAGGTTCGCTTGGAGCTCGTGCCCAGCGACCGCCGCGTGGTCGTGCGGGCCGAGGCCGAGGTCATCGATCGTACTGGGGTCGAGATGGAGGCCATGGTCGCAGCGAGCACCGCGGCGCTCACCATCTACGACATGCTCAAGGGCATCGATCGCGCGATGCTGGTCGGGCCCACGCGCTTGCTCGAAAAGTCGGGCGGCAAGAGCGGAGGCTTTCGACGATGACTGCGCAGGCGAACGCGACGGGGCTGTTCGAGGTGCGCGCGACCCCGCTCGATCCGAGCGAAGCGATCCGCGCCGTGAGCGGTCCGAGCGTGGGCGGTATTGCCACGTTCGTGGGCACCGTGCGCGACCAGAACCAGGGGCAACGCGTCACGCTGCTCGACTACGAGGCGTACCAGGGCATGGCCGAGAAGCAGATGCGTCAGGTCGCCGAGCAGATCCAGCGAGAAATCCCGGGCGTGGCGCTGGCCGCGCTGCATCGCGTCGGTCGGCTCGAGGTCGGAGACATAGCGGTGGTGTGTGCTGCCTCGTCCGCCCACCGCGGTGAGGCGCTGGCCGCGTGTCAGCTCTTGATCGACCGCATCAAGACGGAGGTGCCGATCTGGAAGCGGGAGCACGGCCCCGACGGTCCGTATTGGGTGGGTTGGGAAGACGCGCGCACCGGTGGCCACGGCTCGCCAGATGGCGGCGTCGGACCTTGAGCGATTTGAGAGGTCGCAAGTTGTCATTTTGGGCGGCGCGCTCACTGCTCACGCTCATCTGCCAACCATGGTTGCCGCGCGCTTTCCGATGACAAAGGCGTATAAGTCCCAGTCGCTCCCGAATTTATCGTGGTGCGACAGCCGCCCTCGCGTTTTCTGGTACACTGTTCCACTTGCGAAGCCCAGGCGACCCGCCTGCAGTGCTGAACAGCTTAGCGAACGGAGCGAGCGACGCATGGTCGGCAAACTAAAGTTGTGGTCGCCCTTGGCGACAATGGTGGCGTTGGGTCTGATGAGCCACGGGGCGGTTGCGCAGGTCTTTCAGACCGACGCAGCCCAGACACCGCTGCCACAGCCTGTGGGCGAGTCGGAGTTGAACCTGGTCACCAACTCGTGGGGATGGAACGTCGACACCCCGGTGAACTGGGACGCTGACGGGAACGAGATCTCTAACGAGATGCTCACCTTCGGCGACTTTTATCCGACGTTCGAAAACGGCGACGCGATCACGCTCGAAGGTCTGTTCAAGTGGCGTGGCGAAACGCTCGATCCCGTGGCGGATGCCCGAACCGAGCCCGGCCATTTCTCGCCGCAGTGCGGCTTCACGGGGCAGCTTCTGCTCTTGGGGGGCAACTGTCAGGTCGCTTTTGGTTGGTACAACATCGACGATCCGAATAGTACGACCCCTCCAGCCCCGGGCGAGATCCACGAGTTCATCCCTTCAGACTTGTTCCAGGACCTCGACTGTCGCGATCAAAACTGTGACCCGAAGACGGACGGATTCTGCCCGTTGGCTTGGGACAACGTGGCCCCTCGGCGGCTCAACTGCGAGGGCTGGCAGCCGCTGGTTTTCGACGCCGGAGCGATCCAAGAGGATCCCGACTATCGGGGAGGCCAAGTGGGGTTTGCCGTCATCGGTAACCCAAACAGCGGCAAGTGCACGGAGAGCAAGTTCTCGCTGCGCGGCCAGAACCAGAAGAACGCGAGCGGTGAGGCTTGGGTAACGACGCTGGTGTACCAATCCACCGTGGATCCGGAAGGGTTCTACCTGGCGTTCGAAGATCTACCGATGTCCGAGGCGGACTGGAAGCAGACGGGTGTACAGGGAGACACGGCCACCAACGACGGCGACTTCAATGACTTCGTGTTCTACGTGACGGGTCTCGGTTGCGAGGGCGGTGGCGACTCCTGCGACACCGGGCTGCTCGGCGCGTGTTCGCTCGGGCGCACCGATTGCGCCGCCGAAGGGCAGACCGGCATGTGCCGCCCCATCATCCAGCCAGGCGCCGAGATCTGCGACAACGTCGACAATGATTGCAACGGCACGGTTGACGATGGCGAAGGCCTGTGCTCCGAGGGTCTGGTGTGCGACAAGGGCTCGTGCGTCGAACCCTGCGGGGGTGGCGAGTTCGCGTGCGAAGTCGGTTTCGCTTGCAACAGCCAAGGCATCTGCATCGACGCCGCGTGCGCCGAGGTGGTGTGCGAGGCGGGTGAGGCCTGTCGTCAAGGCGTCTGCGTGGGCGCCTGCGAAGGGGTCACCTGTCCCGTGGGGCAAGAGTGCCAGCTCGGGCGTTGCGTGGATCCGTGCGCCGGCATCGAGTGTCCGGCGGGCAGAGTCTGCGACCGCGGTTTGTGTCTCTCGAACTGTTCCTGCCGCGGCTGCGACGCCGGTCTCACCTGCGCTGCCGACGGTCGCTGCATCGATTCGGCGTGTGACGACGTGGTCTGCGACGGCGGGCTCGTGTGCCAACTCGGGCAATGTGTCGACGCGTGCGAGGGCGTGGTGTGCCCCGGCGGCGGCGTGTGCATGAACGGCAGCTGCAGCGATCCGGTCACTGGCAACACCAGCTCCGGTTCCGGTTCCGGCGGCACCTTTTCGATCGACGGCGGCAACAACATCAACGGCATCAGCACCGCTGCCTCGAGCACCAGCCCGTCGAACGGTAACGGCAGCGGCACCTCCGGCGGCAGCGCCCGCCCCGCGTCGGAGACCAGCGGGTGCAGTTGCCGTGTCGCCGCACCCAACTCCGGCGGCTGGTCCCTCGCGCTCCTGGCGCTCGCAGCCGGCGTGATCGCTGCGCGTCGCCGCCGCGCCGCCTGACGTTCTCTGGCGGCTGTGGTACCCTCGCGGGGTATGGCACAACCGGCCCTACCGCTCCCAGCCCCGCCAGAGCTGCAACAAGACAGCATCGTGGTGCTGCGCAACGCGACCTGGGCTGATTTTCAGCGCGTGCTCGAGCTGAAGGGCGACAGCAGCGTCCCTCGCGTCGCGTACCTGGAGGGGGTGCTGGAACTCATGAGCCCGTCGCAGACTCACGAAGCCGCCAAGTCCATGATCGGTTGTCTCGTCGAGGCCTGGTGCATCGAGAAGGGCGTCGATATTACACCCTACGGATCTTGGACGCACGAGGACAAGGAAAGCCAGCGCGGTATCGAGCCCGACGAGTGCTACGTGCTCGGTGACAGCGCTGAGCCCAAGCGCTGCGATCTGGCCATCGAGATCATCTGGACCAGCGGTAGCATCGACAAGCTCGAGATTTACCGAAAGCTTCGCGTGCGCGAGGTCTGGTTCTGGAAGCGTGGCGCGATTTCGGTGCACGAGTTGGACGGCGAACGCTACCGCGCGATCGCTGCGAGCCAGCTTCTGGCGGGTATCGACCTGGCCGAGCTCCTCGAGTTCGTCGACATCCGGCCGATGACCCGCGCGGTCCGCGAGTATCGCGCGCGCTTGGCGGCGCGGGCAGCGCGCTAGTCCGAGCTCACGTCTTGGGGCGTATCCCAATCGCGGAGCTGTCGCGCCTCGTCTTCGTCGATCGGCAACGCCGCCGCGCCGAGTTCGTCGAGCACGCCGTAGAGGCCGAGCCGGCGCGACGCGAGCCGCGCGGCGATCACCGGCGTCGCGGCGTCGCTGCGGTAGCGCGCGAAGAACGGCTGCCAGCGCCCGTCGACACGGGCCGCGACCGCCGGCTGATCGGGTGCGTGGCAGGCGAGCCGTTCGAGCAACGCTGCCTCGATGTAGGGCAGGTCGCAGGCCAGGCACAGCACCTCGCCGGTCCCAAGGCGCGCGGCTTCGTGGCACAGGGCGGCAAGACCCGCGAGCGGACCTGCGCCCGCGTCGCCCCGATCGGGGAGCTGCGGCAACACGACGCCGTCGTAGGCAGGGTGCCGTCCCACCAGCACCACCCGGGCGGCGGGCAGCGTGTGCTGGGCGAGCGCGGCGAGCCGTTCGACCAGAGTGAGCGGTGAGCCCGGCGCGACGAGCAGCCCCTTGGGGCGCCCCTGCATGCGCGTGCTCTTACCCCCCACGAAGATGCCGACGAGCCCGACGTTCACTTGTACAGTTCCGCAAAGGGGATCACTTCGACCGGGGAGCCTGCTTCGCACCGCGACGCGTGCTCGGAGACCACGATCAGGGCGTTGGCCCAGGCCATCGCGGTCGTCGCGCCCGAGGCCTGATTGTCGAGCGGTGTCACTCGATCCGCTTCGAGCATGGCTCGGCAGAACGTGCGCCGGCCTGGTTTCTGTTGAATCGCCCGGGTGAGCCGAGCGCTGGTGCGAAGCGGCAAACGCTCCCGAATCCCTAGCAGGGCACGCAGGAGCGGGAGCCCGAACAGCGAGAAGGTCACCTGCGCCGACGCCGGGTTGCCGGGCAGACCGAGGAGCCGCTGGTGGCCGAGCTTGCCGAAGTAGAGCGGCTTGCCGGGCTTGATGGCGACCTTGTGGAACACGGTGGTCACCCCGAGTGCCTCGAAGCAGCCCTTGACGATGTCCCGATCTCCCACGCTCACTCCGCCGCACGTGACCACGACCTCTGCCAGGCGGAGGGCGTTTTCGAGGGCGCGCCGCGTCGCGTCGGCAGCGTCGCTGGTGGGGGCGCATAGATGCGGCACGCCGCCTGCCGCGTGCACCAGGGCTGCCAGCGCCACGCCGTTGCTTTCGGGGATGCTGCCAGGCGCCCCGGAGCTGCCCGGAGCGCGCAGCTCGTCGCCCGTGCACAGTACGGCGACGTTCGGTCGTTTCGTCACCACGAGTTCGGCGTAGTCGAGCGAGGCTGCGAGGCCGAGCTGGAACGGGTTCAGCCGAACACCGGCGCCGAGGGTCCGTTCTCCCGCTGCCAAGTCGTCGCCGCGCTTTCGGATGTGTGAGCCGGCAGCCGGTCGCTCCGTAAAGCGCGCGTGCTGCGCGTCGCTCGTGACGTCTTCTTGCAAGACGACAGCATCTGCGCCTTCGGGCACGGGCCCGCCGGTGAAAATGCGCGCGGCCGTGCCCGGCTCGAGTCTGCCCGGCTGGGAGCCTGCAGCGCTGACGCCCCGCACTGGCAGCACGCCGCCGCTCGCCGGTAGGTCTGCGCTTGCTACCGCGTACCCGTCCATCGCGGAGTAGTCGAACTCGGGCAACGGGCGCCGCGCCACCAAGGGCTCGGCGAGCACCCTGCCCGCCGCGTGCACCAAGGGCACACGCTCCAACGCCGCCGGGGTGACACCGTCGAGCACCAAGGCCAGCGCCGCGTCGAAATCGAGCATGGCGCGGAGTCTAGCGTGGATCCCCGCGAGCGGGCACGGGTGGCTTGCGATGACTTGCCTTCGGTCGCATGCTTCCCTCATGCGTCGCGCCTGGCGGATCCGACTGCTCGCTCTCGCGCTCATCGTGAGCCCGGCGCTGGCGACCGCCCAAACCAGCGATGACCAGGCTGGTAGCGACGAGCCGGCGGCTACGCCCGTTCACGATCCCGTGGATGCCGATCCCCGAGCACTCTCCGAGTTTCGCCCGATCCTGGACAAGTACGGGCACTGGGTCGAAGACGCGCGCTACGGCGTGGTGTGGGTCCCGGCACAACGCTGGGTGGGTGATGATTTCGCACCCTACCTCACGCGTGGCAGGTGGGCGCTCGACACGGCGGGCGATTGGGTGTGGGTGAGCGACTACCCGTTCGGCGACGTGGTGTTCCACTACGGGCGCTGGGTATGGGTCGTGGGGCTCGGCTGGGCTTGGGTTCCAGGCTACCGCTACGCGCCCGCCTGGGTCAGTTGGCGCGTTCCTTCGCACGATGCCCTCTACGTGGGTTGGGCGCCGCTGCCGCCGAGCTACGTTTGGCACGGCGGTGTCGCGGTCGGTGTCGGGTTCTACGTCGTTACGCCCTGGGTGTTCTGTCCGAGCTACTACGTGTTCTCGCCGCACGTGCATAGTCACCACGTCCACGATCCCTCGCGGATGAAAGAGGCGGCGCGTCAGACCAAACCCTACCATCCACAGGTGGGCGCGCGCGGTCCCTCGCCCTCGGCGGTCGGCGTGCCGACCTCGCGCGTGCCCGCCCGCGTACCCGCCCGCCCGCGGCCGGCTGCCCCTGCCGACACGCTGCGGCGACACAGCGCTGCACCCGAGCCCGCAGCGGCAGAGTGGCTGCACCGCGCGGGCGGGCCCAGCCCGGTGTTCGCTCCCGCTCGCCCGCAGGCGGCGACACCCGTGTTCCCCGCCCGTGAGCGCACAGGTGTCGCGCCCCAGCCGAGACCTTCCAAACCGCCGCTGCCGCGAACAGCGAGCGCGGCTCCGGGTGGTGGCGGCGCGTCGACGGCCCCGCGGGTGCTGCCTCGCGCTGCTGAGGGGGCTCGCTTCGGGCAGGTCCCCCCGCGGCACGGGCGCGCCGTCGTTGTCCCGCGCACGACGGTTTCACCTCCAGGCGCCACTCCTCCGCGGCCGCCGTTGCGCACCCCGGTTCCGTCGCGGGTTCCAGCCTCTTCGCGGGTACCATCGCGCTGACCAGCCAGGGCGTCCCCTTGCCGCACGAACGAACGGTGAGCCTCTGGGGCATCGCAGCGGTGGCCAGTAGGGTCCTCTTGGCCTGCGACAGCAGCGGCGCCGGCTACTACGAGTCAGGCGCTGCTGAGCCGCCCCCACCGATTCGCGCGTGGATCGATCGCGATGCCGAGCTCGTCGACCGCAGCGTTGGGTACGGACTCGGCGTGTTCATCGAGTACCACGCAGGCGGGCAGTGGCGGATCGACGTGGCTTGCGATACGGCGCTTTCGATGGTCGCGTGTAGCTGGCTGGTGGTCGCGGAACCACTCGAAGGCACGATCACCGGGGCGGTCACGCACGATCTGGAGGATTCCGACGACTTCGAGCTGCAGCCGAACAGCGTCGGCATCGACAGCATCACGACCGACGATACGGACGGCGTCTCGTTCAGTTCCGCGCCGGGCGCTGGCATTTCTTTGTTTACGGCTCTCGATGGCTATTCCGAGAGCCGGTTCGTATACTGGGTAGGTGACGGTGCGGTTCACAGCGGGGCGCCAGCGGTGCCCTTCGAACTGCAGCCAAGCGCTCCGTGACGATCACGAACATATCATCATTGACGCAGCGGGTAATAACTTGAGCCGCCGTTCGAATGTCGAACTGTCTTGACGGCAGCGCGCCACCCGACCTCTAAGAACTCGACAGCTCTGGATGCTTGCGGTGGGCAACCCGCACGTTCTTACCAGACTGCCGCGAGCCTACAGGGAGTCAATGATGGGTTTCGTGATTCTTGCAGATTTCTTGCCTCACAAGGTCGGTTGTGTTTCTGCGTTCCGAACTTGCACGGAGCGAACACCGCTTTACCTTGTCAGTACATCGATTTACAAGCGATTGTAGGTGCCCAAAGCAGGGTATGCTACGTCACGAGACGGCGCGATGAATGACCGAACATTCGCAACGCAGCATCCACGAGCGCGCCTAGTGGTCAGTGGGGTAAGTCAGAAGCAAGTTCCCAACCCAAGGCGCTCAGTTGGGGACACAGTACACTCCGGCGGATTTTGCTAGGAGCGCCAACCTGGGGTCGGTGTAACGATATGGATCTGGTCGACATCAAGCAGGACATGTACCAGCTCAAAGATCTGGCGCTCGGCGTTATCTGGCAACTGCCGTACGACATGCGGCGAAGTCTCTTTCGTCTCACGTTTCCTACGAGGTTTTCGGTCTACCAAGACATGCGCCGCATCTCGGACGTCGACTTCGGGTTCGGACGCTTCGATGAGCACAAGTGCATTTTCATCCACATCCCGAAGTGCGCAGGCATCTCGGTGAGTCGCGGGCTGTTCGGCGGACTCGCCGGCACACACAATTCCATCAAGACATTTCAGCTCGTCTATTCGAAGGAAGAACTCGATCGATACTTCAAGTTCGCTTTCGTACGGAATCCATGGGACCGGCTGCTTTCTGCGTACAACTTCTTGCGTGGGGGCGGCCTGACCTACCAAGACCAAGAGTGGGCTAAAGCCAACTTGTCCCGCTTCACGAGTTTCGCGCAGTTCGTTCACGAATGGGTGACGCCCACGAATGTCAACAGTTGGCAGCACTTCAAGCCGCAGCACCGGTTCATTACCGATCCCGCGGGCAACATGCCCCTCGACTACCTCGGATACTTCGAGAATATCCGCGCTGATTTCGAGAACATCACCAGTATTCTCGACATCGACGCGAAGCTGCCTCACCACAACAGCAGCTCCGGGGGTTCGGACGATGCCTATCAATCGCACTACGACGCCGAAACCCGCGAAATCGTCGCGAACGCCTACAGACGCGACATCGAGCTGTTGGGCTACGATTTCGACTCCAACATCGATCACGCTCGATTCAAGACGCGTGCGGACGCTGAGGCGCTCCGCGCCAACTTCAGGCGGCGCGTCCAGAGTTAGTCGGAACTACTTCCGGCGTTTGCGCTGTTGCCGTCGCTTGTTCCGCAGCGTACGCAGCTTTTCGATGGCCGTGTCGGCCGCGGTGACTGGGGTGAAAGGCTTGGGGTTCAAGAGTGCGGTTTCGCGACCGCGCTCACGAGCAAGCTCCATGAAGCGGTACTGGCTGCGTACCGGTGGCGCGTCGCTGGTGGCGCGCGAGTAGGCGCCGTCCGACCCCAAGATCCAGCCTTTTGCGGTGTCCGAACGCATCAGGTGCAAGATCTCGTCGATCAACCTGCGCTTCAGCGCTGGGTCGAGCACGGGGAACATGACCTCGACGCGGCGCCGGAAATTCCGCGGCATCCAGTCGGCGCTCGAGCAAAAGACTTCGTCGTCACCGCCGTTCTTGAAATGAAAGATCCGCGCGTGCTCCAGGTAGCGATCGATGATGGCATGAACCCGAATTCGTTCACTGACGCCGGCTACTCCGGGGCGCAGGCAACAGATCCCCCGTACCAACAGGTCGATCTCGACGCCGGCTTCGGAAGCGTGATAAAGCGCCGTGATCACGTCGGCGTCCACGATGGCGTTCATCTTCGCGACGATCGCCGCGGGGCGCCCGGCTCTAGCATGTTCGGTCTCTCGATGGATCAGCCCGAGCACCGCCTCGTGCAGACCGAGCGGGGCCAGGATCAGCCGCCGCCAGCGTTCGGGAGCGCTGTAGCCGGTCAGCAGATTGAACAACGCGGTCGCGTCCTCGCCAAAGTCTTCGCGCGCGGTGAACAGCGAAATGTCCTCGTAAAGGCGCGCGGTCTGCTGGTTGTAGTTGCCGGTGGCGAGGTGGAGGTAGCGGCGCAGTCCGTCGGCTTCCTGACGCACCACGAGCAGCACCTTCGCGTGCGTCTTGAACCCCAAAAGACCGTACATCACGTTCACACCCGAGCGCTCGAGCGTGCGCGCCCACTGAATGTTGCTCTCTTCGTCGAAGCGAGCCTTCAGCTCCACGAGGGCGGTGACCTGCTTGCCGAGCTCGGCGGCGCGCTGCAACGCGCGCACTAGCGGCGACTCACCGCCGGTGCGGTACAGCGTCTGCTTGATGGCCAGCACCCGGGGGTCTTCGCTCGCCTGTGAGAGGAAGTCGATCACGGCTTCGAAGGACTCGTACGGGTGATGCAGCAGCACGTCTCCGGCGCGGATCGTGTCGAAGAAGTTCTCGGAGTCTCGGAACGGCGGCACGTACTGGGGCGTGAACGGCTCGTCCCTGTGCTTGCGCTCTTCACCGCGGGTGAGCCGGAGCATGTCGCCCAGAAACAGCGGCCCATCGATCATGTACACGTCGCGTGCATCGTTCAGATCGAGCTCGCGACACAGCCAGGCGAGCGAGTCGCCCGGTGCGTCGCCGCTCACTTCGATGCGCACCGCGTGGCCTCGCTCGCGGCGCCGCAGCTCGGCCTGCAGCGTGATCAGCAGGTCCTCGCCTTCTTCGTCGTCGATCTCGATGTCGAAGTTCCGCGTGACGCGGAACGCATACTGACCCTTGGTCCGCATCTGCGGGAAGATCGCGCGCTTGTGGCGCAAGATCAGATCTTCGAGTAGGACGAAGGCGCGCCGCACCCCCGCCAGCGGAACCTTGATCAGGCGCGGCAGCGTGGTGGGTACCTGTACCAGACCGAATGAAGGCTCCGAGCTGGTGCCCGTGTTGTCGAAGATGACGCCGACGTTGATGGCCTTGTTGCGGACGTGCGGGAAAGGGTGCACCGGGTCGATGGCGATGGGCGTCAGCACCGGGAAAATGTTGCGATGAAAATGCTGGTCGAGATCGACCAGGTCCTCGCGCGTGAGCTCGTCGGGATGCACGACGGCGATGCCTTCGTCGCGCAGCGCAGGCCGCACCCGTTGGTTGAAGGTGCGGTACTGTTCGGCGACGAGCTCGTGCGCGCGTACGCTGATCTGTTCTAGCTGCTGTTGCGGCGATTTGCCGTCGGGAGGAACCTCTTCGACCTCGCCCGAAAGCTGTGCCTGCAAGCCAGCGGCGCGCACCATGAAGAACTCGTCGAGGTTCGTCGAGAAAATGCCGAGAAACTTCAGACGCTCGAACAGCGGTACGTCCTGATCGGCCGCTTCGGCGATGACGCGCGCGTTGAACTCGAGCCAGGAGAGCTCGCGATTCAAGAACATCTCGGGGGCGTCGAGCTTGGGCGGGGCGGCGCCGACCGGTGTGTCCTCGGGCACGCTGGCTTGGCGGCGATCTTCAGTGCGCTTCAACCCCGTGCGCGCGGCGGCTTTGCTGGGAGGGTTGGCGAACGGCGGCTCTGGCGTGAGCTCGCTCGAGGGGCCCTCCGAATCCGGATGTGTCACGTACGGAGCGTACGCCATCCAGCGTCCTGTCCCCATAGCGTTGTCTACCGAGTGGCGAATCGAGGATTCACCATGGTTGCGACCGAGACTCGAAGGTTACGGGAACGTCACGGACCGCCGCGAGCGCGTGCGGGCCCTATTCCACCGAGCCTCGTAAAGTCCGCGTCGGGTTGCGGGATCGGCCGTCAAGCCGAGTGGAGTGACCCCGGTAGTGCTGGGGCACGTCACACGGCCCGGTTGCAGCACCCAATAGCCGAGCCGAGCGGGTCTACGTTTCTGCTACAAAGCTCGGCAGCGCGCGCTCACTCACTGCTGTAAGTGGCTGTGCGTCGGGTGCGAGGAAAGCTACGCCCGCGAAGCTATGGTACGCTCACAGCGACGTTCACTCCATTTTAGCAATTCCGAGGTACGCGAATGAGCGAGAGCGAGACGAAGACAGGCAGAATGACTCCGAGCGACGGCGGCAGCATGGTTGGCATGATAGCCAGCCTGCAAGACAAGGCGCGCTACCTCGACCTGTCGTGGGAGGGAACGTTCGAAGACTACCTGCGCATCGTTCGCGAGCGGCCACAAGTGACCAGGAACGCGTTCCAGCGCATCTACGACATGGTCATTTCGTACGGCACGGAAGAGTACATCGACAACAAGAAGAAGTTGGTTCGCTACAACTTCTTCCGGGACGAGATCGAAGAAGGCAAGGACGCCGTGTTCGGCCTCGATATTCCGTTGATGCGCCTGATGAACGTGTTGAAGGCGGCCGCCGAAGGCTACGGACCCGAACGCCGCGTGATCCTGCTGCATGGGCCGGTCGGCTCCAGCAAGTCGACCATCGCGCGCCTCTTGAAGAAAGGGCTCGAGCACTACTCGCAGACCGCCGAAGGCGCCCTGTACACGTTCCGCTGGACCAACCTGCGCGACACCGGGCTCGCCAGCGGCGGCGCCGAGGTTTTCGACTCGCCGATGCACGAAGAACCGCTGCGACTGATCCCGCCCGACTGGCGTGAGACGGCGATCGAGAGATTGGGTCTGTCGAGCAGCAAGTTTCGCGTGCGCGTCGAGGGCGAGCTCGACCCCGCCAGTCGCTTCATCTTCAAAGGGTTGATCCAGCGCTACAACGGCGATTGGGAAAAGATGGTCAACAACCACGTGCTCGTCCGCCGTTTGGTGCTGAGCGAGAAAGATCGCATCGGCATCGGTACGTTCCAGCCCAAGGACGAGAAAAATCAGGATTCGACCGAGCTGACCGGCGACATCAACTACCGCAAGATCGCCGAGTACGGGTCGGACTCTGATCCCCGCGCCTTCAACTTCGACGGAGAGTTCAACATCGCCAACCGCGGCATCGTCGAGTTCGTCGAAGTGCTGAAACTGGACGTCGCGTTCCTGTACGACCTACTCGGCGCTTCGCAGGAACACCGCATCAAGCCAAAGAAGTTCGCACAGACGGACATCGACGAAGTGATCATCGGCCACACCAACGAGGCCGAGTACAAGCGGCTCTTGAACAACGAGTTCATGGAGGCGCTTCGCGACCGCACCATCAAGATCGACATCCCCTACATCACGCGCTTGAGCGACGAGATCCGGATCTACGAGAAGGACTTCAACGAAGACCGGGTTCGCGGCAAACACGTCGCCCCGCACACGCTCGAGGTGGCCGCGATGTGGGCCACGCTTTCCCGCCTGGAAGAGCCGAAGAAGCACAACCTGCAGCTGATCCAGAAGCTGAAGTTGTACGACGGCAAAGTGCTGCCCGGCTACACTCAGGACACCGTGAAAGAGCTGCGCAAAGAGAGCCACCGCGAGGGCATGGAAGGCGTCAGCCCGCGTTACGTGCAGGACAAGATCTCGAACGCGCTCGTCAGCGACGTGGGCGAGGGGACCATCAACCCGTTCATGGTGCTGAACGAGCTCGAGAAGGGTTTGACCAGCCACTCGCTCATAACCAGCGAAGAGCAACGCAAGAAATACAAAGAAATGATCGGTGTCGTCAAACAAGAGTACGAAGACATCGTCAAGAACGAGGTCCAGCGAGCGATCAGCGCCGACGAAGAAGCGATCGCCAAGCTGGCAGCCAATTACATCGACAACATCAAGGCCTACACCCTCAAAGAGAAGGTCAAGAACAAGTACACGGGTCAAGACGAGGAGCCCGACGAGCGGCTCATGCGTTCCATCGAAGAGAAGATTGAGATCCCCGAGAACCGTAAGGAAGACTTCCGGCGCGAGATCATGAACTTCATCGGGGCGAAGGCCGTCGAGGGCAAGCGCTTCGATTGGCAAACCAACGACCGTCTGCGACGCGCCCTCGAGCTGAAGTTGTTCGAGGACCAGAAGGACAGCATCAAGCTGAAGACGCTGGTGTCAGCCGTCGTCGACAAAGAGACTCAAGAAAAGATCGACATCATCAAGTCCCGGCTGATTCGCTATTTCGGCTACAACGAGGTGAGCGCCACAGACGTGCTGAACTACGTGGCGTCCATCTTCGCTCGCGGCGATTTGAAGAGCTGAACCCGCCGATTTCGTGTGCGCGCCGGGCTCAGAATCCGCTCGGCGCGCTGGGGGCTTGCGGCGCCGGCGAAAGGGGATAACCTTCGTCCAGGAATGTCGTGGGGCTGTTCGGGGTAGAGTGATAGAAGTCGAAGAGCGCAGTGTGGGAAAGCGCAGTGTGGGCGGTGTAGTAGGTCTCGCACTCGGCCTGCTCGTTGCCGCGCCCGCCGCAGCAGATCTGCCGGAGTACGGACCCTATCATCGGCCCCCCAACGCTGGTGACGAGTGGGACGCAGAGAAGGGCTCACGGGCCATGCGCCTGGCTACCGGGCACTTCGTGCACGACGGCTTCTACTTTCGCTTCGCGGGCGGCATCGGCGGGGTTTCGGACAAGTTCACCGGCGACGGGCGCGGCAACGACGGCCCCAGCGGCCCGCTCGACGGTACTGTCAGCGGCTTTGCTCCCGCGACCGAGGTGGCGCTCGGGTACACCTTCTTCCGGGGCTGGGTCTTCGGTTTGGCCATCGATACGCTGACCATGCCGCGCGGGTCGGCGACACTTGCGGACGACGTGAGCAACTTCGAGTTCAAGACGAGTCAGTCCGCCCATTACGGCCTCTTCGTCGACTATTATCTCGACCCGTTGCGCGGCTTTCACCTGCAGGCGAGCGGCGGGATCGCGAGCTACGTGATGGGGCAAGGCGACGCAGACGACCCGCCGACGATCGCGCCGCCTCACGCCGCCGTGGGCTTCGGCTTCATGCTGGGGGTCGGGAACCAATGGTGGCTCGATCGCGACTGGTCGATCGGCGTGTTGCCGCGCCTGATGCTGGCGTGGAGCAGTGGCTCCGACGAGTTCGGCGGGTCGTTCAGTCACCGTACCTTCGGGTATTCGTTGCTATTGAGCGCGACGTATCACTGACGTTCACGCCCCAGATTGCGGCCCCCCGGCGCGCAGTCTAGAGTCACCGACTCTGCGCACGGTCGCAGCACCAAGGAGGCAACCATGGAAGAAATGGTCGAGCAGCTCATTGCGAAAACCGGGATCAGTAAGGAGCAGGCCGGACAGGTCGTGGACTTCTTGAAACAGAACGCCCACAAGTTGCCCGAATGGCTGGGCGACACCGAGATCGGAAAGAACCTGATGGACAAGCTGCCGGGTGGCCTCGGGGGGCTGCTCGGACGTTGAGGCAACGCGCGTGGCCGGGCTCGGGTTGCCGCCCGAGCTCGGGCTCGTTGCTCAGAACGAGCCGCCGACGTTCACGGCGTATCCGTTGCGGCTCGCCGTGGGGGCGACCCACACCCGTGATGCCATTGGTTCTTTCGGGGTCGGGGTTCGCAAGAGCTGCTGTCCGCGCCCGATGCTCCCGCCGAGCCACATCAGCGCCCCGGCGATCTGAAGTGCCCCGTCCGTCACCAGCAGCACCTTGGTCATGCCGACCCCACCTTCGGGCGCGAACTCCTCGGCGTTGTCGAGGAGCATCCACGGGCCGAGCAGCGGTACGAACATCCACGACAGCGATGTCGGCGTGGTGAGCGCGGCCACGTACGCGGCGCTGTAGCTGACGGCGAAGAAGCCGATACCGGCGAGGCGCGCCGTCGAGGCGCGATCGTTGGTGCTCGGTTCCAGGTGATATCCAGGCGGGATCGGTGTACCCGCTTCGTAGAGGCGCTCTTTGCAAACGTTGGCTTGGCACAAGCCTGACACGCAATCGTTCGGACCCTTGCAGCTCTGCTCCAGCTGGCACGGACCGCAGGTCCCACCGCAGTCGATATCGGTTTCGTACGCGCTCGGTTGTCCGTCTTTGCAGACCCTGGGGGGCGGAGGCGGCAGCGGCGGCGCGACGTCCGGCAACGGCGCCAGAGGCTGTGCCGCCGAAGGCGCGGGGGCTGGTGCCGGCGCTGGTCGGTACGCGGGCAACGGAGCGACAGCGGCTGGTGGCCCTGGAGGGTAATAGTAGGGGGCACCGCCCGGCGGCGTGGGTGCGGCTGGCGGCTGCGTTGGCGCAGGCTGTATCTGCGCTGGGGGCTGTGTCGGCGCCGGCGGTGGCTGTGCGGGCGAGGGCGGTGGCTGTGTCGGCGCCGGCGGTGGCTGTGCGGGCGAGGGCGGCTGCGTAGGTGGCACGCTCGGAGCGGGCGCTGCGTCTTCGCCGACAGGGGGGAACTGCGCCGAGGGCTGCGCCGCGATCGCACCCAGCGTCAAGAAGACGCACAGCCCACTCACGCCTCCAACGACACCCGCCCGACTCATGCTCGCGTTATAGACGGGCCGGGAGCCCGCCGCAAAGTCATGGGACCAGTGCGCGCTTCTCGACTTGTGTACTGGCGGGCTGTTCGGGGGGAGCCCCGGGTGGTGGCGCGGGTACGGGCGCCGCCACGGCCGGCGTTGCGGCCATGGCGCTTTGCACATCGGGCGGTGCCGGCACCTGGCGAATCCGATTACCGAGTTCGTACGAGCCGCGTTCGAGCAGATCGCGACGTTGTTGACCGAGCGCACCAGGGTGCTGCTGCTCGATATTTCCGGCGAACGAGAACCATTGGTGAGCGCCCCGCAGGTCACCGAGCACCAGCAGAGTAAGCCCGCGGTACAGCCCGTAACGCGCCTGCTCTTCCGTGCTCATGTCGGGGAGTCGCTCTTCGGTGCGCTCGAAGACTTCGGCCGCTTCGATGTAATGCCCGTCTGCGTAGAGGTTCGTGCCGCGCTGCACGGGATCTCGGGCGCAGCCACTCAAGCTGAGCATCATGGGGACGAGAACGACGGCGGCAAAACGAAACACTGCTTCCCAGTGTAACGGTTGCGTAGTTTGGATGCTACGGGCCTCGGGGAAATTGCTTCATTCTGGCTTTCGAAAAACGTCGGTGAACGCGAACTTTGGTGCGCATGCTGCGCGCATTCGGTGGCGGTTGTGAGAGGACCGGCGCGGGGTGCGCAGGCGTGGGAATCGCCCCCGTCTGCGCTCCACGCGCAAGACGCCCCGCGCCACGGGGGCTCACCGGGGCCTTGTGCCACTGCCGTGGCCTGGCACCGGCCTTCTCGTCGCCGTTGCTTTCAGCTCGCGACCTGTGCCACCGCCGCCTCGATATTTCCTACAAATGTTGGCTTTTTTGCATTCTGGCACAGGCCTGTGGCACAATCGCGCCGCTTTGACCTGGGCGGTGGGAATCGGGGCCCCTGAGTGGGCGAACCTGCCAGACAAGGACTGAACCGATGAAAGCTCGTCACGCGCTACTGATTGGGACCTTAGGCTTCTGTACGTTAACGCTCTTCACCTCCGGTATCGCACATGCGCAGGAGGAGGCCGCCGAAGAGACGGCGGGGAGCGAGGGTGATGACCAAGCTGGCGACGGCGAGGCTGCCGACGAAGCCAGCACCGACGAGGCCGAGGCAGGGGACTCGACCTCCGAGGAGGCCGCGAAGGACGACAACGCCGGCACCGACGAAGCTCCCGCCGGCAGTGCGTCGCCCGCTGAGCTCCCCGGCAAGTCGTACCAGTTCGTCGGCTTGCGCTACCGCGGCATCATCGTGCCCCAGTTCATGATGGACCTGTTCGGCGAGGGCGGCGAGGGCGTGTACGTGCATGCTTTCGGGCCCGAGTTCGCGATCCGCCGGGACAACTTCGAGTACAACTTCTCGATCTGGTACGCCGACTACGGGATGGATCCGACGACCTTCAAGGCCAAGGATGATCCCGATGACGCCTGGGAGATCGTCGAAAGCCAGCTGAAGGTTCTCTATCTGACGGCTGACTTTCTATGGAGTCACGACTTCTCGCCAGAGTTCGCGGTGAACTACGGAATGGGCGCGGGCCTCGGGTTCGTCTTCGGGAAGCTTTATCGTCAGCAAGCGCGACCGCCTGCGAGCAATCCGAGTGCGCCCCCCGAGGACTGGGTCCCCTGTGACGCCCCAACCCCCGGCACTCCCTGCGGTGACGACAACAATCACTACGGGGACTACGCGGAACCTAGCTGGGCCAACGGCGGCTCGAAACCCATCGTCTTCCCTTGGCTCGCGCTGCAGACTGGGCTCCGCTACAAACCCCACCCGAAGTTCGTGGCGCGCCTGGACTTGGGCTTCGGAACCAGTGGGTTCTTCTTCGGCCTCGGCGCGGACTACGGTCTCTGATTGCCCGAGCTCGAGCTGCCCCAACGTTACGAGGCGCTCACCCTGCTCGGCAAGGGGGGGGGTGGCGAAGTGTGGGCGGTGCGAGATCGCCGCACCGGGCTCAAGCACGCCCTGAAACTTCTGGCTCAGAACTCGAGTCAGCCTGAAATCGATGCGCTGATTCGCGAGGCGATGGCGCTGTCGGGGCTCGAAGGCCTGGGCGTGCCGCGCGTGATCCGGTTCGGCAGGCTCCCAGGTTCCGGGCGCCCGTACATGGTGCGCGAGCTGGTCGACGGCGTGAGCCTCGACGAACTGATGCAGCGCCCGAACGAAGACGTACGCCGCGCACTCGACGTGCTGGTGCGGGCCGCGGAGCAGCTGACGGTGGTGCATCGCGCGGGCTTGCTGCACGGCGACGTGAAGCCCGCGAACATCATGCGGGCGAGCTCCGGCGAGGTCACGTTCGTCGATCTCGGGCTCGCCACGGCCTGGCGCGAGGGCGGCGCTCAGGTCGAAGGCCTGACGCCCCGTTACGCGGCGCCAGAGCTCTTGATGGGGCGGCCGCTCACGGTGCGCGCCGAGGTCTACGCGCTCGGCGTGATCTTGGCGGATCTGCTCGAGCTGGTCCAACCACTCCAGTTCCAGCCGCTGCCGATCGCGGCGTTGCAAACGATCGTCGATCGAGCGACGGTGGACGAGCCGGCAGATCGCCAGCCCTCCGCCGACGAGTTCGCGAGTGCCTTGAAAAGCGCGCTCGGCGAACGCTTGCCAGAAACGGATCACAACGCGGCGGTCTATTGGCCGATCGTGGGCATGGAGCCGACCGTCACCAACCTGCTGCGCGAGATCACGGCGCTCGAGCCGGGCAGCACGCTGCGCGTGGTGGGGCCCCCCGGTTCGGGCCGCTCGGCGCTCTTACGCCGAACGGCTTGGTCGCTGGGGGTGGACGGCGACCGCGTCGTTTACCTCGACGATACCTGCGCGGATCGACCAGGTGCCGTGCGCGAAGAGCTCTTCGAATACCCCCGGTTGTACGGTGTGACCGTGCTGGTGGACGACGCGGACATGCTGAGCGACGTCGATCAGCGCGAACTCGCGGAAGCCAGGAAGGCGGGCGCACGCCTCGTCATCGTCGGTCGCGCCGGAGTCGAATCCAACGCGCGCGACTGGTTGGTCCCGCCGCTCGAAGCTCACGCGGCGCGCAGTTTGGTCCACCGCGCGGTGCCGTCTTTGACCGAGCGCATGCTCGACAGCGTGGTGGTAGCGTCGGGCTGCCGGGCGGGCGAACTCAGACGGCTAGTGCGACTCATCGACCAGCACGCGATCGCGTCGCAAGCGGACCTCGATCGCCTGATCAAGAGCCAGAATATTCTGGCGGACCTGCCGGATGATGCGCTGAGCGCGGCGCGCTACCTACTCGACCACGGCCGCTACATCGACGCCAAAGCCAAGCTCAGCGAGCTCGAGCAGGCGCCCAGCCTCGAGTATCGGGTGCTCGAGGCGCGCCTCAACCTGGGGTTGGGTGATGCCGCTTCGGCGCTCGAGGGGCTGCTGCAAGACCAGGCCTTGTTGACCGAAACCGATGATCCGGAGCTCATCGCTCGCTGGCACGTGTTCGTGGCGCGAGCGCGCCTGGGCCTCGGCGAGTACCAGGCGGCGATCGACATCGTCGAGTCGCTGCCCGAGTGTTCGGATGAGCTGAAGGCGGAGGCCGAAGCTTACCGCGGACTCGGTTTCGAACGACTCGGTCAGACCGAGCAGGCCATCCGCGTGATCCGGGCCGCGCTCGCCCTGCTCGAGGGCGGGGCAGCTCCGCGGGTCCGCAGCCTGGTGCTCACGTGTTTGGCGTTGGCGTTGCAGCGCGCCGACCAGCCAGCAGAAGCTCAAGAAGCCCTCGAGGCCGGCATCGTCGCCGCCGAAACGGCGGGCGACGCGGGTGCGCTGGCCACGCTCCAGCTGAACCTCGCCGGTCTGTTGAAGGTGCGCGGCGAACTGGCGCGGGCGATCGAGCACTTCGAAGCAGCGGTCGACATGGGTCGCCGGTCGGGGCGTCGCTACACGATGCAGCACGCGCTCTTGAACCTCGCAAATACGGACCTGTACCTCGGTCGGCTGGCGCGTGCGCAATCGAGCATCGAAACGTTACAAGCGCAAGAGGGCCAGCTCTCTCCGGAACTGAAGGCGGAGCTGCTGGGGAGGCGCGCCGAACTCGAGGCGCAGCTGGGGCGCCCGGATTCAGCGGCGCGCCTCTACCGCAGCTGCGCCGCCGCCTATCGTGGGCTCGGCCGTCCCATCGACGCCGTCGAGGCTGAGCTCGAGGGCGTGCTCACGGCGGTGCAAGCCGAAGCACCCGACTTCGCAGCACTGCACGCGATCGTGGATCAGGCGAGCGCCGACCTCGAAGGGTCCCAAGCGCACCGCGCTCTGCGTGCCCTGGCTTGCGCGCGCGTCGCGCAGGGCTTGGGAGACGAGCCCAAGGCGCGCGAGCTCTTGGCGGAAGCGACGCAGGCGGCGCGCGACACCAGTCAGCTCGAGTGGCTCTGGAAGGCGCTCGAGGTGCGCGGGGAGCTCTACGACGCGGATGGGCAGAGCCTGCTGGCTCGCCGTGACCGCGAAGAGGCGCTCGCGACCCTCGAAGAAATCGGCGCGCGCTTGCCCCGCGATCTGCGTGAAGTCTACTGGAACGATCCGCGTCGCCGGCAGCTCCGCGGAGCCGTGGAGACGGGCGTGGCGCGGGCCGCGACCGAGCATTCCCCGGTGAATCTGGCGCCGGTGTCGCGCCGCGCGTCCGCCAAGGCACCGCTCTCGGTCACGAACCTGACGGTGACACCGCTCGAGCAGCGCCTGGCTCGCATCCTCGAGATCAACGCAGAGCTGGCGGGGGTCGTCGACTTGCAACGTCTCACCGAGCGCGTCGTGGACCATTCGGTCGACCTGCTGCATGCCGAGCGAGGTTACCTGATTCTGATCGACGACGGCGGTGAGCTCACCGTACACACCTCGCGGGTACGCAACGGCGACGATGCGCACGCCGAGTTCTCGCGGTCCATCGCAGAGTCGGTGATGCGGACTCGAGAGCCCATGATCAGCGTGAACGCGGACAGCGACTCGCGGCTCCGCAGCTACGCCTCGGTGCACCAGCTGATGCTGAAGTCGGTCGCCTGCGTGCCGATTCGGGCGCCCCGTGGTCGCGCCATCGGCGCCCTTTACCTCGAGACGCGCATCGGCCCCGGCGCGCATTTCGCCCAAGAACTGCCGACCCTGAGCGCATTTGCCGATCAGGTTGCGGTGGCCCTCGAGAACGCACGCTTGCTCCGAGAGAACCAGGCTCGCGCCGAACAGCTCGCGAGCGCCAACATCGAGCTGGAGGCAGCGCACGCGCGCCTCCAGGAACTTTTGGGCGATCGCACCCAGCAACTCCGAGCGGCGCGCCGCAAGCTGCGCGACGTCCGCGACACGTTGATGGGGCACTTCGGGTACAAAGGGCTGGTGGGTACCAGCGCCGCCATGCGCCGCGTGTACGCCTTGATCGAGCGTATCAAAGACACCGATCTGCCGATCTTGATCACCGGCGAAAGCGGAACTGGGAAAGAAGTCGTGGCGCGCGTGGTGCACGAAGCCTCGCCGCGCGCGAAGCAGCGGTTTTTGGGGGTCAACTGCGGAGCGATTCCCGAGCACCTGCTCGAGAGCGAGTTGTTCGGGCACGTGAAGGGGGCGTTCACCGGTGCGGACCGCGATCGCAAAGGCCTGTTTCGCGAAGCCGAAGGCGGCACGATCTTACTGGACGAGATCGGAGAAACCCCAGCGAAGATGCAGACGGGGCTGTTGCGCGTGCTGCAAGAGCGCAAGCTGCGACCGGTGGGAGGCGTGCAGGAGCAAGAGGTCGACGTCCGCGTGATCTTCGCGACCAACCGCGACTTGAAGCAGTTGGTCGACCAGGGTACATTCCGCGAAGATCTGTACTACCGCATCCACGTGGTAGAGTTGCACCTGCCACCGCTGCGCGACCGGATCGAGGACATTCCACAGCTCGTCGATCATTTCTTCGGGATCTTCGCGGCGCGCTACAAGCGCGAGAAGAAGGTGCTGACGCGCGCGGCCCAGCACCGGCTGGCGTCGTATCCTTGGCCGGGCAACGTGCGCCAGCTCGAGAACGTGCTCTTGAACGCTTGGGTGCTCAGCGAGGACAACGAAGTGGACGCCGATGACCTGGATCTGCCGATCAAGGCAACCAAGGTCAACGTCGCGCCCCCGGCCGCACCCCCCTCGCAGAGGCCGGCGTCTTCCGGGCGCGTGGCGCCACCCTCGCCCTCGAAGAAAGAGACGCTGTCACAACATCGCCGCGACGAGCGCGAGCGCATCTTGAGCGCGCTCAAAGCCTGCAACTGGAACCGCGTGCGCGCCGCGGAGCTGAGCGGCATCCCCCGCCGCACCTTCTACCGCCGCCTGCGCAAGTACGGCATCCAGTAATCCCGACGACTCCATCGCGCAGAGCGGCCCTACACCCGATGGCGCATTGCCGATCGGTTGTGCGTATACTAAAGAGCTCATCCGAGATCTGCGGCAGGCGCGGACCAATGTGCAGGCGCGGACCGATGTGCATCTCGCCGGCCACGCTCAAGGGATCCCCCTTTGCCTCCGTGCGGGGGGGCAGCACGCGTCACGGGGCTCGCGCGGTCGGCGCGTACGGGTTACAGGGCTCGCGCAGCACGGGCCACACGCGCGGTCGGCGCGTACGCGCGGTCGGCGCGTACGGGCCACAGGGCTCGCCGGTCGGCGCGCACGAGCCACAGGGCTCGTGCGGTTGGTGCCCACAGGGCTCGCGCGGTCGGCGCGTACGGGCCACAGGGCTCGCGCGGTCGGCGCGTACGGGCCACAGGGCTCGCCGGTCGGCGCGGTCGGTGCGCACGGGCCACAGGGCTCGTGCGGTCGGCGACTACAGACCGCGGGAGCGCGGCTTCGAGCCTGCTCATCCTCGAATAAGCATGGAGGCTCGCGAGACCCGGAAACTCTGGACGGAAATCCGATCAGTCTTGAGATCGGGAACCGGGGTTCAGGCGATGTGGGCGGCGGCCTTGGGGACGCTGGCGGCGAGGCGCTCGAGCACGCGCACCGTCGTGTCGAAGTCGATGCACGGGTCGGTCACGCTCTGCCCGTAGACCAGATCTGCTTTAGAGCCCGTGATGTCTTGGCGCCCGGCCTTGATGTTGCTTTCGATCATGAGCCCGAGCACGTTGTCGTTGCCGGCAGCGATCTGATCGGCGAGCTCGAAGGCGACGACCGCCTGCTGCTCGACGCTCTTGCCGCTGTTGCCGTGGGCACAATCCACCAGGACGCGCTGGTTGACTTTGGCCTTCGCGAGCTGGCGGCCCGCCTCTTCGATGTGTTCGCGCTTGTAGTTCGGACCACTGGTACCACCGCGGAGAACGACGTGCCCTTCAGGGTTGCCCTGCGTGCGGACTACGGCGACTTGGCCGGTGTCATTGACGCCCAAGAAGCTGTGGGGCTGTGCTGCAGCGAGCATGGCGTTGATTGCCGCCGAGAGGCTGCCGTCGGTGCCGTTCTTGAACCCCACGGGCATCGAGAGCCCACTCGCCATTTCGCGGTGGGTCTGGCTCTCGGTAGTGCGGGCGCCGATCGCGGCCCAGGCGATCAGGTCGGAGATGTACTGGGGCACGATCGGGTCGAGAAATTCAGTCGCCGCCGGCAAGCCGATCTCGCTCACCTCGAGCAACAAGCGCCGGGCGGCCCGCAATCCCGCAGGAATGTCGTCACTACCGTCGAGGGCGGGATCGTTGATCAACCCCTTCCAGCCCACGGTGGTGCGCGGCTTCTCGAAGTAGACTCGCATGACCACGAGCAGCCGGTCGCTCAAGGGCTCGCTGAGCTTCTTGAGCTTGAGGGCGTAATCGATGGCGGCGTCGGGGTCGTGCACGGAGCACGGGCCGATCACGACGAGCCTGCGCGGATCGAGCCCGGCGATCACGCGCGCGATGTCGCGGCGGGCGCGCAACACCGCCTGGGTGGCGCGCTCGGAGACGGAGATCTCCGTACGGATGTTGATCGGGTTGGGCAGCGGGGTGGTCGTGACTACACGAACGTTGAGGGTGGACGACTTCGAGGCGGCCTGCTGCGCGATGCCCGATGCCTTGTCCGTCTTAGTGGTAGTAGTCACGGTCAGCTCGCTTTCCGTCGGCCGCTGGCCGAGTACACCGTACACACGAGCGACAAGCTTAGACTCGGCGCACAAGAAGCGCAATATGGGCCAATTTCGTGCCGCATTGCTGGGATGCTAGCCGATGCCGAGCTGCTTCAGCTTCTTGTGCAGACCTTCACGGGTGATGCCGAGGCTTTTGGCAGCTTTGGTCTTGTTGTTGGCGTTGCGTGCTAGCGCGCCGAGCACGAGCTCGCGTTCGAATTCGTCCATCGCCTGCTTGAGGGTCGCAGGCTGCGCTGCACCCTGGTCTTGCGCTCCTGACGCCGAAGGGGGGGCATTCGTGGTCGCGGCAACTCCCCCCGGCGTCGTAGCGCCTGCTGCTCGCACGCGATCTGACAGTAAGTCTACGGAAACGTAACTGTCCGGGTCAGCCTGGATCACCAGGCGCTGCACCTCATTCTCGAGCTCGCGGACGTTTCCTGGCCAATCGTAGCGCGTGAGTCGATTCAAGGCCTCCTGCGAAAACCCCAGCACGCCGCTTCCGTATTCGACTGCGTAACGTTTCAGGAAATGTTTCGCAATCAATGCGATGTCGGCTCGGCGTTCCCGCAGCGGCGGCACGCTCAATGGGAAAACGTTCAGCCGATAGAACAGGTCTTCGCGGAACCGGCCTGCTCGAGCCTCGGACTCCAGGTCCCGATTGCACGCCGCGACGACTCGCACGTCCACTCGCTTTTCTCGTGCCGCACCGAGCGGGCGGATCTCTCGCTCCTGCAGCACGCGCAGCAGCTTGGCTTGAAGAGCTAGCGGCAACTCGGCGACCTCGTCCAGAAACAGCGTGCCGCCGTCCGCCAGCTCGAAGAGCCCGCGCTTGTCCTCCGTCGCTCCAGTGAAGGCGCCGCGGCGGTGGCCGAAGAGCTCGCTCTCCAAGAGGTCCTTCGGGACCGCCGCACAGTTTTGCGCAACGAACAGCTTCTGGCTTCGCCCCGAATAGGCATGCAGCGCCGACGCGATCAGTTCTTTGCCGGTGCCGGTTTCCCCTTGAATCAGAACCGTGACCCGCGTGTTGGCTACCCTCTTCACCTGACTCAAGAGCGTCGCAAGAGCCTCGCTCTGTCCGATGATCTCGGTCGCGGACTTTTGGGTCTGATGCTTCAGGTATTGGTTCTCGTGTTTAAGTTGCCGCTCGGCGCGGGTTAGCCGTTGGATCAGGCGGGCATTGTCGAGCGCAAGTGAGGCGTTCGTGGTCAAGATGCCGAGCACCTCGAGATCGGTCGTGTCGAACAACGCGGGCCGATCGCGGTTGTCGAGCTGCAGCACGCCGAGCACGGCATCGTTGCGCCACAGCGGAACACCGATCGTGCTCTTGATGTTGGCGCCGAGTAGCGACTCCGAGCTGAATGTTTCGGAAGGGGCGTCGGCCGCCAGCACCGCCGCGCGCTCGCGCACTACCTTTCTGAACACGCTACGCGTGATCGGCACGGGTTCGCTGGGCTGGACGCTCTGGCCGTCGGGACCCCGTACGCGTGTGAGGATCGGCACGTACACCGGCTCTTTCGCGTCATCGGTTCCCGTCCCATCGGGGTCGTTCAAGATCAGGGTCGCGTGGGTGGCCCGCGGCACCAAAGTGAGTGCGGCATCCGCGATGACGGCGAGCGTGCGCTCTGAGTCCTGAGCGGCCCCGAGCAGGGCGTGCACCCGTGCCAGCGTGCGCAATAGATCCGTACTGTGCTCATTCGAGGTGGGGTGCTTGGCGAGCGAGTCGATCGGCTGCACCGAGACCACGTTCGCCGGCTCCTCGTCGTCGTGAATGTCGATAGCGAAGGCGGCGCCCTCGGCGACGCCGAGTCGGAGATGGTCGCCGCTCTCCAGCGTCACCGCGTCGTGCGGGCCCGGCTGAACCGTGATGAGCGCGCCGCCTCGCTCCACGAACGTGCCCCGATCGCTGTCGAGATCTTCGACGCGCACGCTGGCGGGTCCGATCGAGATCCGGCAGTGCTCGGGTGAAACCTCGGCAGCGGTGACGCGGACGTCGCAGTGCGCTGCCGTGCCCAGCAGCACGAGGTCGCGCTCAGGCTCCAGGCTGTTACCCGCCCGTTGCCCTGTCAGGAACTTGAGTTGAAGAGTGGGCATGATCGGACTCGAAAATGATCCGAGCCGGCGTTGAGCCGGCTCGGGAGTAGCCGGCATCCGTGGACGTCGGCGTATCGTTGTTTCAGAGGTGCGCTCGTGCAAGGCCTTCGGTGTCGACCTCCGACGGTCGCTTCAGCCGCTCCGGCCGTCGATGCGGTACATGACCTGCTTCAGCGGCGCGTCGCCTGCCACCTTGTCACCGTCGCCCGACTTCTTGTTCTTGTCGATGACCGCAGCGAGCTTTTTGGCGATATCGGCGGAGCCTTTCGGGGTCAGGTGGTCGATGGTCTGCGCGGCCACGAACCGGACGCCGGCATTCTCGAACGACGCGAGCGCCTCGACCATTTCGTCGCGGACCTTCTCGTTGCCATAGATGCCGATCATGTAACCAGCCTTGATGGCGGCGAACTGGTTCTTCTGATCCTGATTCTCGCTCTTCTCCATCTCTTTCAGGTAGCACTCGGCGTTCTTGTCGCAGGCGTTCACGACCTTCTCAGCCAAGGCGTACATGTCTTTCTCGACCTGCGTACCCATCTGATTGATCGCAGACTTGACCTGTTTCATTTGACCGGGCTCGGCGAGCTTGAGGGCCGTGAGCAAGGCGGAGCCTTGGAACATCTTCTTCTCGTCGCCCGTGCCCTTGACGTTGTTGGCTAGATCCAACAGCCAGGTCACCAGCGAAGAGTCGTAGAATTGCCCCGCTGACTCCGCGATCAGCACCAGCGCAGGGGCTCCACCCAGGCTCTCGTCGAGCGGAATGGCCTCGGCGGCGGTTTTGAACGCTGCGAGAGAGGCCGGCGTCGCGGGGATCTTTGGCAGTTCCTTGACGATGTGCGCCTTGTAAGTGGCTTTCAGATCGCCCTGTAGCATCTTGAGCATCGGATCGAGGCCCGCTTGGCTGCCCGCCGTTCCCAAGATCGCTGCGGCGATCTCGATCTGGATGGGATCCTTCGAGGGCTCCTTGGCGTCCGTCGCTTTTTGAACCTTCGCCTTGTAGTAGGCCTCGAGCTTGTCGTCGTCGCCAGTCAAGAGCTTACCGGCCCGGTCGACCGCGGGCTTGCCGATCTTGACGAGCGCCAGCAGCGCCGTGCTGGCGACGTCACCCTTTTCTGGGTCGAGCAGCACCTTCAGCAACGGCTCGACGGCTTCGGGAGCCTTGATGATGCCGAGAACTTCGGCCGCGGTGGTCTGCCAGAACACCTGATCGCGGTACGGATCGATCTTGTCGGTGTCCTTCTTGGTCTTGGGGCGGACGATGTCGGCGCCGAGCTTCGCGATCAGGCCGCTGGTCCACGACTTGTCCGCGATCTGAGTCATCGCGGCGTTGTAGTCCTTGTAGACGATGCCGCCGAGCATGGTGTGTGCTTCGAGCTTCTCGAAGGCTGCGAGCACCGGACCCGACAGACCCGGAAGCTTCAGATCGCCAGCGGCGCGTACGGCCCACTTGATGTCGGCTTCGTCCGTGGTCGCGCGGGGGCGCTTGGCGAACTCTTCGAAGGCTTTCTTCAGCGCTGGTTCTGCCCGGGGATCGCGAATGTCGGAGAGTAGCTTGATCACCGACACGCGAGTCTTGGTGTCGAGATCGGCGTAGTGCTCGACGTAAGTCTTGATCAGCGGATCGATGATCTTGTCCAGCAGTGCTTTGACTTCTGGATTCGTCGTGTCGTTGTTGGCCTTGGTGACGGCATCTTCGAAGAACTGGGTCAGGCGCTTGACGGCGTTTGGACGCCACTTGGGGTCGTCGAGCTTGTCGATCCAGTACTCGGGTTGACTCTCATCTTTACAGCTCACCAGCACCGAGGCGGTCGCGACCGTCGCGGTCGCGTACATGGTGCCGAGGGCCAGTGTGCTGATGAGCGAGACGATCTTTCGCGGGGAGCGGAGCATGCGTTTCCTCCCAAAGGGCGGTTGAAGGGGCGTGCCTTCGAATCCGAGACAGCGCCCAGGGGATGCGGAAAACCCGCGAATCCCCGTAGTGTTAGCGTCCGGACCGTACGCCGGAGCTTGCTCCCCTGTCAACGAACCGAAGCGCACACGAAACTCGGCGGGCTCGGTCCGCCGTCCGTCCCTGCGAGGCCAGCTGGCCCGAACGCGCCCCTGATTCGAAGCGTCGGGAAAAATGCGCTCTGCTCTGAATGGGGCAGCCCATGTGCGTGTGAGGCACACATGAGCGGCGCGAACCGTTAGGTGGCGATACCGAGGTCTTCGAGCCTGTTCTTCAGCGCGACGAGCTTGGGTTCCGGTAGGTACGGGGGCGCCTGGCCCGCTTCGCGCACGAGCTGGTCGAGCTGCATGCCGTTGCGCGGGCCCAAGATCGTGCACCCGACGTGCTCGTTGTTGAGGACGAAGCGGAGGACGGCGGAGCGCAAGCTCGTGATTTCGCCGCTGACGAGCGGGCGCACTGCGTCGAGTTGGCGAATGCGGCGCTTCAGCTCGTCGGGCGTCCAGCGCTCGGCGCGGTGATCGGGCGCGCGGAACACGCGATAGGGGCTCCACACACCGCAGAGCTGCCCGTAGTTCAGCACGGAGTGCGCGAGGACCCCCGTCTCGTTCTGCTTGATGTCAGCCAGGCTCGCGTCGAGTGGCTTTTGACGAAACACGTTGTAGCCCAAGCTGATCACCTCGGCGCCAGCCTCGATCGCCGAGCGCGCCACCTGATCATCGCCCGCGCTGACCCCCCAAGCCTCCAGCTTACCCTCGGCCTTGAGCGCCGCGAGCGTTTCGGTTGCCTCGCGGCGCTCGATGGTCTTCACCGACGGGTTGTGCAAGAGACCCACCGTGATCTTCGTACGCTTCAGGCGTTCGAGTGATTGGTCGCAAGCTTGCCGCAGGTAGTCCGCGTCGAAGCGCTTGCGCGCGACGTTGTTGGAGCGATCGGTGCCCCACTTGGTGACGATGAACGCCTCCGCGTCGTTGCCCAACAGCTCGCCGAGCTTTTCTTCCATCTTGCCCTTGGCGTAGCAGTCGGCGGTCTCGAAGAGCGTGATGCCGAGCATGCGGGCGCGTTCGATGAGTTGCCCGCGCTCCGCCTCCGGGACTGCCCCATAGGCTTCGCCGGACAGCCCCCAGGTGCCGAGCCCGAGCTCGCTGACGCTGAGGTTGGTTCGACCGAGTGTTCTTTTTCGCACGCGGGCTCTATAGCAGACTTCCGCGCTCGCCGCCCTGCGTCGCGAGTCCTGCGCGCACCAACAGTTCCTGATTGGTGAGAACTTCTCGCCCGCGGCCCGAGCTCACGAGTTTGCCCTGCTGGATCAGGGCCACTGTCGCGTCCAACTCGAGCGCCGCGGCCAGGTCGTGCGTCGCCACCAGCATGGTTCGATCGCTCGCGGCCATGGTATCGAGCAGCGCCTGCCGCGCGAGCGGATCGAGGCTCGCCGTGGGTTCGTCGAAGAGCACCGCATCTGGCTCGGTGGCGAGCGCGGCTGCGATGGCGACGCGGCGCTGCTCCCCCAAGCTCAGGTGGTGCGGACTTCGCCCCGCGTACGCACGAAGGCCTACCTCGTCGAGGGCGTGCCCCACGCGTGCGTTCACCTCGTCTCGCCCGAGCCCGTGCTGCTCGGGTCCGAAGGCAACTTCGCGTTGAACGGTTTCGCAGAAGAGCTGCTCGTCAGGATTCGCGAACACGAACCCGATCCTGCGGCGTGCTTCCTTCAGGGTTCGCTCGCCGAGGGTCAGCTCGCCAATCTGGATTCGGCCGGTGAAAGGCAGCGCTCCGACCAGCGCCAAGAGCAGCGAGGTTTTCCCCGCGCCGTTCGGCCCCACCAGCATGCAGCACTCGCCGGGCGCCACTTCGAGCGTCAGGGCTTCTATCACCGGCTGACTCGAACCGTCGTCCGCCGTGCGGAAGACGCTGACGTTCTCGAGGGCTACCCTGCCGCGCACGGCGCGGGGCGATGGTGGTGCTTGCAAGCGTTGCCCCTTACCAGGCCAAGGCATGCAGCAGCATCGCGCTGGCGAGCGCCAGCACGAGCGGACCCAGGTCTTGGCGCTGAAATTTGCTTTTCAGCTGCGCGTGGTCGAAACCGCGTAGGCGCCGCGCCAGACCCAAGCGCTCGGCGCGCTGGGCGCTCTGGACCAACAGTTCGGGGAGCACGCTGATGCTCCCGCTGAGCCCGTGCGCTCCGCGCAGGCGGCGGGCGAGCAGAATCCGATGAGCGGTCGAGCGGAGCGTGTCGAGCTGAGAGGCCAGCCCCTCGATCACCTCGACCAGCGCCACTGGGGCACGCAGGGCGCCGAGCGCGTGCGCCAGCTCCGTGCCCGAGAGCCTGGACGTGAAGGTGAGCGCGACGGTTGCTGCGCCGAGCGCGCGTAGGCCGAGTTTCATCGCGCGTTCGACGTCGCCGACGAGGAGAAACGGGAGCAACAACGCGCCCACCATGCCCAAGGCAGCCCCCAGCCTGAGCGACAAGCGCTTGAAGTTGGGTTTCGCGAAGCAGGCGGCGCCCGCCGCGCATCCGAGCACGCCCAAGGCGACGGAGCCCGTCACGCTGGGAAGCGTCGCGATCGCCGCGGTGACCACGAGCGCCGAGAGCACGCGCGCTCCGGGGGTAGGCTCATCGAAAGCCCAGCGTTCGCGCAGCGCGACTACCTCGCTTGGCTGTTGCAAGGGCTCGGTCATCGGAGCTCACCCAGTCGCTCTAGAACGACCTCGAGCGCGTCGGGCACTTGACTGGCGAAGGGCAGCGCCAGCAGCGCCACGCCCAGCAACACCAGCACGCCGCCATAACCGGAGAGCCCCGCGCCGGGTTCTGCCACCCGCTCGTCCAGCGCCCGGGGTGCGAGGCTGGATTCGGCGACGAGCAAGCCAGGCGCCCGCTGCAACAGGTAGGCTACCGAGGCCGCCGCGATCAGCCCCTCGACCGCGCCCGCAGCCGTCTGAATCCCGACGAGCCAGCCATAGGTCATCGCGGGGGGTGCCGCGGCACCCGCCACGAGCACTGTGGCAAGACTGGTGGCGCCGAACAGATTGCCGAGCAGCGTACCCAGCCCCGCCGCCACCACGGGCCCGCGTGCGCTGCGTTGAAGCAAGCGACGCATGAGGTGGGTCAGGAGAGCCGGAATCGCTGCCAAGTTCAGCGCGTTGACGAAAAGCACGGTGACCCCACCGTCGGCGAACAGCAACGCCTGTACCAAGAGCACACCGAACATGCCAGCGATGGCCCGCGCAGGACCCACAGTGACCGTCATCAGGCCGGTCCCCACGACGTGCGCGCTGGCGCCGGGGACGACCGGGACGTTGACGGCTTGGGCAGCCAGCACGAATGCGGCGAGTGCGCCGGTCCAGGCCGCCCCGCGAGTGCAGCGTTTCACGCGGGTGATGGCGGTGACCACCGCCGCGGCGCCAAGACAACTGACGCCCAAGAGCAGCATGGGGTCGTCGATGATGCCGTCTGCAAGGTGCACCGTGAGAGCGTAACTGCTCAGGGGAAAAGATCAAAAAGAAGATTCGCGTGCCCGGGATTGCGTCGCCGTCGATCCGAGTCGCCAGCGGCGCCGGTGTGGGCCGGAGCGCGACGCTGGTCCCGGAGCCCGAACTAGCGCACCTGCCGCGCACGAGGCGCCAACTGGAATCAGCTCGAAGTCGCGGGTAGCTTCTGGTACTGCTCAAGCACACGGAAACATGGAGCCCGTCCTCGATCATGAGTCATCCTTGAGCGGCGTGCTGATCCCCTCGGATGTTCAGGCGGGTGTTCAGTACCGGCTAATCCGCTACTTGGGTGAGGGCGCCATGGGGGTCGCGTACCTGGCCCAGCGCGAGACAGCGAGCGGGGCGTCACCGGTGGTGATCAAAGCGGTTCGTCCACACCAAATGGTCGACGACATCGCCCCCGAGCTCTTGGCTCGCAAGGAAGCGGTCGCGCTCGGTCGCCTCAACGACAGGGTGCCCCCGAGCCCCTTCGTAGTGCGCTTCATCGACACCGGGAACGCTCGAGTCTTCGGGACCACCAGCACGCCCTGGCTGGCGCTGGAGTACGTGCACGGGGGCGTGGAAGGCACCACGCTCGACGATCGAGTGACCTACTCGGTGCACAAGACAGGGTACGCCTTCGACCCCGTGCGCGTGGCGCATACGGTGAGCTGTCTCGCTCAAGGTCTGACCGCGATTCACAACGTGGACGTCATTCATCGAGACCTTACTCCTGGGAACGTCTTGTGCTGCGGGTTCGGAGCGGACGAAATCTTCAAGATTTCGGATTTCGGAACTGCTCGCCCCGTCGGTCTGGACCGAACCTTCGGTGACGTGGGTGTGGGCACGGTCGGTTACGCCGCTCCCGAGCAAGCGCGGCCGGGTTCCTTCCCGATCCGCCCGTACACCGACGTGTTCGCGCTCGCCTGCGTCTCTTACTACGTGATGACCGGCTACCACTACTTCGAGGGCGCCAACCCGTATTTGGTCTACGAGGCGCTCCTGTCGAAGGCGCGCCGGTCCATCACGGAGAGTGACGTCTTGAGTCCGGAGATTCGCGAGCGTGAGGTTCAGTGCAAGAAGATCGATGCGCTGTTGGCTCGCGCGACCGACCAAGACCCCACGAAGCGGCCCCCGACCGCGCAACGTTTTGCCGATGAGCTCCTGGAGTGTCTTGCAGAGGCTGAGTCAGCGCCGCGCTCGAGCCAGCGCCTGATGACGGCGATGCTCGAGATTCGTCAGCTCTCGGACCCGATGAGTTGGAGCTGGACGATTCGCCAGTTGCCGCAGCCCGATTTCGTGGTGAAGAGCGCAGCGTGGGACACGGACGGCCACTGCTTCGCCATCACCCGCCAGGGCCCGCGCTTCTGGAACGGTGAGATCTGGCGCGATGCCTCTGCCTTGCGCTTGCCGATCGGGTCCACCTGTGTGCGACGTTACCGCGCGGGGTGGTGGCTCGTGGGTGGGTCCGCGCCGCAGCTCACCTTGTGCCAGGCCGAAGGGCCCGGTGAAGAGATCCCGATCCCGGAGGGCCTCGAGGTGCTGAGCGCCGACGGCGTCATCGACGGTACCCTGGTCATCGCCGCGCGCAGGCAGAGCGGGCCGCCGCTGTTGTTCTGCCGGGACGGGGGGACTTGGTTCGAGCCGCTACCCCTCGATGGCGTGGCACATCTTGCCCCGCTGGTGCGTGTCGACGACGACCGATGGCTCGTCGGTGGCCGCCTCGAAGTGGGCGGAGGGTTCGTGGCGGAATACCTCCCGAAAGAGAGCAACGCGCGGGTCGTCCCTACGCCGGAAAATCGCGCCTTCGTGGCCGGCTCCACGGCGCCGGAACGTGGCGTCGCCCTCATGGTCGGCAGCCACGGCATCGTGTGGCGCGTCGACCGCCGCGTCGGCTCGACCTCGGTCGTCCCGAAACAACCAGACCTCACGGCCGCCGCCGTAGACATTCTCGATCGTGAATGGACTGCCAGCGCAGGCATCTTGTGGTCGCGCATGCCCTCGGTCGATCCGGAGTGGCGTCCGGTATGGCGCGACTCGCGCTGGCAAGCGCCGTTCGTGAGCCTGATGGCCGACGCCGGCGTGATCGTGGCGATGACGGCAGACGGCGGCATCGTGGAAGGCCGCGACATCACCAAGAGCCAAGCGTCGCGCTGACTGCCTCGGCCGCTTCAGGGCGTCGGATGCTTAAGACCCCGTGCCGCCGAGCACCACGGGCACGGTCTTGGCGAGCACGTAGATGTCGAGCCAGGGAGACCAATTGCGCACGTACTCCACGTCCATCTGCACGCGGCGCTTGAAGGTGCTCGAGTTGCGTTCGGTGACTTGCCAGTAGCCGGTGATGCCGGGCTTGGCGCGCAGCACCATGCACTCTTGCTGGCTCATCTCGGGGATTTCCCGGGGAAGATAAGGACGAGGTCCCACCAGGCTCATCTCTCCCATGAGCACGTTCCAGATCTGCGGCAGCTCGTCCAAGCTGTACTTCCGAAGCACGCGTCCGGCGCGGGTCACCCGCGGATCGTCGGTGAGCTTGTGGTACTTCTCGTACTCTGCGGCCATCTCGGGGTTCTGCGCCAGCACCTCTTTGAGCCGGGCTTCACCGTCGCCGTACATGGTCCGAAACTTCAGGGCTTCGAAGCGGATACCGTCTTGGCCCAAGCGTTTCTGGCGGTAGAAGGCCCCGCCCGGGGAATCCAACTTCACGAGCAATCCCAGCAGCACCAGGACCGGGAGCAGCATTATCCCGCCCGCGAGCGTGAGTGAGATATCCATGATGCGCTTGACAACGCGTGGGCCGCGCAAGAGCAGCTGCCGCCGCACTTCGATTCCTAAGACCCCGGCGAGGTCTTTGCTGGGCGCACCGAACTGAGAAAGATCGAACAAATCGGGAATGACCAGCACGGTCGAGTAGGAGTCGAGGTGCGCTTCGATGATGTTCAAGACTCGCGTGGAAGAGAGCGCAGGATCCGCGATCACCGCGATCTCCATCTTCAGGCGCTGAGACAGGATCGGGGCTAGCTCGAAGCCACCCAGGATCGGCACACCTTCGACCTCCGTGAAATGTTCCCAGGCGGTGCGGCGGGATTCGGTGCCGACCTCGCGAGCCACCGAGGGTGGAGCATCGTCGTCTACGCCTCCGAGCTGGATGTCGTCCGGCCCCCACGACACCCGCAAGGTGCCTTGTTTCGCTGGGTCGTTGTCGAGAATGGCGAGCGGTTTGAGACCCAGTTCGGGGCGGCGCTTGAGATTGATCACCACTTCGCGCCCGACCTTGCCCGCGCCCATCACCACTACGGGGAAACCCCACCAATCCCGGCGCCCGCAAGTGGCGCGGGTCAATCCGCGGAACATCGGTACGCAGATGACGCTCGCGCCCCAGCCGACCAGCCATGCGCTCCAGGTGATGGCTTGAAACGAGCCCACCATGAAGCCCGAGAGCACCCACGAGCCCCCGTAGATCAGCGTCGTGGTGAGGGTGGCGCGTCGCAGCTCTTCGTGCGGGGCGGGGGGTGGAACGCCGTACAGATGCGTGGCTGCGAACGCCAGCATGCACATCGGCATCAGCAGCGCGATCATGCCGTAAATGCGCAGCGGCGTGGCGGTTACCTCGATCTCCATCAAGCCTACTAGGCCGGCTCCGAGGCAGAGGGCGAGCACATCAGATATGATGAGCAGAGCCATCACGGCTCTGGGACGACAGACCTTGGCCAGGCCCATCATCGAGGGTGATTCGCGCGCGCGATGCGCGGGGCTGACCTCTTCGTTAGAGGCTGGGTGCCCCGAGTTCGACTGCTCGACGAGCGCATCGGCGATATCGCGTGTGCTGCACGCGCCCATCTCGCGCAAAATCGCACCGATATGGCCGCCAAATTCTGCTTGGCGCGCGAGCGCTTCGCGCAACTGCTCGCCCGTGATCGCTTGCCGCTTGATCAGCAGCTGGCCGAGCTCACTACCGCGGCGCTTTCGCCGGCGGTAGAACGCAGGATCCTCCTTCGACGAGGAGCTCACGGTTGGTTTCGGTAGGCTCACTTGCCCGTTCGCAACGCCCTACCCGGGCCTAACCTATCAGGGAAGGGTGATTCGCCCCATCCAGCTGGTTTTCGCAGCCTGGACCGCCGCTCGACCAATTTCACGGAGCAGGCTCTCTTGAATGGAATGCGCCTCGACGACTTCCAGTGGCGGTCCCGCTTGAAAGCGGCCAACACGCTCGTCGTCCAGGATACGAGTGACATCGTACACTCCCGGCGCAACCCGCGTAATGCGATACGTCGTTCCTGCAACCAGTACCATTCCCTTGACAGTGCTCATGTTCTTGGCCAGTCGAAAAAATGAACTCCAGACTACGGGATACATACCCCGTTTCCGTGCTGCTGTGAAGGGGTCTCGGGGGCTCCAGCCTCTTGTTTCGCTCTCACGGTCAAAACCAGTTGGGGGGCGCACTCGCTTTCTCAGGGAGCGTCGAACGGTGGGCTTCGTTTTCTAGGCCTTTTCGAACATCGTCGTTGCCGTTTCGTGCAGCCTGGCCTTCCGATTTTCAGTGAGCGTGTCGTTGTCGCGCCAAGTCCAATTTCTTAGACACCATCTCGGGCTCGAGAGCGGCCAGGCCTAGCCGGTGCCCCTGCAAGTGCGCCGACTTAGGGCCTGTCCCTGAATTGGACGATGGCCCCGTGAACGTGAACGTAAACGTGCCCGTGCCCGAAGAAGCGCAACCGATGCCGAGGTGGGGCCGATGGCTGGAGCATGACGCTCGATCATGAGGGATTGGAAGTGTATCAAG
>JAICQQ010000122.1 GCA_025937785.1 Polyangiaceae bacterium
GTTCTTGAAGCAGCTCGGCTCGTCGCTGCCCTGACCGGAGCTCGCGGGACCCTCGCCGGTCTCCTCGCTTCTTGTCAATCGTGCAACAGTGCCGCCAGGTCGTCGTGCGACAGCTTGCCCAGGAACGCTCGTTCGTCGCCGAAGACGGAGTCCACTAGCTCACGCTTGCGTTGCTGGAGCGCCGCGACCTTCTGCTCGACCGTGTCCGCGGCGATGAGCCGGTAGGCGATGACGCGGGAGGTCTGGCCGATGCGGTGGGCGCGGTCGATGGCTTGGGCTTCGACGGCTGGGTTCCACCAGGGGTCGAGCAGGAAGACGTACTCTGCCGCGGTGAGGTTCAAGCCGAGCCCTCCCGCCTTGAGGCTGATCAAGAACACGCTGACGGCGGCGTCCTCTTGAAAGGTCTTCACCCGTTCGGCGCGGCGGCGGGTCTTGCCGTCGAGCCGCACGAACGAGATACCCTCCGCCGTGAGCTCGCGCTCGACCAGGTCCAAGTGCTCGGTGAACTGAGAGAACACCAGGCTCTTCGCTCCTTCTTCGCGGAGCTCGACGAGCCGGTCGAGCAGCACGGCGAGCTTCGAGCTGCGCTGCTCGCGCTGGCTTTCATCGAGCAGACCCTGGTGACACGCCGCCTGCCGCAGACGCAGCAGACCGGTCAGCAGCACGGGCGTACTGCGCTGAACGCCGAGCTCGGCGACCGCATCCGCGTACTGACGCCGGAGCTTGCGCGCCAGTTCATCGTAGCGACGACGCTCTGAACGACTGAGCTCCACCTCCAGCGTCTGCTCGACGCGCTCCGGTAGATCCTTGGCGACCAGCGCCTTGGTGCGCCGCAGCACGAACGGACGGATGAGCGATCGGATCAATGCGCTGTCGGACTGCGAGAGGGAAACATTCTTGAACGGCGCCTGACGGCCGAAGCCCGGATTCAAGAAATCGAGCAGCGCCCACAGTTCGTCGAGGTGATTTTCGATCGGGGTGCCCGTGAGCGCGATGCGCTGCTGGCTCTGCAGCCTGCGGATGAGCTTGGCGCTTTGCGTGCTGGGGTTCTTGATGGCCTGTGCCTCGTCGACCACCAAGTAGTCCCAACAGATCTCCGAGAGCAGCTGAATGTCCCGCGCCAAGATCGCATAGGTCGTGATGACTAGCCGGCAGTCGCGAAGCGCCTCCGCGGAGCCGGTCCGCTCAGGTCCCCAATGCACGACCGGACTCAGGGCGGGGGCGAAGCGCTTGGCTTCGCTGGCCCAATTGTGGAGCACCGAACGCGGCGCCACGACCAGCGACGGGCCGCGCCGGCGCCCTCGCCCGAGGAGCAGCGCCAGCACCTGAACCGTCTTGCCGAGTCCCATGTCGTCGGCCAAACAACCGCCGAAGCCCACTTCCTCGAGCCACTGCAGCCAGCCGAGCCCCTCGCGCTGGTAAGCACGAAGCGTGCCGCGAAAACCGCGAGGCGGCGCCGGTGACCGAGGCAAGAGCCCGCGTTCGAGCGCTTGACGCAGTTTGGAGAAGCCGGCGTCCTGCTGGCTGCTCGTGGCGCCTTCGAGCAGCGCCACCGCCGCCCCCGCATGCACGGGTGACAGTCGCAGGCTCGCGCCCGTCGGGTCCAGCGAAGCTCCCAGATCGAGGAGTCGCTCGAAGCGATTCAGGAGCTCCTCGGCGCCCGCCGCCGCGATGCCTGCGTCCAGCTCGATCAGTCCGCTGGAACGCCGGCGGCGCTCCAGTGCGCGGAGCAACTCGCCGAGCGGGAGTTCCCGTCCGCCGAGCTCGAACGTGCCGCTGATCTCGAGCCAGTCGATGCCAGAGGCGGCGCGCAATCGGAAGGCGTCGATGCGGCGGTAGGCTTTGCGCTGCACGGAAACACGCCAGCCACGGCTCAACAGCGTCGAGGCCAACTCGTGCACACGCTTCGTCCCGATGCGGAAGATCTCACCGCTCGCTGCGCCCCCACCCGTCGCAGCCGCGGCGTACCTCCGAGCACCGAGCTCTTCCAGCTCGCCCAGCAACGCCTCTTCGAGCTGCTGATCGCGCCGGTAGCGTACGCCTTGGGCGAGATCGACCGCCCAAGGTCGCCCCGGAAGCAGGGGCACCTCCTTGTCGCCGTAGTGCAGCCGGACGTGGATCGGAACTCCTTGCACCGAGCCGTCGCTCGTCGCCACATCGACGAAGCGCTCGGGCGGCACGTCTCGAATCTCCAGCTCTAGCCCCGGCGGCAACGTCACCGCCGGCAACCCCGTCTCACCGTAGTAGCGTTCGAGAAAACTCTCGAGCTCGTCAGCCGCCAGCACCAGATCGCGCCCAGCGGAGCGCTGGAGCGTGACTAGCCACTCGGCCTCGACCACGCCCTGCAACGACACGAGCGCCCCATCGAGCAGGGCCACTCCAGAGCCGTGCGCAAAGCTCAGGCGGTCCAGCTCGAACTCTTGCTCAGCCACCAGCACCCGAGGCACGATGCGGTACGCGGCCTCTGCCGGCTCGACCACCACGTTGAGCCTGAACCCCACCGCCTCCGGACCGAGCGGGACGACAGTCACGAGGTTGCGCTCGCCCAGCATCAGGAGCCGTCCTTCGCCGGCCAGGCGCCGGAGCAAGCTCGGTGTCTCGCCCCAAGGGAGCGGGACCTCGAGCGGCACGGCGTTCCGCGACAGCGGTCCGAACGTGCTCACGTAGTGCGGGGACTGCTCGAGCTGCAGGGAAAGCAGCGCCAGATCTCCGGCGAGGGTCCCCGGCCTGGCGCGTGTGAGCAGCTCTCTTCGGGACGCAGCGCGATACCCCCCCGGCGTGGACGCAAGCAAACTGACGCGCAGCGGTTCGCCCGACCATGTCTCGAGGTGCAGCAAAGCAAACAGCTCCAACGCGGGCTGCGCAGATTCGACCAGCGTAGATCCACGACGCACCAGGAGCGCGTCGAGCACGTCGCGCGGCTCGCGCCCGCGTGGTGCTTGCCCCCATTCGCCGCCTACTGCCTCTTGCTCGTACTCCTCCGCTGGCTCGTCGTATCCCTCGAGATCGTCCTCTCGAGAGTGCTCGGGCGCGAGTCGAACCTGCAGCTTTTCGACGCCCTGGCAGGCAGGCAATAGATCCCGGGCGTCGATCTCGCGCAGCACGGCCCACAAGTGCTTGCAGGGCTCGCCGTATTCTCCCCCCACGGGACAGCTGCAGAAAACGCTGAGCTCACGCGTCTCCTCGGCCAAGCGCACGGACACCTCGTACAGCGACGACCCCATCACGTCGGCGCGGACACCGTCGCTGAGGGCCGTAGCACCGACCACCATGCCACGCTCGAAGTAGCGATTGCCGCGAGACTGCGTGGCAGCGTCGAAGGCACGCCGCACCGACGTTCGCTGAGTCAATGGGGCGCTGGGTTCCGTCGAACGCCGGTTGGCGAACATCTCCTGCGGTTACCGCAACGGGCACCGTTCCGCCACCCGCCTGTCTGCGCCAGGACCATATCCGTCGATCCACGCCCCAGAGCCCGGGTATTTCTGACGAGTCGCAGGACGCCAATCGCGCACACGCTGTCAGAGGCGGTGCCACTCGCCGCTCCCGTGGTTCGTCCGCGACGTCGCCATAGGCCCCTCGGAGCTCGCCTGAGGCATCACCCTGCTCGGAAGCGAGAGCCCCCCGCGGATGACTAATATCCAGCTCCGGCAGCTCGATACTGATGGCGCTCTCACGGCCTCGCAACACGTTGGTATCGTTCCTGCACTGCGGGTTTACATGGAGAACGAAACACCATTGTCGCCCGCCAATAAACCATCCCCCCGCACCACGGTGTCGTGGGAGCTAGTCTGTCCAGACGGAGGTGTGAGGCATTTCCCATACTCGAGCAAAGATGACGCGGAGTATGACGCCACACTGTGCAGCGAGGAAAGCTGCCAGATCTTCCCAGAATCACAGTTGTTGGAGGCCAAGCGCCCGCCGTGTGTCGGGGGTCCGCACCGAATCGTGCGAGCCAACGCCAAGCGAGACGCGAACACCAGTGACGAACTGGGCCGTCCTGCCTCGCCGTAGCGGGTGCGCTCGCCGCGCGAGCGATCGGGGCAGACGGACTCACATCACGTGACGCTCATACAAAGCGCGTTTGTGCCGCGCCGTGGCGGGAAACCTCGCTGAAACTACGCTAGCGTTCGAAGAGACTCTGCCAACTCGCGTAGTTGCCCCGGGCTTCGTTCTCGCCCAGCGGCAGCCATTCGGGCGGAAGGCGATAAGCGCGGTAGACCCAAGCGGGGTTGGGACCGGAAGAATTCGCTTGGTATTGATACTCCCACACGAGTTCGCCGTCCACAGCCACTTCCATCACGCGACCCTTCACGCCCACGGTGATCAACGTGTTGCCGTTGGGCAAGCGTTGCGCGCCGCTCAAGATCGGACTGTTGAAGCTATCGCTGCCCGTGGCGCTACCGTATTCCCAGACGAGTTCGAAGGTCGTGGGATCGAACTCGACGACGCGGGACCAGTTGCGGTTGCCGCTGGGGTTGCCGTAGCCGGCATTGGTACCGTTGTCGAAGACGAGAATGTTGCCGGCGCCCGGCAACCCCGCGGGGATCATGTGCGGCAGGTGTTGCCCCATGAACTGGCCCATGCCCGCCTCGGGACGGCCCTCGAAGTCCGGTCCGACACGCCATACGACTTCACCGGTCGCGCTGGAGATGATCACGATGAAGTTGGCGCGCCGGCTCGAGTAGATGAGGTTATCCGGATGAAACTCCTGCCGCCCGGCATCGTACCAACGATTGGGCCCCAGCCGCGACACCGCGTTCCCATGCAACCATTCGAGGCGGGGCGTGCTGCGTGTGCGAATGTCCTGCAGCGCTGCGGCGTCGAAGCCGAATTCCGCGATGTGGTCGACGCCGTGCCACTCGAACCCCGTGGGCACTCCTTGCCAATCGACCTCGTAAATGACGTCGTCATCCAGCTCCCCCTCACGGATCTCCGGTACGGTAACGCGGTTGTGCGCGAGTATCAGCGTCCGACCCTCGTCCGCGAACTCACGTCCGGGAGCGTAGTATCCGACCGGGTTACCCTCCCTTTGGAAGTCATGATGATGGCGGGACGCGGTCTGCCCCTGGGCCAGCTCCGCCCAAGCGTCGAACGACCATTCGACCTCCCCTTCCCAGCTCACCTGCACCATCTCGATGCAGTCGTAGCTCGAGGGGAAAACTCCGACGCAGCCCACGAGTGAGCCACCGGGCAGCATCTTGGGCGGAAACCCAGTGATGGTCCAACGATGGACTTCGTTGCCGTCCATGTCGATCAGCGACGCGTCGTAGTCAGGGCCCGCGTCGTTTTCCGGCGAGCCGATCAGCGTGTAGCCCGCGCAGGGCTCCCCCTCGAGAGGCAGCAACGCGGGCGCGCCAGCAGCTCCCGCGCTTCCCGCGACCTCGCCCGTCGCGCCCGTGGTACCCGCCGCGCCCGTAGCACCCGTCCCAGCGCTTCCTCCCGCTGCGGGGCTCCCCCCCGTGACGCCAGTTTCGCCAGTTCCGCCAGTTCCGCCAGCGCCTCCAGTCGCGGCCGTGTCGCCGCCGGGTCCGTCACCCACGCTGTTGGCTGCCGATCCCATGCTACCAGCAACACCCCCGCCGACTCCAATCGCGGCCGTCGCGAGGCTGGCAGCGCCGCCATCAGCTCCAGAGGTTCCGCCCACCGCGGCGCTCGCCGTGAGGGAACCTCCCACGGAAGCGGTTCCGTCAGCGGGCACGGGTGAGTACACGGGTTCGTCCCTGCACCCGTGGACCGAGAGCGCGAGCGAGAGCGCACAGCACACAGGAGCGACACACCACGGACCCGCCCTTCCCTGCTCACGTCGAGTCCGCATTCCGTCCGCCCGGCACCGTATCACGCGGCCGACTCATGGCAATCCGCGGCGTCATTCCCTCGACCTGGGCGCCGTGAACGCGGCCCGTACTCACCGCTACCACCGACGCGCCCTGAGTAGGACTGGCCCGTCCGCGCCGCACGGATGCGGCGAGCATTCTTCGACCCCGTTGCTCCGAGAACGCACACAGTGCTGCGCGCCTGCACATCGGGCTGGACGCAGCTTAACGAGAGCACCTCGAACGCGATCGGCCCGAGCTCGAGCGGGCACACCTCGAGATTGGGCGCGCGATCCGGCGATGCCAGCGCGATGAACGGACGGACTCGCCAGCCCCCACTCTCGGTCCACCGAAAGGTGTGACCCTGCAACGAAGGCCGCTGTGGGTCGCTGTTCGCTCGCGGGCATCGGTGGACGCGGGTGGACGTAGCGATTCGCCTCAAGCGAAAACAGACAAATGAGCACGTTGGCCGACAACTCTTCAGGCCGCCGAGCCTGAGCGGACTGAGGGTCGGGGCGAGCCTGGCCGCCAGACGATTCACCAGTCGCTCATGGATGGGTGATCAGGCTGCCCGGACCGCAGAAACATGGCCCGCGGTCCAATCTACGCCTGACCGGCATTTCAGCTAGAGCATAGATCGGGCGGGTCCGATCAGCCCGCTGTTCGCGGGGGATAGGATGCAGTAGCGTCGCCCGCGGGTGGCCGTCGCGGCGGGGTGTCGCGCGGCCGTCCCTGCTCTGCGATGGAAAAGTCGCGCGGTAACTTTTTTGTAATCACCTTGAGAACGGAGATCATGCCCATGAGACGAACGGATGCACACCAACGTCGGCGTGCCTGGTTTTACACCGGGCTAGCCTTGGTCGGCACTTTGCCACTGGCAGTGCTCGCTTGCGGTAGCGATGACAGCAGCTCATCGAACGACAGCACCGGCACCGACGGCGTGGGCGGTTCGGGCACCGGCGGTAGCGCTGGCGACAACGGCAGTCCCAGCGCAGGCGGGAGCTCGAGCGGCGGTAGCAGCACGTCGGGCGGGGGCTCCGGCGGTAGCGGTGAAGCCGGGGGCGGCGGCGACGGCGGCACTAGTGACGGCGGCGCGACGAACACCGATGGCAACACTAACGGCACCGGCGGCACTGGCGGCACTCCGGTCGTCGGCAACATCGACAACGTAGTCGCGGCGGTTTGCGGCTGGGAATTCAACTGCTGCGACGAGGGCGAGCGCGCCTACCGGCTCAGTCCATTCGCCGATGACGCCGAAAGCTGTACGGAGCGGCTGGTGTTCGCCCTACGCGAATCGAACGCGACTGACAACCCCTACCTTTCTGGACCCGCGGCACCCGGTGGGCTGCTCGGCACCTTGGGCTACGTGGTCAACCTCTCGCGCGTCACGCCCAACTCCGATGGAATCATCGAGTGTATCGAGAGCTGGAACGACCGCGACTGCAACGCCGCCGCCGATCCGGAAGCACGCTGCGAGGGACCGGGCGAAAGCGACCCGTGTGCTCTCACGAATCTGTTCTCGCCCAAGCTCGAAGTGGGCGACGAGTGCACCCTAGCTCTGGCTGAAACCGCCAGCAGCAACGACGTGGAGTGCGAAGTCGGCTCGACGTGCCTAGCCGTGGGCGAGGACAACCCCAATGACTTCCCCACCTGCGTCAGCCGCGGGCTGGCGGATGACCCCTGCACCGCCGACGTCGACTGCGACTTCAACCACTACTGCGACGCGGGCAACTGTGCAGAAAAGGCGGGGCCGGGCGAAGCCTGTTCCTACGAGGACTCCGAAGATCCGGTTCCTGGCGATTACGACGTGCAGTGCGCAGCGGGGCTCTTCTGTCACCCGCTCGAACTCGAGTGCATGGAGGGCTGCCAGATCGGTTCGAGCTGCGGCTCCGATTTCTCGTGCCCGACAGGCAGCGGCTGCGCCCCCCTCGAGGTCAACGAGAGCTCGGACACGTTCACCGTTTGCACCGACGTGGGCAGCTCGGCCGAAGCCGCGTGCAACAGCGACGCGGACTGCGCCAAGGCTTACTACTGCGATGGCGCGAACTGCCAAGCCGACAAGACGTCGGGCGCGGCGTGCGCCAGCCACAATGAATGCGCTGCAGGCCTGCATTGTGACCTGGGGAACACGGTCGAGGTAACCTGTGTGACGAACCTGTCCGCCGGCGATCCGTGTACCGCTGCCTACCAGTGCGGACCGAGCTCCGCGGGCTGCGTGAACGAGGGCTACGTCGCGGGCAGCAGCTGCCGCAACAGCTTGCTTCCTGCGAATTCGCTCTGCGGCAGTAACGCGGACTGCCGCTCGAATCGTTGCGAGGTCGCCGACACCAGCACCACCGATGCCACCTGCGTGGCCGGCGCTGGCGAAGGTGACGAGTGCGACGCGCTCCCGACCGACGGCACGGCCCTTTCTTGTGCTCCCGGACTGCTCTGCTTTGGAGCACCGGGCTCGGTCGCTGGCGGGACGTGCGAGGCTCAGGCGGGCCCGGGTTCGGACTGCGAGAACCCGGACGGTGACCCCGACGACACCATGTGCGCCAACGGCTCGACGTGCAGCGATCCCTGGGACGAGGGTTCGATCTGTTCCGACGCTGCTATCAGCGAACAGAATGGTGGCAGCGGGATTGCCTGTGACGGCACCTGACACCTGACCCCACTTCAACGCTGGGCTGCCCCGGTTCCGAGTCGCCTTCGGCGGCTCGGCGGCGCCGGGGCAGCGAGGCGTTGCCGGCGCGTTCGAGCCCGACGCGTCGTTGTACACCAGGGCCCTCGGGGAGCGACCCGACCACATACCGCCACGCTCGTGCCTGTGAATGCCCCGCCACGCCGAGGTGTTGCGCGCGGGCACACGTGAGCGCAGCAGCGGCGAGCTGCAGCTGATTTTCTGGACACGACCGTGTTGCTCCAAGCCGGCATGCGATCTGCTTGAAGCTCTAACGATGCATACACCGACTCGAGTCTTGCGGCGAGGGTTCTCGGTCTCACTGGCCTGCCTCTCGATGTGGGGTTGCCTGGTGGTCGGCGAGGAAGAGAAGCTCGCGAACAACGATGGCGAGGTGTGCGCAGGGGACGGCGACTGTTCCAGCGGCACCTGCACGTCGTACCACCTGTGCGCTCACACCCGCTGCAACTGCCCCGGGAGCACCTGCAGCCCAGGCGGTGAAGCGGCCGATGTGTGTAAGGAGGGCTGGTTGTGCAGCGACGCCGAATCCATCTTCGACGGGGTCGAGGAATTCTTCGGCGGAACACCGGCGAAAGACCAAGGCTACTGTCACCTACCCTGCAGCACGACGTGCCCGGAGCACTACTACTGCAACGGCATGAACTGCATCCCCAACCGCGACTGGGTCGACCCCGTGGTGACGCTCGCGTGGTCGGGCGACATCACGGGCAGCAGCAGCAGCCACGACGAGGCGGTGCCGCTCGAAGCCGGCAAGACCGTCCACGTGACGGCGACCGCCACGTCCCCCTGGGACATCCCCATCGAACCTTTCGCCTGGACGATCGTCCGCAGCACGGGCGAACGCAAGGAATCGACGGGGCCCGCCGTCGATTTCACACTTCTAGACGAATCGTACGTTCGCGTCGAGCTCGTAGTGCGCGACACCGAGTTCAACGCCGCGAGCCTACACGTCACCTTCGATTCGTGCCGGGGCACCGGCACCGAGTGCGGGTACGACGGTTCGGGGTGCTGCAACGGCTGCAACCGCGACGCCAACGTCTGTCTGTAGCTCCGGCAGTGAGCCGTTGCTGAGCACGAATCCGCTCGCACCGTAGCGCATCGAGCACCGCCAAACCGCTGGCGCACCACGCGTCTCATTTCGAGAGTGCGCTGGATTTCACGGCACCGGATGTAATCGAACGACTCCTCATGTCATCACGCGTGCGATCGGAATGGTTCGCCGCCTGATTGCCGCATGATTCAAGGCTCGGTTCAGAAGCTCGGTTCGAGGCCTAGTTTACGACCCCGACCTGGTTTACGACCCCGACCTGGTTCACGGCTACGAACTGGTTCACGGGGGCCACCGCCCCGTAGTAAGTAAGGCGTCTTTGTGAGCTACGTCACGCCAGAGTGAGCGTGGCGGACACTGGCGGAGTTAGTGATCAAATCGTTGCGCATCGCGCGTGCGAATCACTGTATGATGTGACCTTGCTGCGGCGCATGAAGCTTGCTGCAGGTTGGGAGATTCATAACATGTCGTCAACATCGGATTCGGACGGAGTATCACAGTCGTGGCCACCCTCTAAGCTCAGACTTTTCCCTGCGCTGCTTTCGTGGTCTGCAGTCTCGGTACTGGCGCTGAGCGCTTGTGGAGCTCCGACGGACGGGGAAGCGAACGTGGGCAGCGTAGCGGAAGCTCTGCATGGGAATGGGAATGGGAATGGGAATGGGAATGGGAATGGGAATGGGAACGGGCACGGCAATGGGAACGGGCACGGGCACGGGCACGGGCATGGGCACATGAGCGGGGAAGAGCTGTTCGAGACGGCGTTCCCCGGCACGAACGGCCGCTCCTGCGCGACGTGTCACGTGCGCGAGGATCACACGGTGCTCACGCCTGCCCACGTGATTGCGCTCGAAGCCACGAACCCTCTCGACCCGCTCTTCAATCGGATCGACGCAGACGACCCGGATGCCGCAGTACCGACTTACGAGCACCTGAAGAAGGGGTTGGTGCGGGTGATTCTGCCGCTCCCCGAGAACATGGATCTCATCGACTTCGAGGGGAACGTCGTGACCCCGCCGGACCGCACCATCGAGGTGTGGCGCGCGGTGCCCACGGTAGAAGACACCGCTATCACGGCGCCCTACCAGTACGACGGTCGGAAAGCGACGCTGCAAGAACAAGCACAGGCCGCCGTCACCTCTCACAGCGAAGGCGGCACGGTGTCAGACCGAGACCTGGACAAGATCGCTGATTTTCAAGAGAAGCAGTTCACTTCGCAGCGCGCCAAGAAGGTGGCGCAGAAGCTTGCTCATGGCGTGCCGGTGGAAGACATCGAGCGGCCAGAACTGAAGATGAAGCTGACCGATCAGGAAGAGCGTGGTCTCGAGGTGTACAACATCGCGTGCGAGCCCTGCCACGGCGGCGCCACCACGCTGCAAGTCACCAATCGCACGATCCACGATCTGGCGTTCGTCGAGCTCAAGCCCGACGGCAACGTGCTGTTCGACACCTCGGTAACCCCACCGGTACCCGTACTCAAACCGCAACCGGACAACGAGTTTTTGAACGTAGGCTTCGCGAATCTCACCTACCTGGGGCAGATCTTCGGCGATCTCTTCGGGCCCCGCTTCAACGCCAGCGTGCCGCTCCCGCAATATCGCTACCGCTTCTACACCGACGGCACTCGGACGGTGAAGCAGGTCGATCTACCTCCCGTTCCGCAGACGGCCAGCGGTTCGCCGTTCGATCTGTTTCCGGCGATCGACGAAAACGGCGCTCCCATCTTTGGCCCGAACTTCCTGCCACAGTTGTTCTCGACGGATCCGGGGCGCGCGGCCATTACGGGCGATCCTGCCGACTACGAAGCGTTCGACGTTCCGCCGCTGCGGGGCATCGCCAATACCGCACCGTACTTCCACGACAACAGCGCCGAGACCTTGCGTGACGCGGTCGACCTGTACAGCCGCTTCATTCTGCCGTTCTTCGCGCCGCTGAACCTGCCCGCGGTGCTTCCGCCCGAGAACGGTGGGTTCTTCTTGGAGTCGTTGAGCCCCGAGCAAAAGGATGACTTGATGGCGTTCCTAGCCGTCCTGTAGTCCGATCCTCTGCGACGAGGCGCCGCGGAGCTCAGCTCGCCGGCGCCTCGCCCTACTTGGACCCGCCCTTCGGCCCTTCGTGAAGCTCGATCGGGTTGCCGTCGGGATCGTCGATCTGCACCTGCTTGCCGCCAGGCCCGACTTCCACTTCGTTCCGAAAATGGGCGGACGCGGCTTCGAGCCCGGCGATGGTGGCGTCCAGGTCCTCCACGTAGAGCACGATGCGGTTCCATCCGCCGGGCTCTTGCTGGCGGCCGTCAGGCATCGCGCGCGATCCGGACGCCGCGGGCCCGCTCAGGAGCAGATGAAGCTGGCCGCGAGCCACGATCGCCAGCACCGGTGCCGGTCGCTGCACCAGCTCGAAGCCCAACCGCTCGGTGTAGAAGGCTACGGCACGGTCGACGTCGCGCACCTGATAGCGAACCACGGCGGTTCGTGTATCCGCGGTAAACATGGTTGATGGGGTCGATGCGGTCGGATGGTTCATGGCTGCGCTCCGAAGTCTGAGTCCCGCGTCGAAGCATTGCTCAGCTGCGATCGCGCGCCAAGTGGGATACTTTGCCACGATGCACCCCTGCGCACCGGGCATTCACCTCTCCGCCTGTGTCGAACCGTGGCCGGCGCCGGGGTTTTCCCGGAGCTCCTCGGTCCCCGCTTGTGGCTTGGCCGCAGCAGCGAGATCGGCACGTTGCCCTCGCTTCCGGGACGTGTCCACATGCATGCGAGCGTCGCGACGTTCCACGAGGGCGGCTGGCGCCTCCCCATCGCGATTGTAGGACCAGGCAAGGAGCGGCTGCCCCACGGGCAGCTCCTGCGCGGCTGGGTGCCCCCAATGACCGGTGTCCCAAACGTGCCACGTTTTTCCATAGCTGTTCAGCTTCTTCGCGAGCGCGGCCTTTTCGGCCATGTCCGGGACCCCTGGCAGCATCAGCTGACCCGACAAGATCTCGTAGTTGTGCGGGTGCCAGCGCTTTTTCTCGTCGGTTGGCAGAGACTCGAACAACCTCTCGGAGATGATGTACTCGATCCCGATGAGGTTCGAGTCCTGCGTGTTACCGTCGAAGATCACGCATTGCGTGAACTCTTCGTTCATCCCCTTGCAGTAGTGATGCGCCTCCATGTGCAGCGCGGGCGCATCCTTCATGACGTGGAAACCGTTCAAGTAATGATCGAAGGATCGAACCGCACTGAGGTCCTGCAGCACCTCGGCGCCTTTCTCGAGAAGCTTCGTCTCCACTTGCTTGTCGGCTCCAGGCGGTGCCGCTCTGTTGGAGGGCGGGGTGTCCTCTCTGCCACAGGAGGTGATGGCGGCGAGAAGAGCGATCACCGCTCGGTGCTGCGCTGGTTCGAACATCGTGGCGCTTCAAGCAACAAGCGTTCCGTCTTGCCCTCCGGACGTTGCGCCATCAGCTGTTTGTGAATGGCGGGATTTATAGCCACGCACCTGCTCTGGCGGAGGCGGTACGCCGCTTGCACGCAACGAACCCTTTCCGAGCACCGCTAGCGGCGCGCGCGATTGCGCCACCGGGCTCCCAAAAACGGAGGTCACACGATGAACACCCAACAACGCCCTTTCGCCGTCGTAACTGGCGCCTCGACCGGCATCGGCTACGAGCTCGCCCGCTGCTGCGCCGAGCACGGCTTCGATCTAACGGTAGTTGCTGACGAACCGGCGATTTACGACGCTGCAGAACAGCTGCGAGTCGCGGGAACGTCGGTGACGCCGATCCAGGCGGACCTGGCAACCATCTCGGGGGTCGACGAGCTCCTCGCGGGCATCGGCGGGCGACCCGTGGACGCCCTGCTCGCCAATGCCGGCCGAGGCCTCGGCGGCGCCTTCCTCGACCAGGACTTCGGGGCGGTAAGGCACGTCATCGACACGAATGTCACTGGGACCGTCTACCTGATTCAAAAAGTAGTGAAAGAGATGCAGCGTCGGGGTGAGGGACGCGTCTTGATCACCGGGTCGATTGCCGGTTTCATGCCGGGCACCTACCAAGCGGCGTACAACGGAACGAAGGCATTCCTAGACTCGTTCGCTTACGCGCTGCGTGCGGAGCTGAAGGATTCTGGAGTGACGGTGACCTGTCTCATGCCGGGCGCCACTGAAACGGAGTTCTTCGAGCGCGCGGACATGGAGGACACTCGGGTTGGCGCCGGCAAAAAACAGCCCGCCGACGAGGTGGCCCGGCTCGGCTTCGAGGCAATGATGCAGAGCGAGGGCGAAGTGATCACCGGCTGGCAGAACAAGCTCCGCGCCGCCATCTCACACGTCACCCCATCGGCTGCGCTGGCCGAAGCTCATCGCAAGATGGCAGAACCGGGCGGAGCCCGCTAATGATGCCCGCGGCGCGCGGCGACGCCGTCACGGGCCTTCGTAGCTCACGCGATACACGACACCATTCGCGTCGTCGCTGAACAACAAAGCACCGTCGGGCGCCACCGTAATCCCGGCAGGACGGCCGAAGATGGCGTGGCCCTCCTCGAACAAGAAGCCGCTCACGAAGGGTTCGAAAGCCACCGGGGTGCCCTCGTCGAAGCGCAGCCGTACGACCTCGTACCCGGTGGGGGGAAACCGGTTCCACGATCCGTGCATCGCAATGAAGGCGTCCCCCTCGTACTCTTCGGGAAACCCGTCTGACTCATAGAAGGCCATGCCGATCGGAGCGCCGTGGGCCTGGTACTCGAACACTGAAGGCGCCGTATCGGCACAATACTGCTGCTTGGACATCCCGCTGGGGTCGTCGATCACCGGATCGAGCTCGCGCTTCGCAAAGCAGTACGGCCAACCGTAGTCGTTCCCCGATTCGATGCGGTTCAGCTCTTCGGGCGGCAAGTCGTTCCCGCGCCAATCGGAGCCGTGATCCATGCCCCATAACTCGCCCGTTTCGGGATGCCAGCCAAAGCCGATGGTGTTGCGCAGCCCACTGGCAAACACGGTGCGGTCGAGGCCGTTTCGCTTGGCTCGCAGCATCGAGGCAAGCTCGGGATCGAGCTGCTCACAGGCGTCGCAGTTCGAACCCACGGAGATGTATAGCATCGAGTCCGGCCCCACCCCCAGCGTACGGTAGGGGTGCTGGCCACCGTCCGGTAGCTCCTGGCCGATGGGCGCCAAGTCGACCACATTTCCGGCGTCGTTCACCTCGCCGCGGTACACCTGCTTGTCGGTCGCGAGGAAGATGGATGCGCCCGAGAATGTAATGCCGTGAACTTGCATCAGGTTCGTCACGACGCTGACGGTGGATTCAGCGACGCCGTCTGAATCCTCGTCCACGAGCCGCAGCACGTCGCCTTGCAGGGGCCGCGTCAGATAGACGTGGTCCCCATGCACCGCCAGCATCCGCGCATGTTGCAGATTCGCAGCATACACCCCGATCGAAAAGCCCTGTGGCAGCGTGAGCTGATCCAGGTAGGCCTCGTCGAAGTCTCGCAACTCGGGCCGGAACACGTCGCGTTCTTCCGGGGCGCCCGCTGCCCCCGCCGCGCCCCCGCCCCCCGCCGAGCCGGCAAGCCCTGTGGTGCCGCCCGAGCCTCCTTGCCCCGTGCCTGCGTCGGTGCCACCTACGCTCGACCCCTCACTCGTCGCGCGCGTCCCACCGATGCCTATCACCTCGTCAGCGTTGCTGGTGTCGTCCCCCTCACAACTCACGCCCGCCACGAGGCAGGGCAGTACCAGGGGCGACACGCGCGCGCACCCACGAATGCGTCGATAGCTTATCATTGTGCTAACCTCCTCGGCTCCGGCAAGTTTTCCATGCGAAGCCGGATGCAATCCACGTACCGACCAGCTGCGTGCGACTGAGCGTTTTTGCCTCACCACAGCAACGCGCTGGCACTGCCCCCCTCAGCGTTCGGTCACGGTGCAGCAACGTACACGCGCGCCTCGTGCACGACGAACTCGTGTCCCGGCAGCGGCTGGTCGATGCTGATGCGCAGCCGCTCCGCGCGCGCCGGCGCGGGTAGCACCACCCGAAATACGAAGTTTTTCGGCGAGTAAATCTGCTCTCGATAGATGCGCACGACGGGTTGGCGCGCGACGTTTTGCCAGGCCGATCCGGCACGCGCCACGCTGAGCTCGAAGGAGGCGGGCACGTGAGAGACGTGCCACTGGCTGTCGATTTCGAAGGCGACGACGGGCAACTCTCGCGCCCACTCGAGCTCGAAGTACTGTCCCCGGGCTTGATTCCGTCGGGTGGACCAGTAGCTCCTGACGTCGCCGTCGATGGCCCGCCGGGCCTCGCGCGCGCCAGGGTTGGCGCTGGCGCGCAGCTCTTCGCGAGGGACGAGGCGAGCCCCCGCGGGTAACTGCGGCAGATCGAGCAACGCTAGCGCAGAGTCTTCTTGCGGCACGAGGGTGAACACGCTGTCACTGCCCTCGTGGAAGACGCGCCGAAAGTAGGCAGGTTGGCGCGCCAGCTCTTCGGCGAGTTGCGGGCGCGGGAGGTCCCCTGCGTGGATCACGACGTGCCGCGTGCCAATCGACGCGAGCACACGGCGCGCACCGTCTTCGGGCAAGTGTTTGAGCACGCGCTCGACCAGATCGGTCACAGGCAACGTGTAGCTCGATTGGCCATTGACCGACCTGTGCTTGTGGAAAAGCATCAAATAGTTGTGAAAGGCGCGCCCTGCGTCGCCCCGGAACACGCGCCGCCCCTCGTTCTGAGGTGCGCCGGCAACCAGGTCGTGGGCAGGCAGGCCAGCCATGAAGCGGTACGCTGGAGGCACGCTGTCTTTGCCCCAGACCGGTACCGTCGCGTGTGGAAAGCTGCGCAGCTCGTAGATGGTGCAGACCATCAGCACCCCTAACGCCGGAGCGCCCAGCCAAGACCCGGGCCGCTTGCCGAGGCGAACGAGCGCACCAGGCTGGCGCAGTGTCCCCAACTTCCCGAGCAGCCAGGCCGTACCAAAGCCCGACAGCACCACGAACACGAACGTGGTCATCACTGCCTGGCGACTGACTTTTCGGATGCCGTTGAAGCCCGGGAAGTATGTATGGAAGTAGTAGTACAGGCCGTGCACGGGCTCGCCCTGCCACTCGAAGGGCGCGAGCCCCAAAAACATCGAGACGGCGAGGCCGGCTAGCACCAGGTAGACACCGAGTGCACTCACGTTTGCAGGAACGAGCCGGAACAGGCCGATGCCGGCCGCCAGGGCGAGCATGCCCGCGAGCATGCTGTGCGCCAACAGCGTCGCGAGGCAGGCCACGACCAGCACCAAGAGGCCGCGCCCGAGCATTGCGCGTCCGGCCTGCGTCCGTAAGCGCCGCACACCGCGTGCGAGCGGAACCGTCAGCGCCAAACACACCAGCAGCAGCACGGTAAACCCTGGGAAAGCGATTTCTTCGCGTGCCCCGCGCTCACTCGTGTGGTGCATGCTCGTGAGCGTGTGATTCGTCACGTGGACGTTCGAGAAGAACTCGAGCTTCCCGTCGTAGCCCGAGGCAAACGCGAGCGTGCGCTCGAGTGAGAACGCGTCGCGCGCGGCGAAATACGGATACACCATGCCCAGCGCGATCAGCATGGCCAGCGCGCCGACCGCGGCGAGTTCGGCGTAAAGCTTACGCGAAGGCCGCGAACGCCACAGTAGGAGGCCGCCCACCAAGCTCAAGAGCGGAATCAGGAACATCGCGTAGTACAGGCAAGTTCCGATCTGCAGCAGGTAGCAAAGCCAGAGACCGATGACGTCGCGCCGGCGGCGCTCTTCGATAGCGCGGTGCAGGAACAGGAAGCACGCAGGAATCCATTGGGTCGCGACCAGCTGAATCCGACCGATCTCGAAGAACACGTAGGGGCTATGTGCGAACGCGACACCGGCGAGGAAGCCCGCGCTGGCGCTGGCGAAGGTGCCCGCGCCACGAGTCAGACGTCGCACCAGCAAGTACGTGAAGAACGTCGACAGCGCCAGCGACAGGAGCAGCGTCACGTTGTAGGCCCAGAGCGGGTCGTTCGTGGCGACGTAAAACGGCGCGAACACCAGCGACAATCCGAACAGGTTCTCGTTGAAGACGATCGAATGAGGCAACGGGGCGAAGAAGTAGTCGTCGTACAAGGACAAGGGCCCGCGCCCGAGCGCTGCGTCGACGCGGCCGCCCATGATCATGGCGTTGGTGAAGGCGTCCCAGTAGTAGATCGCCGCGAGCACATCGCTGCTCGCTCTCCGCGCCAGAGGCCAGGTCATGAGCGCCGCTACCGCCAGCGCTGCGAGCGCGACCAGCGCGTGTTGCCGCGAGCTGCCCGCTCGGGCTCCTGCCTCAGCCTTCGACACCGGCGCCATCCAGCATGCGCCGCATTTAGGGGCGACCCCGGTGTGCGGTCAAGACGCCCAGGCAGCGCTGGGACGCTTCGCTCCAAGCTTTTTCGGGGCGGCCCGGGCGCAAAGATGTGTTCTAGTCCCGACCGAATGCACAAGACCACCCGGGTATCCATCCTCATCCCCGCGTTCAATGAAGTACGGACCATCGAGGCGGTGGTGAACGCCGTGCGCGCAGTCCGCATGGACGGCGTATCGTTCGAGATCGTGGTCGTGGACGACGCCTCGACTGACGGAACCGACGATGTTTGTCGGAAACTCCTGGGAGGGGTCCTCGACGTGTTCGAGCGCCAGCCCGAAAATCGCGGCAAGGGCGCCGCCATTCGTCGCGCGCTGGAGGTCGCCTCGGGCGAAATCGTCCTGATTCAGGACGCCGACCTCGAGTACTCCCCCAGCGAGTATCCGAAGCTGCTCACTCCGATCCTGACCGACAAGGCAGACGTCGTGCTCGGGTCGAGGTTCGCGGGGTCCGAAGCCCACCGGGTGGTGTACTTCTGGCACATGGTGGGCAATCGCTTGCTTACATTGCTATCCAACGTGCTCACGGACATCAACCTGACGGACATGGAATGCGGCCACAAGGCGTTTCGTACCGACGTGCTCCGCAGCGTCCAGCTCACTGAAAACTCGTTCGGTTTCGAACCCGAGGTCGTGGCCAAGGTCGCAAAGCTCAAATGCCGCATCTACGAGGTTGGGGTGTCGTACTACGGGCGCACGTACGCGGAGGGAAAGAAGATCGGTGTGAAGGACGGGTTTCGCGCGCTCTACGCGATTGCCAAGCACAACCTCCTCGGCTGAGCCTTTTGCGAGGCCCTGCCGGTTTGCCGCGGCGGCGGGTTGTCGGCTATCAGCCCTCGTTGCGATTTTCGCGCAACTGGGACGCGTGCCGGGCCGACCGAAGTAGGTGAGCCGAACCTCCGCTCTGGCACGAACGCCGGGCCGAGGACGGCCCCGTGAATCGATCGCCGTGCCCCCTGACAGACCCCTTTCCAGCCCCGGCCTGCCGAGCAGCGCCCGCCTGCGCCGATCACTGGCTCGACGGCGCGTGCGTGAGCTCTGCCGCGAGCAGCCGGTCCTCGAATGGCTGTACGGCCGCCTGATCGTCACTGAGACCGCGCTGGGCGACTTGGCGCGAGAAGCTCCGGCGCACGCAGGCGCTTGTGATCGCGTACTGTCTGGCAATGGCTATGCGGCGAAGGCCGACGCAGCCAGCATTCTGTTCGAAGCCCAGCTGGCGGCGCTGAGCGAGGCCGCGGGAGTGGTCGACACCGAAAAGCCAGCACTTCTCCTTGCGGACAGGGACCCGCTCTTGCTGCGCGCGCTCAGGCGCGTCCTCGAACGGCGTTACCGAGTCTTCATCGCCACGACGGCGGACGCAGCGTTGCTGCAGCTCGCTGAACACGCCATCGACGTCATCGTCACCGATCAAGATCTGGGCCAAGCCGATGGCGGCGTCTGGCTGCTCGAGCGAGCACGGGCTAGCTTCCCGCAGGTCGGTCGCATCTTGGTAGCGGAACAGCCCCTGACCGACGTGTCGGGCGCCGGCGAGAGCGTCGAACATTGGGTCCGCAAAGGCGCACGCCTTCAAGTTTTGCTCGAGCGCGTCGCCCGCTCGCTCGCGCGCGGCTGAGAATTTCCGCGCAACTTGGCCGCCCAATGCCCGATCCGAAGGATGACCATGCGCCTCTGCTTCGACCAAGGCACGCTCGTTCTCGTCGAGCCTCCCGATCTCGACCTCGGCTTCGTTCCGGGCCTCACGTGGGATCCGCGGGTCGCATTGTGGCGCGCGCCGGCGTACCGCTACGCGGAGGTGCTGGCCGCGCTCGAACTCGCAGGGGTTCCGTGTACCGACGCAGCCGGCACGTGCGGGGCGCTGCCAGCAAGCTGGCGCCCGATCGACCTGCGCGAGTACCAAGAGGACGCCAGCCACGCTTGGGAACTCTCGGGGCGCGCCGGCATCGTGGTGCTGCCCACGGGCGCTGGAAAAACGCGCGTGGCGCTGGCCAACCTCGCCCGCCTCGGGCTCCGCGCATTGTGTCTGGTACCAACCCGCGCGCTCTTGCACCAGTGGCGCCGGGAAGTCGAGCGGTTCTACACCGGCCCCGTCGGCTGCCTCGGCGACGGGGAGCGGCAGATCGAGTCGATCACCGTCGCTACCTTCGAGAGCGCGCTGCGCCACATGCCTCGGATCGGCAATCGCTTCGAGGTGCTGGTGGTCGATGAAGTCCACCATTTCGGAGGCGGAGTCAAAGACGAAGCACTCGAAATGTCGACGGCGCTCTATCGGCTCGGCCTGACCGCTACCCCACCCCACGAACGCGCGCTCAATCGCCTGGATCAACTGATAGGACCCGTGGTGTGTCAGGTGCCCGTGGGCGAGCTCGCGGGCATCTGGTTGAGCCATTTCGACCTGGTACTGCTGCGGCTGACACTGACCGCCGCCGAGCGCGCGAGCTACGAGCGCGACTATGGCCGATTCCGGGATGCCCACCGCGACTTTCGGGCGCTGCACCCCGGGGGCAGCTGGCGAGACTTCGTGGCCGGGGCAGCCACGACCGACGAGGGCAGAAACGCCCTGCTCGCTTGGCAGCGGGCACGCCGCCTGCTCGGCTACACGCAAGCCAAAGCCGAGGCCGTCGGCAAGTTGCTGGCTCGCCATCGGAACGCGAGGGTGCTGGTGTTCACGGCAAACAACGAGACTGCTTACACCATCGCCAAGCAGCACCTGATCATGCCCATCACCTGCGAGGTCAAGCGACGCGAACGCAGCTGGGCGCTCGAGGCATTTCGAGCAGGTGAGCTCAAGGCGCTCGTCAGCGCGCGCGTCTTGAACGAAGGCATCGACGTCCCCGACGCGGACGTGGCCATCATCGTCGGCGGTACGCTGGGCGAGCGCGAGCACGTTCAGCGTGTGGGTCGCCTGCTGCGCCCGGTACCCGGCAAGCGCGCCGTCGTCTATGAACTGGTGACGCTGGCCACCGCCGAAGCGCACCACGCTTTCCAGCGGAGGCGAAGCATTGTTGCCGCGCGCGCTCTGTCAGCGTAGCGTCCTGTGGGTGGACGGCGGCTGGGCCGTGAACTACCTCGGGGAGCGCGACCACGTTTGGCTCGGGGTCCTGATCGCCGAGTACACTCGCGCTCGCGGTCTCCACCAGGCTGAGCTGCGGCAGCGCCTGGCTGAGCCGCTGCCGCTGCGAGCTGCCAAGGGCAAACGGCGACTCGTGGAGCACGTGCTCGACCGACTCAGTCGGGGCCCCCAGGTCTCCCAGCTCCCGCCGCGAGAAGCGCGCCAGGTGCTATTCACGCTCGCGGCCCGCCAGACCCGCCCACGGGCCCTAGTGCTGAGCGAGGCAGCAGCCGCATTGCACGTCGATCCAATCGCGCTGGATGCGGCGTTGTTCGCCGACCTCGAGAGCGAACGCCGGGTGGGCGAGCTCTCGCCGGAGCTCACGCCCACCACGCTGGCTCGCCACGCGAACCTCCTGCTCGTAGAGTCGCTGCTTGCCCGCGCGCGCGAACTGCGCATCGTCGCGCCCGAGCAGTCTCGAGATCTGGTGCGACACGCCCGCGGCTCGGGGCTCCTGTGCCTGGTCGAGCGCGTCGCACCGGATCGGGTCGAGCTCCGCGTGTCGGGCCCCTTCTCGCTGTTCAGGCAGACCCGCGTCTACGGGCAGGCGCTTACGGCGCTCGTGCGGCGAACGCTCGCGGCGCCGGACTTCGAGATCGCCGCCGCCTGTCAGCTGAGCACGCGCGGCGACGCCATCGACCTTGTCGTAGGCGCGGGAGCTCCGCTGGCGCGGGCGCCCGAGCCGGCACCCTTCGAGAGTTCCGGCGCACATGCCTTCGCGCGCGATTTCCAGAGGCTCGCCCGCGACTGGGAACTGGTGCGCGATCCCGAGCCGGTGCCGGCCGGGTGTCAGCTGGTGTTCGCGGACTTCGAGCTGCGGCGTCGCAGTCGGGACGAAGCTCCCTGGCTCGTCGAGATCGTCGGCTTCTGGACGCGCGCCTACCTGGTCGAGAAGTTGGCGCGCCTGCGCGCGGCCGGCCTGGACCGCATACTCGTCTGCGTCGATACCAAGCGTGGGTGCGACACGAACGATCTGCCGGAGGACCCCCAGCTGCTCTCCTTTCGACGTGCGTTGAACGCGAGGTTGGTGCTGGCACGGCTGAGCGAGCGCTCGGGCCAAGGTTGACCAGAGGCCGACACGTCGGTGGCTGATCTGGTGCGCTCCCCGGCGAGGGGTCTGCACCACGGTGTGGTGTAGTCGGACGACCTCGAAACTCCGGTGTACGACGTGCCAGAGCGCAGGTTCGCGCATCTGAAGGCGCTGCTTCAGAACCTCGACAGTAAGTTCGCCCCGGGGACACCTGGCCCAGGGACTGGTGTTCCACCACCCCGACGGGCGGCGCGCCGAGATCAAGCGCAAGGACTTCGACTACCGCTCCGCTCGGGGCTAACCGCGCAAGCAGACGCGAAATCATTCGGTTCGCGTCTGCTCGCCGACCTCGCGCAGGCGCCGTTCGAGGAAGCGACGCTCGCTGTCGTTGCCAGCGAGCTCCAGCGCTTTGCGATAGCTCGCCAGCGCGAGCGGACGATCCCCGAGGCGACGGGCGAAATCAGCCCGGGCCGCATGCAACAGGTGGTAGCCGTCGAGTTCGCCCCCCGCTGCCAGTGCGTCCACGATCGCGAGCGCGGCAGCGGGACCGTCCACGAGCGCCACAGCCACCGCTCGGTTCAGCGTCACGATCGGTGACGGATCGATGCTTTCGAGCCGCTCGTAGAAGCCTACGATCGCGGTCCAATCCGTGGCCTCTTTGTCGAGGGCCCGGCCGTGCACGCCCGCGATGGCTGCTTGCAGCGCAAAGGGGCCGGGATCTCTCGTTAGGGCTTCGTCCACGAGCGGCAACGCTTCGCTGATCTGCGCTCGATCCCACAGGGTTCGGTCCTGATCGTCGAGGAGCACCAGGTCACCGGCGCTGTCCAGGCGCGCCTCACGGCGTGCGTCGTGCAGCAACATGAGCGCGAGCAGCCCGCTCACCTCGCTGGGAACCGCCGGCGCCATCAGCTGGCGCACGACGCGGGCCAGCCGGATCGCCTCGGCCGAAAGATCCGCGCGGAGCAGCGTAGCGCCGCGCGTCGCAGCGTAGCCTTCCGTGAACACTAGGTAGATCACGGTCAACACGGCGTGAAGCCGCTCGGGCATGTCACGCGTCTCTGGCACGATGTAGGGGATCCGAGCGGCGGCGATCTTGCGTTTCGCCCGCACCAATCGCTGCGCCATCGTGGGCACCGGCACCAAGAAGGCGCGAGCGATTTCTTCGGTCTCGAGGCCCACCAGGGTGCGCAGCGTCAACGCCACCTGAGCTTCGGGCGCGAGGGCCGGGTGGCAGCAGGTGAAAATCAAGCGAAGCCGGTCGTCCGGGATCTCGGTGGGCTCGGCCAGCTCTACGGTCGTGGCGTCGGTGCCATCGGAATAGGCCTCCAGCTTGACCCGCAGCACCTGCCGGCGCCGCAGCCGGTCAATGGCTATGTGGCGCGCAGTCTGGACCAGCCAGGCTCGGGGGTGTTCTGGGACGCCTTGCTCGCGCCATTGAGTCACGGCGGCCTCGAACGCCTCCTGCGTCGCCTCTTCGGCGAGCGCGAAATCGTTGGTCGCGCGGATCAACGTCGCTAGCACGCGACCCCATTCGGCGCGGTAAATGTCCGAAATTACAGGATCGATGGCCGGCGACATAGCCCATGTTAAGAAAAATCGTGGGGTGTGTCGATCCACGCTTGAGCCGTTCGATTCAAGGGAGGAGGTAACGAAATCATGAAATACATGCTGCTCACGTATCTGGACGAGAAGGTTTGGCTGGCCATGACCCCCGCCGAGCAACAGCGGGAAATGGAGAAGTGCGCCCCGCACATCCAAAGCCTGCTGGGAACGAACAAGCTTATCGCCGGAGCCCCCTTGCACCCGACCTCGACGGCCACCACCTTGCGCTTCCGGGAAGGCAAGCGCGTGATGACCGACGGCCCGTTCGCCGAGACCCGCGAACAGCTGGGCGGCTACACCATCATCGAAGCCGACGACCTCGACGATGCCCTCGCGATTGCTTCTGGGTTCGTCGCTGACAGTGAGCTCGCCAGCATCGAGGTCCGGCCGATCGTCGATCTGTCGGGACCCGTCCCCGCCACACCTGCGGTTGACCAAGGCTGAGCATCATGAGCCGAGTCTTCGTGCACGTAGGGATGTCGCTCGACGGATTCATCGCAGGGCCCAAGCGTGGGCCCCAAAACCCGCTCGGCGACGGCGGCACCGCGATCCACGAGTGGATGTTTCGCCAACGGGCATTTCGCGACACCCACGCACCGGGCAGCGGCGGCGACACTGGCCCCGACAACCAACGGCTGCAGGGCATCATCGAGCGCATTGGAGCGAACATCCTGGGGAAGCGGATGTTCGAGGAGGGTGAGGCCAACTGGCCCGAGGAAGCGCCGTTCCACACCCCCGTCTTCGTGCTCACCCAAGAACGCAGGAGCCCCTGGCAGCGCCCCGGCGGCACCACCTTCCATTTCGTGAACGATGGTATCCAGAGCGCGCTGGCAAAAGCGCGCGAAGCAGCTGGAACCAAGGACGTTCGCATCTCGGGCGGCAATCACACGATCGTCCAGTATCTGAACGCCGGGTTCGTCGACGAACTGCAGATCGCGCTCACGCCAGTGCTTCTCGGCGCGGGGGTTCGCCTGTTCGACGGTATCGACGAGAGCAAGGTGGCGCTGACGCTGGCGGA
>JAICQQ010000191.1 GCA_025937785.1 Polyangiaceae bacterium
GACCACGTCGCTCAGGTCGAGCTTCAGCGGCACGAAGCGGAACTTCGAACGCACGATGTCGCCGAGCGGGAACCCTCCGAATTGGAACCCGTCCACGCTGGCGTTGCCCGTCATCACGACGTGGGGCGTCTCGCCGGTCATCTCCCCTTCGATCTGGGCTTTGCCGGCCATGGGAATCGTGACGAGCGGCGTGATGTCACGCAGGTCGATGCTGGCACCTTGGGGCGGCACGATCAGATGCATGCGGCCATCGAAGCCTATCGACACGAGCCGGGTGTGGACGACGCTGTTTCCGAAGTCTGCGCGCGTGTTCACCAAGCGGAAGGCATCGAGGTCGACCTTGATCTGACCGCGTACCGTAGCTCGATTGACGCCGATCATGTGCTTGCGCGTCGGGTCGTGCCACGCGCCGTTCGTGACCTCGAAGTTCGAAGTCTCGGCCTTCACCTCGGCATCGAGCAAGAATGGTGACAACGTGCCGCGCACTTCGGTGACCACGGCCGTGTCGAAATCCCACTGGACGATCGTGTTCGGGGTAATGTCGAGGTCGCGCATCAGGCCGGGAAACGTCATGCCACGCGTGTCGATCTTCTCGACCGAGATGGGCGCGTTGGTCTTGAACGGTTCGATGCGACCGCCGCTGATGACGACGTCCGCGTTGGCGTACTGCAGCTTGAAGGTGGGGATGCGGATCGCATCGGCGACGACCTGGACGTCCGCGGAGAAGTCGCGCGCGAGCGCGATGTCGTCGAGCGTGACTCCGGAGCCATGCGCGCGCCCGGTGATCTGCGGCAACCGCGACAAGCCGTCGTGGCTGACCTCTCCCGAAAACGCGACCCAACCCGCGAACGGTGGCGCCTCGACGAAGCGGTTCATCAGCGGCGCGGGTAGCCGCACGGTGGCGTGACCGTTGACGGTCCTAGCCCCACTGTTGCTGGCGCCTGCCTTCCCCAGGTTGACGCGCACGCTCGAAAGGCGCGCCAGTACGTTGTACGGGTTAGCGTCGCCCGCAGCGGACTGGCAGTTGGGGCGACTGCCGCGAGCAGGGTCATGGTCCATCACTGCCGAGAGAGACAGCCGGCGCACCGTGATCTGCTCCGGGGTCTGCGACAACCGCAGATCCAGACGGCAAATGGCGTCTTCATCGATGGCGAAGGCAGGCGGTTTGGGGCCACCTGGCTTTTCTTCGGCTTCCTTCAGTGCCCTCCGTTGTTCCTTCGTCAGCTTCGCTGTGGGGTGAAGTTCCCCCTTGGTGCGCCGGTTCACGACCGTGCCCTCGGCCAGCCGCAGCGCGAGCTCGAAGGCCATGCCCTGCTCGGCGATCACGTCCATGTCGACGGACTGGCTGTCGACGCGCATGCCGTCCCAGCTGACTTCGACCGCTGACTCGGTGACGGCGAGGGAGGTGAACGGCGCCCGCTCGAGCTTGCCGGAGGACGGGGCGCGTTTGCTCTTCAGGCGGTACTTCAGGTTCTTGAGCTTGCCTCCCTCGAACACGAGGCGCAGAACGGGCCGTTCGATTTCGATGTCGCCCGCGTCTAGCTTGCCGGCGACCAGCGAGAACACGCGCGGCGTCACCTGTACGGCCTCGGCCTTCAAAGCTGGGCCTCGCCCGTCCGAGCCCGGCACCACGATGTCGCGAATGATCAGCCGCAGAGGTACCAGCTCGAGGGTCACGTCGTAACTGGCCTCGACGCCGAGCTCGTCGCGCAGGATCTTCGCGGTCTCCGCCGCGGCCCAGGCCTGCACCGGCGACGAGCGCACCAAGAGCACCGCGAGCAGAGGGATGGCCCCGATCACGCCGAACAAACCGCACAGGATCCGGCTAATGAGCCGACCCGCGTCCCGGCGGTGCTGGTCAGGGACGATGGGTGCCATGCGCTCCTCTTAGCGTAGCCGTTCGCTCCCAACTGGGCCTGATTTTTCGGTGGTTTCCCCGGCCTTCGCTCGCCTCGGACGTCCGGGGCTGCTAACGCTTTCGGTCACACTGCCGTCACGTTTTCTGGCACCGGTGTGCTAAGGAGCCGCCCTCCGCGCCGCGTCCCCGGTCGGAGTTTCAGCAGAGACCGATTGATCTGATGGCACGCGAGCCAATTTCTTCCAAGAACCCCGAGCCAACGCTGCCCGGTGCCGACCAGGTGCGCCGTCGCCCCGCCCGCCCCGCGGTCACTCGCCCGATCGAGGCACGCACCAACGCCGATCCGACGCGGGCCGAGGCAGCCTTCGAACGCGCCGTCACCTTCGCCGAAGCAGGCGTTTCGGGAGAACCCGTCATGCTGGCCACTCCCGACGACGTGCGCGCCCTGGGTGCGCCGAAGACGCGGGCCCTGCTCGATCGCGTGATGATGGGCGATCACGCCGACCTCGGGCTCGATGCGCTGCTCGTGGCTGGCTTGCTCGATGCGCTGCTGCCCGAAGTGAAGGCGATGGTGGGTTTCGGTGACGGCGAGTGGCGTCACAAGGACGTCTGGAAGCACACCAAGCAGGTCGTGGCGCAGAGCACGCACCGCCTCGAAGTGCGCTGGGCTGCGCTGTTTCACGACATCGGCAAGGTGCGCACCCGCAGCATCTCACCCAGCGGCGAAGTGCACTTTTTCGGTCACGCCGAAGTAGGCGCGCGCATGTTCGACAAGCTCGAGCGGCGCGAACACCTGTTCCGAGCGGACGACACGCTGCGCGAAGAAATCCGCTTTCTCGTGCTGCACCACCTGCGAGCCAGTCAATACGACGGCAGCTGGACAGACAGTGCCGTGCGCCGCTTCGCCCGCGAGATCGGACCCTACCTCGAAGATCTGCTGTGCCTATCGCGCGCCGACATCACCACCAAGCGCCCTGAAAAGAAGCGCCGTGGCATCGCGATGATCGACGAGCTCTCGGAGCGCATCACCACGCTCGCCGAAGAAGACGCGATCGTGCCGCCGCTGCCCAAGGGTGTCGGTAACCTGCTGATGCAGACCTTCGCGCTACCCCCGTCTCGCCTGATCGGCGACATCAAGCGCGCGCTCGAAGCAGCCATCGAGCAAGGAGAGATCGAAGGCCACCGCGAGAGCGAGTACTACGTGACCTTCGTCGGAGAGAACAAGGGTCGCTTCGGGCTCAGCTGAGCCGCACTCGCTGTCAGCTCGGCTTCGATCCTTCGATGACCGTGTCGCCGGCAGCGGCGGGTGGCTCCATCGACTTCGGTGTGCCGCGCGGCAGAGTCTCGACGTTCTCTTGGCGGCGCGTGGGCACACCCGGGTATTCCGACGGGGGGCGCTCGACGACCCAGCCGCTGGTGCTGCTCGGGATGCCTTCCAGTGCATCGACGAACGAGTTTGCCCACGCCTCGACGGACTCGGGCCGCGCCTCGGGAACCTTACCGAGCGCTTGCGCGAACGCCGCGTCCACCTCCGGCGGAACATCGTCCAGAAACTCGCCCAGGCGTGGGGCGTCGCGCTGAACGACCTCGAGCAGAATGCTCGCGAACTCTTGCCCCTGAACGATGCGGCGGCCCGTGGCGGCTTGAAAGATCACCGCGGCGAGCGAATACAGGTCGCTGCGCGCGTCGACCGCTTTGCTCAATAACTGCTCGGGCGACATGTACAGCGGCGTGCCGACCATGCTGCCGGTTTCGGTGAGCGCGGTGTCTTTGCTCATCTCTTTGGCGACGCCGAAGTCGAGCAGTTTCGCCCGAAAGCCTTCGTGGTGGCGCACCAAAAAGATGTTCGCCGGCTTGATGTCCCGGTGGACGATACCCAGGCGGTGCGCCGCGGCAAGCGCGCTGCTCGCCTCGCGCACGAGTTGCGCGACCTGCACCGGCGTACCCGCTCCGAAATGATCGATGAGGTTGGAGAGATCGATACCGTCGAGCCATTCCATCACGATGAACAGCGACGCGTCTTCGAGCTCGCCGGAGTCGAAGATCCGGATCACGCCGGGGTGATCGATGGACGCGATGCTGCGCGCTTCGCGTTCGAAGCGCTGGCGCATCTTCTCGTTGTCGAAGAGCTCGGCGCGAATCACCTTCAGCGCAACATCGCGCTCGAGCCGCTCGTCGTGCGCGCGGAACACGCTGCCCATGCCTCCTTCACCGACCTTGCGCAGCAGGCGATAGCGCCCGGCGACTTTGTACGGGAACGTCGGGGGCGTGAACAGTGACGCCAGGTCCTTCTCGCAACGCGCTGCGCGGTGGTCGTAGCAACGGTTGCATAGCGGGCACATCTGGAGCAACTCGATGCCGCGATCAATCATGTCCTGTCGGGTTGCGCGCCGGCGCTCCGCCGCCTCCGCCAGCGCGCGCCGCGTCTTTTTCAGCTCGAGCGCCGCACCGAGCTGGCGAGCCACGCTCATCACGAGCCGCTTGGCCGCCTCCGACACCAGAGCCGTGCTCGGAACCGACAGGCAGCCGAAGAGCTCCCCGGAAGGGCCCTGGAGCGGTACCAGCGACTGTCGCAAACGCGACACGAGCAGGCCGCGCGCCAGCTCGCTCATCTGAGCGGGCTCCGGGATCGGCGCGGCTCCCGCGGCGCGCAGCAGCGCCTGGCCTTCGTACAGGAACATCGACACACGCTGGTCACCAATGGCGTCGCCCACCTCTGCGGTCACCTGCTCGGACCAGGTGTTCACGTCGTCGCCGCCGTGGCTCGCGGACCCGGCCATGTTCGCCACGCGCTCTTGCGCCATCGCCAGGCGCAGATCGAGCTCGCGCACTCGGTCACGCGCGTTCTTCAGCAGCAGCTGAGTGCTTACGCGGGCCAGCACTACCGCCATGTCGAGGGGCTTCGTGACGTAGTCGTTCGCGCCCGCCTCGAGCGCTTGCACCAAGTCGTCGCTGCCGTCGCGGGCGGTAGCCATGATTACGGGTAGATCCGCCGGGTCGAATCTGCGTCGCAGGTGGCTCAGTACCTCGAACCCGCTCATGTCCGGCATCATCACGTCGAGCAGCACCAGGTCGAAGGTGTCGGCGTTGACGAGCCGCAAGGCTTCACGGCCGTCCGCGGCGCCTACCGTCTCGAACGACCGCGCGGACAGCCGTCGCATCAAGAGCTCGCGGTTCCCAGCCTCGTCGTCGACCACCAGAATGCGGCCCGCAGCCGCCATCGAGTGATTCTGCACCTCGGTGACGAGCGCCGAAGGTGACGCTGGCGGCAGCACGCGGCGTGAGGTGCTTTCGTCGAGCGACCCGAGCGCGACGCTGCGCGGCGCGACGAGCGACTCGCTGGCGTTCCGCGGGGTTTCGCGGGCGCCAGTCGCGTCGGCCGCTGGCTCAGCGTCGCCCGAGAGCGCGCTCGTCGCCGCTTCGATCAACTCGAGCAGCTTGCGCCCGGCGAGCTCGACCTTCTTCAGATCGCTCACGAACTCCGGCTTGCCCAAGTCCGCCGCGTCCTCTTGCAGCATCTCGCTGTAGCCGATGATCTGGTTCAACGGCGTCCGGAGCGCGTGGCGCAGACGGCGCTGCTGTTCGATGGCGTCGTCGGAGAGGAGCGTGCGACGAGTCAGAATGGGTATACTGCGTGCTCGCCCCACGGCGGGCAACCTCTCTCGCGCCTGCGCCAGCCCCGAGCAACCGTTCGCCCGCGGGCGCTGGGGGTGCGACGCCTACACGCCGGGCATGGGGTGCTGCTGCAGCCGTGGTGCGTGCCGCTGACGCGTGCGCGACAATCGCTGGCTTTGTCTGCGCGGTGTCCGCCAGTCTCGTGACTCGCCGCAAATTTCGTCGCGCACTGGTTGCGCGCCCCTCCCGGGCAAGTGTCCGATCTCACAAGAAATCGAGAGCCGCTCCTGAGCGCGGTGCGATTTGCTTCCTCAAGATCCCCATGGGATGGCCGTCTCTACACGATAGCCGCTCGCGGCTAGATGGGCGTTTCCATGAAGATTCTCCTCGCCGACGATGAACCCATCGCGCGGACCATGCTCGAGCATTGGCTGACGGGCTGGGCCTATGATGTGGTGTCTGCGAAGGACGGCCGGGCCGCGCTGGAAGTGTTGCAAACGACGCCCGACGTGAGGCTCGCGGTGCTCGACTGGGTCATGCCCGGTCTCGACGGCGTCGATATCTGCCGCCAGGTGCGCCAAGGTCGACAAACGCCCTACGTCTACGTGATCTTGCTCACCGCTCGCGACGACAAGCACGACATCGCGCGCGGCCTGGAGGCGGGCGCCGACGACTATTTGATCAAGCCGTGCAACCCCTTCGAGCTGCGCGTGCGCCTGGGTATCGGCAAGCGCATGATCGATCTGCAAGACCAGCTGTCGCGGGCGCGGCGCGAGGCCGAGTCACGCGCTTTGTACGATGGTCTGACTGGTGCGTTCGCGAGGAGTCCCGTGCTCGAGCTGCTCGAACGCGAGCTCGCTCGCGCAGAGCGCAGCAACGCCCCCCTCGCTGTCGTCGACGTGCACATCGATCAGTTCGAGCGCCTGCGCAGCGAGCGCGGCGCCGACGTCGTCGATCGCGCGACGCAGGAGGTCGCGCGTCGCCTGGGAAGCGGGATCCGCAAGTACGAGCTCTTGGCGCGCACGGCGGAGGGGCAATTCCTGATCGTGCTGCCCGAAACCGATGCCGAGCGAGCCACTCAGATCACGCAGAGGCTCCGCGATGCGCTGAGCGGAACGCCGGTGAACGTGGGATCTGGCGCATTTCGTGTGACCGCCTGCTACGGCGTTGCATCGACCTCGCAGCGTCCGGGCGCCCGGATGGCCGAGCTACTGGGTGCTGCAGGACAGGCATTGCGCGCTGCTCAACAACAGGGTCGCGATTGCACCCAGGTGGCGCGCCTACAAGACTGGCACGAGAGCGAGAGCACGTCGGCAGTGTCGTCGGTGCCTGCCGCATAGATGTCCGCGAAATAGCAGGACAACGCCCACTCCGGTTAACGCCGTTAACATACACCTACATCCACCGACCTCCATTGCTGTCAACATTCGGGACTCGGCGCGAATGCTGCACGCGCGACTCTCGTGGGCTGTCCGATCCTCCTTTTGTTCACCAAGCGCTGCATTGATGGCTGTCCATGCGTCACGAACTCTCTAAACTAAGCGCGATTTGACTGCACCCTTCGATCACGAAGTCGCGCTGCTCAGACGACGCCCCGGTAAATGGCTGGCGGTGGCTGCGGTGGCGCTGACAACGCTCGGTGTGGGCGCTGCGGCAGTTGCCTCGACGCTCGATCTTGGTGACCAGCCCCCCGAATTCTTGATGAGGTTTCGGACGCTGGTCCCTGCAAAATTCAAGGCGGAGCTGCCCAAGCTCGCCCCTGCGCAGCTGACCGCATCCCTGCGCAAGCGCGGCTACCACGAATGCAACCCGCACGATCCCATCGGCCTCGGTCCCTACGATCCGTACCGCACGATTCGCGCGCGCGGCCGCATGCTGATCCCCCAAAAGGGCGGTCACACTCCGGACATGGGCTTCGACGTGCTCGTGCACTTTCACGGCCACGAGCCCGTGCGCAAGACATTGGTTCAGGTCGCACGCGGCGTCACCTTCGTGGGCATTGATCTCGGCATCGCTTCGGGGCCGTACATGAAGGCGTATCAGACCCCGGGCACCTTCCAGGTCTTGCGCGAATCGATCGAAGCGGCCCTGCGCGACAAGACAGGCGACTCACGCGCACACATTCGCAACCTCGGCCTCAGCGCCTGGAGCGCGGGTTACGGCGCCGTGAACGAGATCCTCAAGCTGAGCGACCACAACGTCGATTCCGTGGCGCTGCTCGACGGCCTGCACGCCGGTTTCGACCCCTCCGTCGGTGGCATGGCATCGCGGCGGCCGCTCAGCGGCTTGAACATCGAGCCCATCATCGACTTCGCGCGCCAGGCCGAGCGCGGCGAAAAGTTGTTCGTCTTCACTCATTCCAACGTCGATCCCGTCACCTACCCGTCCACCAAGCGTACGGCGGACTTCGTGCTCGCAGAGCTCGGCGTCTCGCGCACAGCCGCACCCGAATCCAACCTGCCCTTCGCCTTGACGAGCCGCGCGGACGAACGGGGCTTCCACGTTTGGGCGTATAGCGGCGGTGATACGAAAGCGCATTGCGAGCACATCACCTTCATCGCGCCCATCGTGCGAGACCTGATCGAGCCGCGCTGGGACACGCCGCCGATGGATCGCAACGTGCCCTTCAACAAGGCACCCAAACTCGGCACACCCAAAGCAGCCGATCCCGAAGCGCCGATCGAGCCGGCGCAGCCAACCTTGTCGGCCGCTATCAGCGCGCCCAGCTCTGACGGCGCCAGCCTCAGCCCCGAGTCCGGCGGCTGAGTCACGAGCACGCAAGCGCCGCAAAACACGGTGATCTGACGCTTCTGCGGGCAGTCCGCGCGACCGCGGGCCGCCTCATTTTCCAGCGGCTCAGATTGAGGCGCCGGCAGCAGGAAATTTTGCTATGGATGCGGCCGCTGGTCCGCCCCGGTCCGCGCTCCCGAACGATCAAAGTCCGATGAAAGCAGGCATTGTCAAAGAGGTTCGTGCTGACGAGCAGCGCGTAGCCACCGCTCCCGATGGCGTGAAAGCGCTAGTCGAGAAACTAGGTTTCGAAGTCGTCGTCGAGGCAGGCGCCGGCGCGCGAGCTTCCTTCAGCGACGCGGAGTACGAAAAGGCCGGCGCGAAGATCTTGCCCACGGCCCAGCAAGTCTGGGCCGACGCCGACATCGTGCTCAAGCTGAATCCCCCTGCCGAGCTCGCCGACGGCACCCACGAAGCCGACCGCCTACGCGAAGGTGGCAAGCTCATCAGCTTCATCTGGCCCGCGCGCAACGGCGCCCTACTCGAGCGTCTGAAGGCGAAGAAGGCCACCGTGCTCGCGATGGACCAGGTGCCTCGCGTGTCGCGCGCCCAAAAGCTCGACGCGCTGAGCTCGATGGCCAACATCGCCGGTTATCGCGCCGTCATCGAAGCCGCCACGCTTTACGGTCGCTTCTTCACCGGGCAGATGACCGCCGCGGGCAAGGTCCCGCCTGCCAAGGTGTTGATCATCGGCGCTGGCGTCGCGGGCCTAGCTGCCATTGGCGCCGCCAGGGGCCTCGGCGCCATCGTGCGCGCCTTCGACACGCGTCCCGTCGTCAAAGAGCAGGTACAGAGCATGGGCGCGGAGTTCCTCGAGCTCGACTTCCAAGAAGACGGCACCGGCGCCGGCGGCTACGCGAAAGAGATGAGCAAGGCGTTCATCGACGCCGAAATGGCTCTGTTCCGCGCGCAGGCCAAAGAAGTCGACATCATCATCACCACCGCCCTCATCCCCGGCAAGCCCGCGCCCAAGCTGATCTTGAAGGACATGGTCGAGCTCATGAAGCCCGGCTCGGTCATCGTCGATCTGGCGGCTGAAACTGGCGGAAACTGCGAGGTCACCGAACCTGGGAAGGTCATTCAGCACCACGGCGTGCACGTCGTCGGCTACCTCGATCTCCCCAGCCGTTTGCCGCAGACTGCAAGCCAGCTCTACGGCAACAACATTCGCCATTTCCTCAGCGACCTCGGCGGCGCCGAGAAGTTCAAGATCGACACCGAGGACGACGTCGTCCGCGGCGCCCTCGTCATGCTCGACGGCGAAGTGACGTGGCCTCCGCCGCCCCCGAAACATCCGCCCGAGCCCCCCAAAGCCTCCATCGAAAAGGCCCCCGCCGCCGCGCTCGTCAAGCCCAGCGCCGGCGAGCTCGAGAAGAAACGCAGCCGTCAATCCTCCCTGGTGCTCGGCACCCTCGCCGTGTTCCTAACGCTCATGGGCCTCGAAGCTCCGAGCGCGTTCCTGTCGCACCTCACCGTGTTCGTACTCGCCTGCTTCGTCGGCTGGCAAGTCGTCTGGAACGTCACCCCGGCCCTGCACACCCCGCTCATGAGCGTCACGAACGCCATCAGCGGCATCATCATCGTCGGCGGCATGCTCCAGATTTCCGGCCCCCCTGGCGCCACCGTCACCATCCTCGGCGCCGTCGCCGTCTTGCTGGCCACTATCAACATCGCCGGCGGCTTCCTCGTCACTCAGCGCATGCTGAAGATGTTCCACAAATAGGGATGTCCCCGCACAGGTTCCTTTAGGTTTTCCGATGCCTTCCAGTCTCGTCACCGCCGCCTACGTCTTCGCCGGAGTGCTCTTCATCCTCAGCCTGGGCGGTCTGAGCACGCAAGAAACCGCTCGCCGCGGCAACAAGCTCGGCATCGTCGGGATGCTGATCGCCATCGTCGTCACCGCCCTGGACGCGCGTGTCACCGGCTATCAGATCTTGCTCCCCGCCGTGCTGGTCGGAGCACTCATCGGCGCCGTGCTCGCCGCTCGCGTCGCCATGACCAGCATGCCCGAGCTCGTGGCCATGCTGCATAGCTTCGTCGGCGCCGCCGCAGTCCTGGTCGGCTTCGCCAGCTACCTCGATCCCAACCAAACCCTCACCGGCACCGAAGCCGTGATCCATCAGGTCGAGGTCTTCGTCGGCGTCTTCATCGGAGCCATCACCCTCACCGGCTCCCTCATCGCGTACGCCAAGCTCAAAGGATCCATCAGCGGAAAGCCCCTCATGTTGCCCGCGCGTCACGCGATCAACATGGGCATGGTGCTCGGCTGCATCTACCTCGGTACCCGCTTCGTCGGCGTTCCCGACCCCACCGCGGTCGCAGCGCATACTGCCGTCCAGCCGCTCATCATCATGACCGCGATCGCCGGCGTCATCGGCGTTCACATGGTCATGGCCATCGGCGGTGCCGACATGCCCGTCGTCGTCTCCATGCTCAACAGCTACTCCGGTTGGGCCGCCGCTGCAGCCGGATTCATGCTCTCGAACGACCTGCTGATCATCACCGGCGCTCTGGTCGGCTCCAGCGGCGCCATCCTCAGCTACATCATGTGCGCCGCGATGAACCGATCGTTCTTCAGCGTCATCCTCGGCGGCTTCGGCACCGCCGGTGGCACCGCCGCCAGCAGCGCCTCGAGCGAACCCCAAGGCGAAGTCGTCAGCGTCAACGCCAGCGAAACCGCCGAGATGCTCTCGAGCGCCCAGAACGTCATCGTCATCCCGGGCTACGGCATGGCCGCCGCGCAAGCGCAGTACCCCCTGCACGAGATCGCCAAGACGCTCCGCGAAGCCGGCGCCAACGTCCGCTTCGCCATCCACCCCGTCGCAGGTCGTCTTCCCGGCCACATGAACGTGCTGCTCGCCGAGGCCAACGTCCCTTACGACATCGTGCTCGAAATGGACGAGATCAACCACGACTTCCCCGAGACGGATGTCGTCATCGTGATCGGCGCCAACGACATCGTGAACCCCGGCGCTCTCGACGACCCCTCCAGCGCGATCTACGGCATGCCCGTGCTCGAATGCTGGAAGGCGCGCACCACCGTCGTCATGAAGCGCAGCATGGCCAGCGGCTACGCCGGCGTCGACAACCCCCTCTTCTACAAGACCAACACCCGCATGCTCTTCGGCGACGCCAAGAAGAACGTCGAAGCCATCCTCGGCGAGCTCCGCGAGCAGTCGAAGGCGGCGTAGAGCCGCCCACCTCCGGACCATGAACGACCCGGAGCAGATGCTGCTCGCCACGACCGAGCACGCGCCCGACATCCTCCCGCTGATGGCGGCCTTCAACCAGGCCGAGAGCATCGTCTGGCGCCCCGACGCGATGGTACCCGCGCTGCACCGCCTCCTCGCCGACCCGGCTCTCGGCCTCGCTCTGGTCGCGTACGCCGGCCCGCGTCTCGTCGGTTACAGTTTGGCCACGTTCGGCTACGACATCGAGTTCGCGGGCCGCGACGCCTTCATCACCGAGCTCTTCGTCGAGTCCAGCTCGCGCGGCCAGGGCCTCGGCCGACGACTCCTGGAAGCCACCGTGCAACACCTGCAACAGCGCAACGTCCGCGCTGTCCATCTCGTCGTCCGCCCCGATAACCCGCGAGCGCGCTCCCTATACGAGAGCCACGGTTTCCAGGCCTCCCCGCGCATCCTGATGACCAAGACGTTCGAGCCAGAAGAGTCGTAGAACTAATACGCTGCCCCCTTTCCTTAAGCAACTCACCCGCGGCGGTACCGACCGGGGAGTGTGGCGCCTTCCAACTCCTCGCCGAGCGGCGGTCCGACCCTCATCGAGCGGCTCCACGCGGAGCTTCGACAGCGGCACTACAGTCCTCGCACCGGGCGCGTCTACGAACACTGGGTCCGCCGGCTCGTCGGCTTTCACAACGCCGTCATCCGCGAGACCTCGATGCCGAACACCTGCGCGCCTTCCTCGACGACCTAGTCTCGCGCGGTGCAAGCCCGAGCACTCACCGGCAGGCGCTCTATGCCCTAACCTTTCTGTATCGCGCAGTCCTCGGAACCCAAGCGCCTTGGATCGGTGCAGTTCAAATAGAAGTTGGGCGGCGAGGGAGACGCGTGATCACGAGCGTGGTTCAGCAGGCTGAGTGGTTCCGGATTTTCTTTTCTTGCGTCCTTCCATTCTGCTCACGCCGCAGCGCCTCTAAGCCGATCAGGACCATCGACGCGCGTGTACCGACGGCCACGCCTTTGCCGGCTGCCGCAAGCTGTTGCGCCGTAGGTCCCCCGTCCTGCGCATGGCGCGGCGCCAGGCAGCGTGGTTGCGAACTGAGCGGTCCTTCCCCGCGGATGCCTCGAGCGAAACGCAGCTGTGCACGGCGTTGTTCCGCGACCGAGCCGCCGGTGCGAGTCGAGGCGACTCCGCGGCGGTTTCCGGCCGGAGCGAGGCTAAAGCACCACGGCGTCGGGCGCCCGGTGGCGTGCCGACGAGCGACGTGCCCCACGAAGCACCAGCGCTCTTCCGACTGTCGGCGTCGGTGGCCGCGCTCTGGTTGGCACCGGCGCTGCGTTCCGAGACTGATCTGCAGGCTGTGGCGCTAGCCATCCGAGTCGGGCTGAAGGAGTTCCCTCAGCGAGCTATGCGCTAGTCAGCGCAGGGAGGGTACCTCCTCCGGCTCGGTGTCGGGGACGCTGCCCAGTGTTCGTGCTAAGGTCTCGCCGTGCTTGCCGACACGGAGCGTGACGCAGAGATCGTTCAGCGCGAGGTGCAGCGCCGGCTGGGCCCAGGCGAACGTTTTCGTACTGCTTGCCAGATGAGCCAGACCATGCGCGAAATGGCTGTGATGCGCATTCGGTCGAAGCACCCGGAACTTGACGAACAGGGTATTCTCGACCAACTCATGTGGGAGCTTTATGGCTTCCGCAGAGTCACCGAGTAGCGTCATCATTAGGTTCGCCGGCATTCTCGACGCAGCCGGTGTTCCGTACATGCTTACCGGATCGTTCGCAAGCGGCATCCATGGTCAACCACGTGCGAGTCACGACATTGATTTCGTGATCGCGCCAACGTTGGAGTCGCTCAACCAGTTTCTGCGGAAACTACCGCCTGATGACTACTAGGTTAGTCGGGAGGCCGCACTCGATGCGTACGGCCGGGAATCGTTGTTCAACGTTGTCGATATGGCAACGGGGTGGAAGATCGACTTCATTTGCCGCAAGTCGCGACCATTTAGTCTGACGGAGTGTTCGAGAGGAGAATTCGTCAATCGCTCGACGGTCGCGAGATATTCGTAACCACCGCAGAAGACGCACTCTTGTCGAAGCTCGAGTGGGCGAAGCTGACGAAATCCCAGAGGCAGCTCGCAGATGCGGCTGGGATCATAGCAATTCAGCGCGACGATCTGGATACGGAATACATCGAGAAGTGGGCGCTGCTTTTGGGCTTGCAGGAGCTCTGGCAAGAAGCCAGGGAGCTAGCGGTCTAACTCCGGTTTGCAACGGACGAGGCCCTCGCGTTCGCTCGGCCGGCGCAGCTGAAAGCTGATACGTTGGGGAGACTCACACCGTTCGGTTCAAGGGCCTTGGACGCAGGTTTGTAGTTCCGAGCTTCTTCGGCTTTGAATAGGCTCACATGGTTGCCTAGAGCGGTAGTCGGAGCACCACCTCGCCGTCGGAGATTGCTCCGGTGCGACGGAAGCCCGCCTTCTCGTAGAAGGCAAGCGGGCTGCCCGGTCCTTCAACGGCGCTGACGTACAGGAACGAACGCTGCTGGACGCGGGCGCGGCGCTCCAATTGTGCCAGGATTTCGCGCCCGAACCCGCGACGCTGCCATTGGTGCCCGATCATCAACCGCCATAGGTAGAGGCAGTCCGGCTCGTCCTCTGGGTCCAATTCAGCCTCGGGATGGCTTGCGTCCACCCAGGCGACAAGCCCGATAGGCGTGTCGTCCTTCCAGACGCCACAGACGGTTGAGCTCGGGTTGTAGGCGGCCTGGGCGAGCGTCACGGAGTTCGACGCGACGAACCGTTGCTGCTCGGGTGCCACCGACAAGCCGAGCAGCGCGTCCACGTCCTGCCTGCGAACCACAACGAGTCCTACCATGCCGTGGTTCGTAGCACACGCGGGCCCGTGGTGACGATTAGAGCGGAGTCCGCGGGCGTCGGCTCGACGATCGAAGATTCTACGCTTCTCTAGGGGCCGAGGACGGCAGCTCCGCCTGTCGGAGGGATGGCTGTATCTGCCGCAACGTTTCACACAGCGTCCTCTGCCGAGTGCATCACTTTCAGAGTCTTCGTGGTCGACGATGCCCATTCGTGGACTGAACGTCCGGGCCCCCGACCTTGGGATCCACGACGTCGACCTCTGGCCGCGGAGCAGTGAGTTTCCGCTGAGCGCTGCACATGCTACGTTGTCGTCATGTCAGCTGCTGAGCGTCTCCTCTCCGAAGTCCTTGCGCTTCCGGTCGCCGAGGCGCAAAGCTCGCGCATCACCTGCTTGAGAGCCTCGAGCCGGTCGCCCACGATAACCTAGACGCGGTGTGGTTGGCGGAACTCCAGAAGCGAGCTGAGGATCTCCGCAGTGGGACTGTTGAGCCGATCCCATGGCAAACCGCACGCGATAGTATCATGACAGAACTTCGGAAGCGCCGTGCAGCTCGTCATTCACCCTGACGCGCAGCTCGAGATCATCGAAGCCGCCGATTGGTACGAGGAGCGCGCCGGAAGGCGTCGCGGCCCGCGAAGTGCAACGACGGCAGCACCCACCAGCAGGCGCGCTCGGCTCTCATCTTTCTCTACCGCGCAGTCCTCCGAACGGAAGCCCCTGGGATCGACCAACGAACGCGACCACATCGCACACTCGCCCTTCCCGTCGTCCTCACTCGCAACGAGGTCCAGGCCATCCTCAGCCGGATGCGTGGCGTGCCCCTGCTGATGGCAGCGCTCTGAGCAGCAGCAGCCAATTCGAGGGGCATCAGGGCGTACCTGAGCAAGTTTCTTGAGGGACGGCACACAAAGCCCCCTCAGAAAACTTGCAAAAGTCTTCGAGGGGGCTCCCTCCTGGAATTGCTACAAACCTGGAGGC
>JAICQQ010000495.1 GCA_025937785.1 Polyangiaceae bacterium
CACGATCTCCGTCGTCGAGATCTTCGGTGGCGTCGAGGTCACGCTGACGGCGACACCGGGAAACGTATTGCCCGCCCTGCTCGAAAGCGTCGATGCGCCCCCTGCAGCGAGCGCGAGCAGCAGTTGCAGAGCTCGAGCGCAGCGCCGCATCCCCAGTTCCTTCAGCGCGCGCGGGCGTTCAGGTATCGAGCGACGGCTTCGGCTCGCCCCAGCCGGTCGCGCGCTCGCCCAGGGACAGCGGCGGGCTGCCACGAGAGCCGCTCGGCGGCCACCACGTCTTCGAGCGCCCCCTTCGTTTGGCGCACTCCGGGGAGCCCGCGGTACACCGCTTTCAGTGCGAGGTGACTCGAAGCGGCGGCGCTCGTCACTGCGGGCTCGAGCTGTCGCATCAAGTCGAAGCTGCTTCGGTTCCAGGCCACCAGCCGATCGCCGGGGCTGAGGAATGCGCGCCAGCGGGCCTGCAGGTCCGACAACGAACCGGCGCGCTCGACGTCTGCGTGCGAAAGGCCCAAGAGGTCGCGATGGCACTCGGTCATCGGCGGATCGAGTCGTACCAGCTCCGCGAACACCGCACCGTCGCGAAGGCGCTTGGCGGTCCAGTACGCGAGCGGCGGGGGCTGCTTCGGCTCCCGTTCGGCAGCGCGCGCCTTGCGAGCCCTGTGAACGTCCCGCACGGGGTTCGCCTCGCCGTAGACCAGCACCACACGCTCGAACTCCTCGGCGAGCGCCAGGGGTAACGCGCGCGCCAGCGCCGAGCGGCGCTTCTTGTGCCGTGACTTTCGTGGCGAGCGTTCGGTAGCAGCGAGGTGCAGATCGATCATGCGTCGAAAAGGCGGAAGCAAGTCGTGACCACCGAGCCCTGGCTCCAGCAACTCGAGCGCCGTGGCCACCGCCTCCACCGTGGAAACGTACTCGGCCTTCGGCTCGCGTCGCACACGGTACTCGGTGGGGCGCGCCGGCACGAAACTCACCAGCGGCAGCGCTTGCAGCACCGGATGGTCGCGATACAGCGTCCGCGCATGGTGCCAGGTTCCATCGAGCACGACCAAAGCGCGCGGTCGTTCGCTAGCGGGAATACTGGCCAACTCTCGGGCTCCGCTCCCGGGGTACAATAGCGCCGCGTCCGGCGGAAACAGCTGGGCAGCGCCCGCGCGCGCCCACCCCGGGTGCGCCACGACGACTTCGACGTTGTCGAGGCAGCGCGCAACGATGCGCGCGGTACCGAGTGGATGAAACTGCTCGCGCGGGTGCTGCACGACGGTCACGTGCGTGCGATTCTCGAGGCGCGACGTGTGGTCGCAATAGCAGAGCGCGGCGGGGCGAAAACACCCATAGCAGACCGGTCTCGGCTCGCAGCCCATCGGTGCTGCGAGTTCGGATGCGCTGGGCGCGAGCGAAGCTGTCACCGGGGGAGCATATCAGGGTTCGAGGCGGCGGGGGCGCAAGACTTCCGATGTGGACTTGGTGCTCGCTGTCGAACTCGACGAGTTTCCTGGTCCTCTGCTGACTCAGAAGGGCTGGCATCAGCATCCCCAGAAGGATCACGAGTTCGAGTCTCCCCTGGGAGCGAAGCTAGACCTGCTTCCCGCGGGTCCAACCCTGATCGGCGCCGGCGAGATTCGTTGGCCTCGAGGGCACCGCATGAATCTCGCAGCC
>JAICQQ010000448.1 GCA_025937785.1 Polyangiaceae bacterium
CTACTGTTCCGGCAAGTGTGACCGGATCGGGTCGTCCTTGATCGTAGGTTGCTTCTGGCGGCGGTGGCCGTCAGGAGGAACGGACATGAAAATCGATTCACTGGATGAGCTGAAGGCGGCGTTCGCACGGTGGCGAGCGAGCAAGAAACATGTGCGGGAGGCAGTGCCAGCGAAACTACTGGCGCGCGCGCAGCAGGCCACGAAAAAGCATGGGGTGACGGCCGTAGTCCGTGCGACGCAGATGGAGCGAAGCCGGCTATTCCGCAATAAGCCAGGGCATAGCAGGGCGCAGCACCCGACGAGAAGGAAAGCGGAAGGTGTGCGGGGGCAGGGGCCGACGTTCTCGCGACTGGAGTTGAGCGCTCCCTCGGCACCAGTTCTGCGGCCTGTCGCTGAGGTCGAGACCGGGGCAGGCGTGACGCTGCGTGTGTTCGAGGAGACCCCCGAGATGATGGGGCTCTTGTCGGCGGTGTGTGGATTCGGAGCAATGCGATGATTCAGGTCCCCGCGCACGCGAGCGTGTTCGTGATGCACGAGACGGTCAACTTCCGAAAAGGCATCGACGGGATGGCGGCAGTCGCTCAGCAGGTGCTGGGCGAGGAGCCGATGAGCGGAGCGTTCTTCGTGTTCCGCAACCGCGGACGCCACATGCTCCGCATTCTCTTCTACGACGGCGGCGGCTTCTGGCTCTGCACCAGGCGACTGTCGAAGGGGACGTTCTGCAACTGGCCGACGGGCGATGGCACCGGTCCGTGTTCGTCGCTGCTGGCGCGCGAGCTTCAGGTGCTCATCTGGGGTGGCGACCCAGCGAGCTGCTCGTTTCCCGACCTCTGGAGGAAGGTCGCATAGGGCGGATTGGCCCGCTCGACTTTTACGCTCGAGCAGCGGTCGTCGATGGCGGACCGGTCGCGTCCTTGATGAGACTTCGATACGTTCCTGGTCGTAGAGGATGTTCGACCATCTGCCTGGTAGAGGACCGGTTCGCCAATGCCGACGGTGGGCGGATCTGCGTTGGCACTTCGTGCGCTTCGAGTCGCGCTCGATAGACCCAGGGAAGGTAGTACTCAGGCCTTTGGGCGAGGTCCTCGTGATTGTCGAGACACTCGGTGAGGTAGGCGACCGGCTCGATGCCGTTGGCGTTGGCGGTCGCGATCAAGGACATGTGGCGGTCGCCGACATCGGCCCCGTCTTGTGTCTTGTAGTTGAAGGAGCCGGCAAGGTACCGGATCGGGATGATGAGCATTTGCTCGACCACGTTGGTGTCGAGCGGGACGCCTGGTACCTCGCAGAATTTCGTCAGACGCTCCCACTGGTTGATGATGAAGCTCACAGGCTCCCACAGTGGCGCATTCGGCTCCACGAGCTTGCTCTGGAGCTTGTCCTTGCACATCTCGTGGAGCCGCTCCATCTCGGGCAACGAGTGCTCTCGATGGTAGTGCATCCGCTCGTGGGGACTCATGCCCGTGGCCTTGGCCACGTCGTCGTTGTCGAAGACCTTGTTGTAGACGTCGCCCGCCAGGCCGTACTCTTCGGGATGCCGGTCCTTGATGGCGCGAAACTTCAAGTAGGCGTGCGCATTGCAGACGGCCTCTTCGAGCTCGTCGTGGTGAGTGTGCGAGAAGTTCTTGGAGGCGGCATCCGAAACCTTGACGAGCTTCTTCCCGGTGTCCTGCGCAGTGTGCCGGTGCTCCAGGATCTGGTCGACGATCTCGCCCGCATGATGGCGGCCCGTGAAGAACAAGAGGACCTTGCCCTGTTCGGTTTCGAGGTAGACGCCGGTCGCGTTGATTCCGGTCCTCACGTCGTTCGTCGACTGGCCAAGCGCTTCGAGGGCGGCGAGCTCCGCTCGGATCTCGCGCCTCACCGCGACGATCATCGAGCCCGTATCGTCGATTCTCAGAGCCAGTGCGCCCTGGACCCCGTGCCTCTCGAGGGCCTTGTACAGCGGAAAGAGCAGGTCCGCGCTGGCGTCGGCGAGGGTCCACTGGTTGGCGTCGGGCAGCGGGATCCCCCAGCCTGCCTGCAACGACTCCAGCCGCTTGAAGGGCAGACCGGCGAAGTAGTGCATCACCAAGAGCATGGCGCACGCCGACCAGTGGTAGGTGATGTAGCTGCTGCCGAGACCGCGCGTGACGGCGTCCCTCCCATCCGCGGTGACGATGGCCCCGCACAGCCTGCAGCGTGCCTGCTCGAAGTGATGAGTCTCGGCGTCGAACAGGGGCTGTCCCTTGACCACGACGATGAGCTTCGGCCGATAGCGCGACATCCGACCGACGCCACAGGCCGAGCAGAGCGCACCGAGGATGCCGACCAAGAGCGGGTGGACGTAGTGCTTGGCGTCGACGAACGCGCCCGCTCCATTTCGACCATGCCCTCGACGTTTGGAGTCTGGCTCGGCAGACGTGGCGTCCTCCGTGCCCGGCGAGGCGTTCGAGCTCGAAGCGCCTCGCGCGCCACCCTCGTCTTCGCCGGCCCCACTCGGCCCGGCGCCCCTGTCTTCGTCCTGCTCGGCATCTGCGACCGCATCGGCGTCGATGACCGGCCTGGTCACCTCGCCCTCGGATCCAAACGCTCGAGCTGCCGCTTTCGCTAACATCTTTGCCTGTCGCCGCTCGGCTCGAGCGAGCTCCTTCGACACGAGCGCGCCGAAGACGGACAAGTCATCGCCTTCGAGCGATCTCCGCTGGATGCGACGCTGCAGACTCCGCAACTCGGTTAACGTGGCGCGGATGTCCTGCGGCTTCCCCTGCCTACTCTTCATCGATGCGGCTTTCTCCGGCGTCGAGTCCTCGACGCCGACCGCTCCGCGGTCTGCTGGACCAAGGCTCTCTCTTCTTCTGAAACCTCGATGGTCACCCACTCCTGACCCGGCTCAGCCTGCTCGATCACCTCCGAGAGCAGCGCTCTCAGCACACCCCAATCATCGACTTCGAGACGTCCTTGCTCGATGCGCTCATGCAGCGCGCGAAGCTCGGCCAGTCTGCGAGTTTCGGCCAGCAGCGCCAACTCGAGATCCTTGCCTTCGTCCATGCTCCAACTTCCTACTCCGCTCGAGTCCCGACAGGTCAAGACATGCGGAGCACCGGGAGAAGATCACGATCAGATCGTCCTGTCGATCCCCTTACACGCACAAATCCATAAGTGATCGAAACGATCCGGTTTTTCGAAGGCGCCGACGGCCTCTAGCACGGCGGCGACGGGCCACAGTCGTCCCGCGCTGCTAGTGCCTCGCGCCCCTTGGATCACGTTTACCGGAACAGTAG
>JAICQQ010000170.1 GCA_025937785.1 Polyangiaceae bacterium
ACGCAGAGGACGCAGAGGACGCAGAGGACGCAGAGGACGCAGAGGACGCAGAGGACGCAGAGGACGCAGAGGACGCAGAGGACGCAGAGGACGCAGAGGACGCAGAGGACGCAGAGGACGCGGAGGATGGGACTAAACGACCTCGCCTCGAGCTGTCTGACCGCACGTTGGCCCGTAATCAACTTCGATGTGAAGCTTCTCAAGATTGGCATCCGCGGGCTCGTCAAGAGCTTCGGAGCTTCGCCAGTAACCCTCGGCGTGCTCTGCGAACTCTGCGGTGAGTCTTCTCATTCACCAGTGGTGCCTTTGTCGCCTTGCCGACAGCACTGTCGCTCTCGAGATCGCCGCCGCACCCACGAAGACCAGTGCCGTGCGGTATGAATGAAAAACTGTAGTGCGGGTTGGGGCCCAGGAGCGATCTGTCACAGGCGCAGGCGTAGAGGCGAGCGCAGGCGTAGGGGCGGGCGCAGGCGTAGGCGCAGCATAAGGTGCGTTAGGCACCTGGTAGCTTGTGAAAGTCCTTGATGCCGTGCTGGGCGGCTTGGCTGAACTTGAGGGGATCGGGGCCGGGGAATGGGGTGTGGTGTTCGGCGTCGGGCCAGAGGAGCGTGAGCGTGTAGCCCTTGTGCTGCGCGTGGCGAAGGCGCTCGCGAACTCGAGCTCGGGCGCCGGCGCGGGGGTGGTCGGCGCCTTGGAGCTCGGGCCACGGGTCGCCGTGGGTGCCAGCGGCGACTTCGCCGAGAAAGGCGCGGGTGACGGCGGCGGTCGGCAAGATGCGGTCGACCAGGCCGAGCCCGAGCAGCTGGAGGGGGTAATAGTGAAACTGGCGTCGTTGACCGGTGGGGAAGCGCTCGAGATCGCGGGCGAAGCGATGGCCGACGGTCGCTTCGAAGCGAGGTTCGACGTCGAAGCGCTCGATGATATCGACGGCTTGCTGCAGGAAAGTTTGCATCGCGGGGCGCGAGACGCGGGTCCTGCCGACGGCGCTACGTTCGAGATTGGTGACGAGGGACGTGAGCGCAAGTTCACGCACGTTCCAGATGGGCTCGTTCTGAACCTCCCAGGCGTAGATGGCGCTGCGATAGGGTTTGGAGACGGCGAGAAACGGCCTCAGTACTTGATCGAAGAAGCGCTGTCTGGTCGCGGGATCGTTGACGATGTCGTGGCGATCCGTGCAGCCGTTGGTGCAGGGGTTCGGCCTTTGTCGGAGGAGCGTGCGCTCGCCAAAGGCCTTGAAGTCGATGAGCGAGGGAATCACGAGCAGCTTCGCATCGGCGAAAGCCTCGAACATGGCTCGTAGTTGCTGCGTCACCCGCGGGTCGAGAGCCTCGGGCAGTGTGGCTCGGCCGTCGACGACGGCTCCATAGTTGGCGGCGTTGCCGAGCAGGAAGACGCGCACCACCTGGACTCCGAGTTCGTCGCGCAGAATGACCAGGTTGCTCGCCAGGTTCTCGGGCCATACGTCCATGCCCGGACAGCTGCCGGGCGGGTTGCCGCTGCCGAGGTAGATTCCATACACGTTCCACGGCACCGGGTAGTTGACTCCGACCAACATCGTGCGAACGCGGCCTGCCTCTGCCGTTCAGGTTTCGAGAGCCTTCAGCAGCTGATCGCGCCGGAAGGGTTTGGCCAAGAACCCCGCGTCGTACTTGGAGAGCGCGGCGGCGGCGCTGGGGTCCGGGGTAAAGCCAGACATCACCAGGATGCGGGTGTTGGGGCGCAGCCGCCGGCAATGCTCGAGCAGGTCCGTGCCGCGTTCGCCGCTCAACACGACGTCGGTGATTAGGGCGTCGAAGGCGAGCGTCACGTCGTCAATCATGCCGCGTGCTTCCAACAACGTGGCGGCGGTGAATACCTCGTAGCCGCTCGCTCGTAGGATTCGGGCGGTGGTGTCGCGCACCGGACGCTCGTCGTCCACCACCAGCACACGATGCACCGAGGCTCGCGCGGGTGGCTCTGCGGCCTCGTCGGCGGGTGCGCTCGTCGACGCGGGTAGCAACACGCGAAAGGTACTGCCCTTGCCGGGCGCCGTCTCGACGTCGATGGCTCCGCCGAGCTGGGAAGCGACGCTGCTGCACGTGGCGAGCCCCAAGCCCGTGCCCGATTCTCCCTTCGTGGTGAAGAACGGGTCGAAGAGGTGCGGCAACACGTCGGCGGCGATGCCGGTGCCTTCGTCCGTCACCCGGAACTCCACGTACGCGCCGGGGCTCAGCGATTCGATCTCGTGAGGCGCGATCTGGCGCATGCGCAAGCCCAGCGTCAAGCGGCCTCCGGCCGGCATGGCGTCGCGGCCGTTGACGACCAGGTTCATCGACAGCTGTTCGAAGTGCGACTCGGGCATCGAGACGCGTGGCACGTCGGGTGCGAAGTCGTAGTCGAGCCGGATGCGCTTGCCGACCATGCGCTCCAGGAGCTCGCGCTGTTCTTCGAGCGCTGCCCTGAGGTCGAGCTCGACAGGGACCGTCAGCTGCCGCCGGCTGAACGTCAAGAGCTGGCGCGTGAGCCGCGCGGCAGTGCTGGTCGCACCGAGCACCGTATCGAGCTCGTGATGCGCGGGGTGACCCTCGGAAAGATCCACGCGCGCGAGCTCGGCCGCGCCGCCCATCACCGTGAGCAGATTGTTGAAATCGTGAGCGATGCTCCCCGCCAGCCTTCCCAGCGCTTCCAGGCGCTCCGAGGCGATCAGGCGCTGCTCGAGCAGCCGCTTGCTGGTCACGTCCCGGCTGATGATCGCCACCAACGTCTCACCGTCGGCATCTATCTTCTTCATGCTGGTGTCGAGGCGCAGCGCGGCGCCGTCGGGCCGCTTCAACCTCAACTCCACGTGGGCTTCGCCCTCTTTCAACGTGGTGATGAAGGCTTGCTCGGCGTCCTCGACGTTCTCGACCGAAAGATACTCGAGAGGGCGCTGTCCCAGCGCGTTCGCTATATCGACGTGCAACACACGCGCGTGCGAGGGGCTCAGGTAGAGCGCCTTGCCGTCGCTCTGAATCAGCGCGATCAGGGCGTTGGTGTTGTCCGCGATCAAGCGATACTGCCGCTCGCTGGCGCGCGCCGCCGCCGCAGCAGCCGCAAGCGCCTGGTCTCGCTTCTCGGCCACGGCGAACGCGCGCTCGGTACCGCGCACGTGCAGCATGGAGACCACGAACACCACGACGGCGAACAAGCCGGCGGTGAAGATGTCCTGATGATCGGTGGGTTGCCAAGGGCTGAGCAGCGCCTCGGCCGCCAGCGCCACCAGCGCGAGCGCGAACGCCGGGAACAACCAACGCGATCGTGCGGTCGCTGCCACCAACAAGATGACGATGGGGGAGATGTACGGGACGGGTCCGAGCTCGCCAACCACCCCCACGACGCCGACGTGTTCTCCCAAGAGCGCTACCCCCGCGACCAGCACTCCCGCCACACCCCGACCGGTGCGGGTCAGCCAATACGCGAACATGTTGCCGAGGGTGGTCAGCGCCAACACCGCCGCCACCCCGCCCGGTCCCCCGAGCGCCCAAGTCACTGGTGTGGCCAGCGCGCTCAGGCCGGCGAGCGTGAGCGTGATGCGCTGCGCATTGACGACCCGTTGGTTGGCCGCGATCGAGGCAATGTCCGACGGCACGGCAGCAAGCATAGGTTTTGCCGCACGCGGCGCCACTCGCCTTGATGCGGCGTTCGCGATCCCCTACCGGCAAAGCCGCCCCGGCGTGCCTTGACGCTTCAGGCCCCGCGTGAGAATCGGGTGCGATGGGCGAAGCGAGCGGTAAGAAACGGGTGAGACAGTGTCGGACAAGCCTGCGAGCCTTGCTCGTTGCCGGCGCCTTGTTCCCCGGAGGCGCGCTGCTCCCGGGCTGCACGCCGCAGCAGGCGTCGCCCCCGGTCACGCCAACCCCACCGGCTCCCGCCAAGACATCTAGCGCCCTACGCCGCGCCGCCATCCACGGTCTCAGTCAAGTCGCCTACGACACCGGCCCGCACTCACTCACGCGCACCGTGCTCCGCTACCGCCTGCGTCAGATGGCCACGGCCCCAGCCAGCGACGCCGCTCAGCACCAGCAGGCCATCCGAACCCTGTGGTATCTCCGCGAACGCGGCACCCTGCTCGCGCTCGCCGACGGCACCAGCCCCGGCGCCGAGCTCGCTCGCGTGCAAGCGGAGCTGCTGCTGAAGCCGGAGGCGGCGTGTGAGGAGTGCCCGAACGACGAGTGACACCCCTACGCCGCCGGTGGCAACGACGCTTCTGCAGGCGCCACGCTGCGCGAGGTCGCGCGATCGACGTCTTGGAGGGTGCGGCGGGCGACGAGCCACGAGATCAGGCCGATGAGGACGTTGCCGGCGACCAAGCCTAGCAAGAGGCCGCGGAAGCCGTACAGCTCGGAGCCGAGGTAGCTGAGCGGGAGGACGCAGACGAACAGGCGCACGGCGGTGAGGATGGCGCTGCGGTTGGCGCGGCTGAGGGCGTTCAGCAGCGTGGGGATCGTCATGCCTATGCCGAGCAGACCGTAGCTCCAGGGGACCGTCTTGAGGTAGAGGCTGGCGCTGGCTGCTACCTGGTCGCTGTCGCTGAAGATACGCGCGAGGGGAAGCGCGAAGACGAAGAGCGTGACCGCGGTGGCGGCGCCTACGACGAGGCAGAACTTGATCGCGACGCCGAGCGCCTCGCTCACTCGCGCGAGCTTTCGAGCGCCGTAGTTCTGCGCCACGATCGGGTTCAGGGCGGTGCTCATGGCGAAGACGCCGATCATGGCCAGCGACTCGATGCGCGTGCCGACACCGAAGGCCGCGACCGAGAGCGCACCGAAGTTCGACACCAGGCGCGTCAAGACCATTTGCCCGATGGGGATGAGCAGGTTGGAGCCCACGGCGGGGATGCCGATCGTCAAGATCGTGCGCCAAGAATCGTGGAGCTCGCTCCACCTCGGCAACTTCCATTCGATCATCCGCTCGCGCGCGTGCAGCACGTAGATCGCCCAAAAGAAGGTGATGACCCAGGCGATGGCGCGCGCGAGCGCGGCGCCATGCAGCCCCAGGCTCGGCACGGGACCCCAGCCGAAGATCAGGATCGGATCGAGCACGGCGTTGGCGATGCCGGCGACGATCATGATGATGCTGGGAGTTTTGGTGTCACCCGTGGCGCGCAGGGCGCTGTTGCCCACCATCGGGATCACCAGAAAGGCGACGCTCGCGAAGTACACGGTCATGTACTCTTCGATGAGCGGCAGCATGCGCTCGGGCGCACCGAGCAGGTGCATGAAGAGCACCTCTTCGCCCCAGATACCGAGCGCGGACACGACCACCGTCACCATGCCCGCGAGCAGCAGTGCGTGCGTGGTGAGCCGCGTGACGCGCGAGGTCTCGCCTTGACCGATCGCCTGGGCGCTGACGGCGGTCGTCGCGAGACCGATGCCCATGCCGATGCTCATGACCGCAAAGGTGACGGGGAAGGTGAAGCTGATGGCGGCAAGCTCTTCGGGTCCGAGCATGCCGACGAAGAAAGTGTTGACGACCTGGAACAGCAGCATCGCGGTCAGGCCGAAGACCGTCGGGCCGCTGAGGCGCATCAGCTCGCGTCCGACCGGCGCGGTCAACAGGGAGCCTGCCGACAGGGGTGGCCTGCTCGTCATCCGGGTAAGCCTAGTACGAGCGATCGCTGGCGCACAGGCATTGCTCGAGAGGCTTCTGACCGCGCCTGGTGGCGCTGCCCATAGCATGCGACATTAGAAATGGACGCGATCGCCTGGACGTGAACCAAACCATGGAAATTACCGCCGAGACCATCAGGAGTGCGCGCGAAGCGATTCGAGGGCATGTCCGCACGACCCCGCTGTATCGGTCACCGTTGCTCAGCCGTGCCTGCGGCTGCGACGTGCTATTGAAATGTGAGTATCAGCAGATTACGGGCAGCTTCAAGGAGCGCGGGGCAGTCTACCGGCTGCTTCGGCTCACGCCGGACGAACGCGCCCGCGGTGTGATCGCGGCCTCCGCCGGAAACCACGCGCTCGGGCTGTCGTACCACGGGCAGCGGCTCGGCATCGACGTGACGGTGGTGATGCCCGAGCAGGCTCCGATTGTGAAGGTGAGCCGTTGCCGTGCTTACGGCGCTCACGTGGAGCTCTTCGGTGACAGCTTCGACGCGGCCCGCGCCCACGCGCGCGAACGTTCCGAGGCCGAAGGTCTGTGCTTCGTCCATGGCTTCGAAGACACCGCCGTGATCGAGGGTCAGGGCACCGTTGGGCTCGAGCTCCTGGAACAGGAACCGGCGATCGACGTGGCGCTCGTGCCCGTGGGTGGAGGCGGGCTGCTCGCGGGAATTGCTGTCGCGCTCCATGCGCTGGCGCCCGAGGTGCGGCTGATCGGCGTGGAGTCGGAGAGCGCGCCGACACTGAGCGAGGCGCTCGAGGCGGGCGGTCCCGTAGCAGTTCGTGTGCGCCCGAGCCTCGCCGACGGTCTGGGCGTGGCGCAGGCGGGGGCGCGCGCGGTGGAGCTGTGCCGCGGGCGGGTATCGCAGGTGGAGCAGGTGAGCGAGCCGGAAATCGCCGACGCGGTCGTGCGCTTGCTCGAGGACGAGAAAGCCGTCGTCGAGGGGGCGGGCGCGGTCGGGGTCGCCTACGCGCTCCGGCGGCCGCAGCTGCTCGCCGGCAAACGCGTCGCGATCGTGCTCAGCGGCGGCAACATCGACATGAACATGGTGTCGCGCATCATCGAACGCGGGCTCGCCGCAGCAGGACGGCTGTGTCGCTTCAACGTCGAGCTCGAAGACCACCCGGGCGCGCTCGCGCGTTTGCTCGGTGTGGTCTCCGGCGCCGGCGCCAACGTGCTCCAGATCCAGCACGATCGCAGCTTCGCCCCGGCCGACGTCGCCAAGGTCAGCGTCACGCTGGTCCTCGAAACCTCGGACCACGCCCACGTCGGCCGCTTGCGCGACGCCTTCGCGGCGCAGGGTTTTCCGGACGCTGCGCGGTAGCCGGCCGCGAGCTTCACACCCGCGCGCCGCTCACGGCACCTCGCTGATGACGCCCTGCTTCAGCAAATTCTTCAGGGCCTCGCGTTTTGCGAGCGGCGAGAGCTGAGTGCGCTGGGCGCGCACGTAGCGCAGGGTCTCTTTCGGGTTGAACCACGCGACATCGCGCAGGGCCCAGCCGATGGCCTTCTGTAGAAAAAACTCGCGCTCGCCGAGCGAAGGCTCGATGCAGGCGTACAAAAGTTCGAGATCGGTGCGCTCGCGGAGCCGGCCCTGGCAGATGATCGACGTGCGCCGCTTCCACAGGTCGGGCCCGCGCGCCCACGCGATCAGCTTCGGCCGCAATTCTTTCGGGCAGCGCTCGAGGATCCAGCCGACGCGGATGGAAGCTTCATCGACCAGGTCCCACCATGCGCCGGTGACGATGAGCTCTTCATAGAGGGGCAACGCTTGCATCGTGTGAAACTGGCGGTAGCGCCGGAAGCCGGTGATACCGAGCACGGCGTAGCGCTCCTCGCGGTACTTGGCGTCGCGATAGAAGGTGAGCACGGTGTCGACCCATTCCTCGAACTCGAGCGGTTGGCCCGCGGCGCACGCCGCTTGCGTGAGCTTGCGCACCTCGGGCACGGGAACGCCGTAAAACCGCATCGCCGACTTCATGTACGCCTGGGCCTGACGCGCGCGATCGGGATCGGCGCGCCGCGCGAGCTCATTTCGGATCAGGTCGATGAGTTCGCGATCCGGCCGCAGCGCCCTTTGCCGAGCCGGGGCTTTGGCTACTCGTCTTCGAGGTTTTCGATCCACTCGTAGAAAAGGTCTAGCGCAGCCCGGTCGACCAAGTCTACCCCGACTGGGGGCATGGCGGTCGTGTTCGGCAGATCGGGGTCGCGTGTCAGCGCTTTGTAAAGGGCGCTTTCCTCGGGAGAGCCGGGCACCACGCGCACACCTGTGAGGAGCTCGGTGTTAGTGTCGACGTTGATCAGATTTTCGAGTGCCACATCGTGCCGCATGTCGAACGCCGAAGAAGGACCGGACCAGCCGTTGTGGCAGTGTACACAGTTGCCCTGCAGGTAACCGAGCACGCGAGCCGTTCTCTCGTCGTCGTGCTCGATGCTGTCGGGGTCCTCGGGCAGGTCACTGAGCAAGCCCGCGGCTGCCAGCGCTTCGAGCTGGGTGGTGTCGCCGCCCGCTTCGAAGGGCGTGTTCAAGCGGAGTTCGTCGAACCCGATTGCCCCGACGGGTTGCGATTCGTGGCACTTCCGGCAATCGAGCCTCGCGGGCACGACATGCTCGAAGCTTTCGCCTTCGTACTCCACCGCGACGGGCGTGGTGTAGACACCGTCGAGTAGCTCGGCCGTCGAGCGATCGTCCGCCCAGAGATAGGCGTGGTACTCCCAGCCCGTCGCCGTCTTCTTCAATACGCGGGTTTCGACGGGCCTGAGCCCGTCCGCCGCGTCTTCGTCGACGTACGAGAACGTCTTGAAGAACAACGTGTTCTCGGGGTACTGCCACGCCTGGCGATCTGAGGTATCAATCTGCGCGCCTTCGGGCACGACCACGAAGCGTTGCTTGATGCTACCGTTCGTCCACAGGGCGTGCTCGGGGCGGAAGGGAACCGCGCGCGAGTCGAAGCTGTTCAGATCCTCGAGGTCAGCGTAAAGGCCCGTTTCCTCCAGCGTTGGTGGCATCTCGCTCGGTTGGTCCAGCCAACTCTCGCCGACGGAAGCGCCGGCGCCCGCAGTGCCCCCCGCCGCGCTGCCACCAGCACCACCGACGCCACCGGAACCACCGGAACCACCGGAACCGCCCCCCTCGGTGCCACCAGCGCCACCGCTACCCATGACACTACCGCCCGTGCCACCAGCGCCACCGTTTCCTCCGTCCGTCCCCGAATCGCTGCCGCCAGAACCGCCTTCGGAACAGTGACTCGAGGCGAGCGCCAACACGGCGATGAAAAGGCGTGAGTTCAAGCGAAGCTCCAAGGTAGGGCGGTGTGTCCGGGTGGGGTTGCCGCTTGCGGGACTGTGAATCAGCCAAGGGCGTGGTGCAAATTCCAGACCCGTCGTCGCCGTTTCCGCACGACGTTGCGTACGATACTGTTGCAGGGTGCCACTCGTGGACGATGCCACCACGCGCTTCTCGCGACGCGTGAACGACTATGTGCGCTACCGGCCCGGTTACCCCGAAGAGCTCGAGGCAGTGCTGCGGCGCCGGATCGGATACCACCGCGAGCTCGTGGTGGCGGACGTCGGATCGGGCACCGGCATTTCGAGTCGCTACTTTCTCGACCGCGGGAACATGGTGTACGCGGTGGAGCCCAACGACGACATGCGCAGCGCGGCCGAAGAGTGGCTGGGGACCTACTCGAAGTTCCGCAGCGTAGCGGGCAGCGCCGAGGACACCACCCTCGAGGCTCAATGCGTCGACCTGGTCGTCGCGGCCCAGGCATTCCACTGGTTCGACGCTGCGCTGGCCCGCCGCGAGTTCGAGCGCGTCTTGCGTCCTCGTGGCGCGGTCGTGCTGCTCTGGAACGAGCGCAAGCGAGATGCCACGCCGTTCCTGATCGCCTACGAAAGCCTGCTCCGCCATATCTCCGACGACTATCGCCGCATCTCACGCAGCGAAGCCACCACCGACTCCAGCATGGACCAGTTCTTTGGTCCCGAACGCTGGGGCTCCGAAGACTTTCCCAACCGACAAGCATTCGATCTCGAAGGCCTCATCGGTCGTGCGCTCTCGTCGTCCTACGTCCCGCTCCCCGGAAGCCCGCGCCACGACGAAATGCTCGACGGCCTCCGCCGCATCTTCGCCCAGCACGCTGTCGACGGCCGCGTCTGGTTCGAGTACGCGACGCGCTTGTTCTGGGGCTACCTGCGCGGACCCTCAGATCCGGGCCCCGGTTAGAAGCCGCCGGCACCCATCCATGAGCCCGGAATGGGCGGCAAGCCCAACAGCGCGAGCGCTAGGTTGCCGGCATCCCCGTTGCGGATGGGTGGGTCGGGGCGGTCGAAGCCCGGATTCTCAGCGAGCTTCGGGGCGGTGCGCCGTTCGCCGATGATCGAATACAGATCGCGGCCACCTGGCAAATCGCGCCCCAGCACGTGGAACGGAATCACGAAGTGGTCGGGGTTGGCCGCGTCCGCGTGCCTTCGACCCGAACCCCCGTGATCCGCCGTGAGGATGACTGCCGCGTGCGCCCCCAGGCGCGGTTCGTCGTCGATCAGCGTCAGGATCCGCCCGAGCGCGGCGTCGACTTCGACGATGGCGTCGAGGTACGCGCTGCTGCCCCAGCCTTCGTCGTGGCCCACCCTGTCTGGGTGAGCGAAGTGCACGAACGTGAAGTTGGCGGGGGCTTTCACGAGGCTATCGCTCAGCGCATTCGTCAGGGCCTTCAGATCTTCGTCGATGTACACGCTGTCGATCTTGCGCCTGCCGTTGTCTTCCCCGACCGCGTCCTTGGCCCCTGCCTCGTTATAGCTCTGCGTAAGAATGCTGAACTTCGATTTGCTCGCGAACATCGCCGTAGAAAGGCCATGGTCGTGGACGACGTCGAAAACGCTGGGGGTGTAGCTGCGCGCAGGGTTGCCCCTGTTGTGGATCGATTCATTGCTGCCAGGTGCGTCGTTGGAGGTGTATCCGTGAGCTTGCTCCGGAGGCGCACAAGGCGGAGCGGTCACCGGCAGGCCCGTCAACATCGAGATGTGGTTGGGTAGCGTGTACGTGTTCGTCGGATCGGTCCTCGCGTTCATCGTGGAGGCTCCCTGCTCGACGAGACGTGCGAAAGCTGGAACGCGATGGGCGCCTCGAAGTCGGCGCAGGTAACGCGCGGCTAGCCCGTCGACGCTGACCAGTACCACGTGACGGATCTCGGGGTGCGTCAGCAGGAATGCCGTCTTTCCTGCCACGGTAGGCCGCGTATCACTTCCTTCACAGTCGGCTGTGAGCCGCCCGTGACGGTTGTTCCCCTGGCAGACGCAGCCCAACCCGAGCCCTGCAACGATGATTGCGAGCGCGCATCGGACGGCAGGTGTTGCAGCTGAAGTCAGCAATCGAGATCCAGTTTCACACGGATGGGTTAGACTGGCCGACGTGAATTCGCCCTACCCTTCCTGCGCCACGTCCGCCCTGGTTCTCGTGTTCCTGACTGCGGCAGGATGCACCACACCTGCGCCCGCCCCGGATGCGCCTCCGCCGCCCGATCCGGCGCCGACGGCGGAGGCCCCGCCGCAAGATGCACCTCCGGCAGACCAGCCACCGGGCGCGCGCACGCCGGTAGCAGAGGGCGGGATGTGCGGGGGCATCGCCGGCTTCGCGTGTCAGGACGGTTTGTACTGCGCCTACGCGCCGGAAGCCCACTGCGGCGCGGGGGACATGAGCGGAACCTGTCGGGCTCGTCCGGACATGTGCGCCGAGGAATACGAGCCAGTCTGCGGCTGCGACGATAAAACCTACGGCAACGCTTGCCACGCGGCGCGCGAAGGCATCTCCGTCGCTCGCTCCGCGCGCGACGCTCCGTGTGGTGCGAAGCCCGAAGCAACCACGCCGACCGCTACTCAGCCCGCCGAGGGGACCGCGCTCGCCGAGGGTCAGCTCTGCGGCACCCGTGGCGTGCGAGGCGAATGCGGCGAGGGGCTGTACTGCGCCTACAAGCGCAACTGTGGCGCGGACGACAGCGGCGGCACCTGCGCCAAGAAGACACCGATGTGTACGAAGATCTATCAGCCGGTGTGCGGCTGCGATGGAAAGACCCATGGCAACGCGTGCACGGCGGCTGCGGCCGGCGTCAGCGTTGCCAAGGTTGGGGAATGCACTCCCTGAGCGGAGCGCGTCAGCCGTTGACGACGGCAGTCCGACGCAGGGTCGGACGCTCCGACACCGGTACGTCCTCCGAACGCGCCCGCAGCATCGGCAAGAACGCCGCGCGGTGTGTCCACGCCAGGTAGAGCTGGAGCAGGATCAGGGCGATGGGCATCGCGTAGCCCGGCGCCAGCAAGAAGTGGTAAGCCGCAATGTTCACGACGATGGGCGCGAGCACTGTCAGCGCAAGCGGGACGAACCGATTCGCCAGCAGCGCAGCACCCGCAACCACCTCGATGGTCTTGACCAGGGGGAGCACATACCCTCCGGCCATCAGGCCGCCCAAGAACGCCAACGCTTGCTCGGGGGGTGTCGGAGGTGGCGGCAGGAAGTCGAGGAAGTAGTTCAGACCGAACACGAAAAACACCAGCCCGAGTGTGACGCGAGCCGCGGCCGGGCTCCATTTAGCGAGAAATTGCATAGAAAACGCTCCTGTTGCTGAGACGTCTGCCAACTTAGAGCGTTATCCAGGGAGCACTAGTCGTTCGCCAGGCAACGCACTATTGTTCCTTGAGCAATGGACCTGAACCGCGTCGTCACCTTCCTGCGCGTGGTCGAAGCGGGCAGCTTCACCGCCGCCGCCAAAGCCTTGGACTTGCCCACGTCGTCCGTCAGCCGCAGCGTGGCCAAACTCGAGCGCGACCTGGGCCTCGTCTTGCTCGAGCGCACCACCCGCAGCGTCGCGCTGACCGACGCCGGCCGCACCTACTACGAGCGCGCGCGCGATGCCGTCACCGGGCTCGACGAGGCCATGGTGATAGCGGGCGAGGCCGCGAGCGAACCGAGCGGCTTCATCCGGCTCGCCGCGCCTCCCGAGATGACCGGCAAGCTCACCGCGTCGCTCGGCGGCTTCATCCGTAAGTACCCCAAGATCCAAGTCGACGTCGTCACCACCGCTCGTGGGGCGGAGCTAGTTGGCGCAGGCGTCGATCTGGCGATCGTGCTCGGGCGGCTCGAAGATTCGTCACTCATGGTCCGCAGGCTCGGAACCACGGTGTATCGACTCTACGCCTCGACCGGCTATCTGGAACAGCATGGCTCGCCCCAAAGCGTGGCGGATCTCGCCCACCATCAAGCCGTCCTGCATCGCGGCAACCAAGGTCGCGCGGTCTGGGAGCTGACGGGCCCGAGCGGCACCGAGTCCGTCGAAGTCCAGGGCGCCCTGAGCGGCGACAGCTTCCAGTTCGTGTTACAAGGCATTAGCGCCGGCCACGGCATTGGTCTGCTTCCCGAACAGTGCCTGCTGGCTCCAGAACGCGGACCCGAGCAAATCGTTGCGGTGCTTCCGGAGCTCAGCGCCCAGGGCGCCGTGCAATCGTTGATCTACGCCTCCCAGCACCTTCCGAAGCGAGTCAAGTTGTTGCGGGATTTCCTGGCAGAGGAAGCCCACATGGCGTGCCACGCGGGCAAGCCCGTGTGAGGCGACAAACGCAAAGCGGTCGCGATGGCTCGCGGCTGCATATCAGCGATCGAGCAAACCGACGCCTCAGAGCGGCGGCGTTGCGGCACGCACGGTGGCTTTGGGCGGCTCGTGGCGCCGCTCGTACACCTCGAAGTCCTCGATCCTCGTCGTGAGCTGGTACTTTGCGGCGATCAGGTGCTGCAATGCCTCGAACTCGTCCAAGGCCTGGGCGGAGTCGAGGTTACCGCCGGTCACCATGGGGAACACGTCTCGGTGCTGCACCACCACGACCGCCGGCGGGCGCCTGGCCAGCTCTCGTGACAGCACGTTCCGAGCGTGCTCGCGCTGCCACTGAGCGCGCTGAGGCACGTTGTAGATGAAGCGGGTCGAAGCCGCGCGATGGCTCATCCAATAGATGGACGGCTCGAAGCCCCACACGAAGATGGGCTCGTTTTCTTCCGTGAGTGTGGCCACCTCTTGGGCGACGCGCCGGTTGGCGCCCAGATTGTAGTCGGCGACCCGGTACAGCTCCTGATCGAGCGCCTCCCGAGAACGCAGGTTCCCGAGTCCGAACAGATACTCCATGCGCATCGAGCTTCGCTGCCAGAAGCCGTAGGGCACGTCTTCCGCCGCACGGCGCATGCTGGCTACGATCAGGATGAACGCGGCATACGCGAGCAAGCCGCCCGCGCCTTGGCCCAGGCAGCGACGCCAGAGCTTGTACCAGCCGAGCCCCGCGATCAGCGCCAAGAGCGGCAAGGTCGAGCCGTAGTGGTACTGAAAGAACTTACCCTGCATCGCTACCCCGGCGAGCTGTATCGAAGCGACGCCGCACAGGAGAAAGATGCCCTCGCGTTCGCGGCTGTGCATCGGCCTCATGGCTACGGCCGCGATACAGCCCACGCCGATCAGCGCAGAGAAGTCGAAGAACGCCTGCGTCGTGGCGTAGTACAACATGCCCGGCGCGTTCTGTCCGTGCCAGCCGAGCGCCGTGTAGCCGGGCGTGAACTCGCCCAGCGTCCACGAGAGGTCGGGCCAGCCTCCCGCCAACCAGAACCAAGCCGCGCAGGCGGCGATCGGCAGCATCGACGCTCCCCCGATCACCAGGAACGGCTGCGCCAGATGCCAGACGCCTCGTTGATCCGCTGCCAGCTGTCGAGCCAGATACACCGCGCACACGAGCGCGCCACCACCCAGCGGCGGTTTCAGGAGAAACGCGCAGCCGAAGGCCACCCCGATGCCGACCCAGCCCCAAACGCGCGCGCGACGTCGCGTGTACGGATGACTCGCGAGCACCAGCGCAGCGGCGATCAGATACGTCCCGAAGGTCTCCGGCTGCCCCGTGTGCCAGAACTCGAGCTCGGCGTGTGTGAGCGCGGCAACCGCGGCCCCGATCATCCCCGCCGTCTTCGAATCGAAGTATACGGACGCGACCCGGCGAAACGCGAACACCAGCCCCACGAGCCCGAGCACCTCGAGCACGCGCGGCGCCGCCATCGACTCACCGAACAGCGCGAACGACAGCCCGTAGCACAGGAAGATCCCCGGCGGCTTGAAGTCCCACACATCGCGGTACGGCAGCTTGCCGTCGAGGAGCCCGCTCGCGACCATCGCGTAGATCCCCTGGTCACGCCCGAACGAGAACAGCAGGATCTGGATGGCCGCGAACACGATCGTCGCCCACGCCGCCGCAACGATCCACAGATCCGGGTCCCGGACCTGCTCTGCGGGCAGGGCGTCGATGGCCGGAGGGGGGACCGAAGTGCTCGGCATGGCGCAACGCTAGCGCCTCGGCGCAACCGCTGGCTAGAGCCGTCCGCGGGCGCCACCACACCGAGCAGTTCCTGCCGCAAAACCGCCCGTCGCCCTCAGTTCATGGCTTGACCAGAGCTCCCAAGCCCTCTATTCCGACTCGAGGCGTGCCGTTCCGACGGCGTCGCTCCGCACCCCTAGCTCAGCTGGATAGAGCATCGGACTTCGAATCCGAGGGTCGTAGGTTCGAATCCTACGGGGTGCGCTCGTGTTTTGCGCGTCCGTCCACGCTTGGTGCTCCAAGCGTCGGTTGGAATCACGTGCGCCCCTGACCAGCGGAGAGCTCGCCCCGGTCGAGGTGACCTAGGTCGCCGGCCTTGGGCGGCGTGCCGCTGGCAATGGCCTTGGCGATCTTGAAGAGCGTGATGACGCGCGGCGAGTTCACCTTCAGGTAGGTGGCCGATTCGGCGGTCACTTCGATGAGCGCGATACGCGGATCATCGGGTCCGCCGTCGCGATCGCCCCCTTCGTCACCGAGCCATGCCCTCCAATCGGGCTTGTAGAGCTCCCGGATCGTGGCGCGATCTTTGGTGACGACGGCGTGCCCGCTCACCGATACGAACTCGCGCGTGCCATCTTTGTAATACGCGAGATTCACCTCGGGGTAGTCGTTCAGCTCGTCGAGCTTGTGAGTCTCCCCGCTGGTCATGAACCAAAGATCGGTGCCAGCTCGCCTCGCCTGTGTCTGCATGGGGCGCGACACCAGGGAGCCATCGCGCCGGCGCGTGGTGAACATTGCCACTTCGATGCCATCGATCAGCTCGTAAAGCTGCTCTAGCTTCGTCGATACCGGCAGTTCTTCGCCTTCACTTTCGTCTCTATGTTCCTTGGACATGACGACGGGTATGCACGCGACGTGCCGCCAACAGGTTCGCGATGGCGGAGCGCATGGGCGTGCCGGTAGGGCGAGTGAATCAGATCCTTCAAGGGAAGCGCGCGGTGACCGCAGATACTGCAGTAAGGTTGGGCCGGGTGCTTGGCATGAGCGAGGAGTTCTGGCTTGGGCTCCAAACCGGCTGGGAGCTCTGGCATGCGCGGCGCGCAGTGAACCTGCGGGCCCTCAAGCCTATCGTACGCAAAACCGGCTGAGGCGCGGGCTGCGCGGCCTTATAGCTGCCCGGTCGCGCCGCGCCAGCGGAGCTTCAGCACCATCCACACGGCTTCGGCGAAGATCTTCCGGCTCATCTTGCTGTGGCCCGCGCGGCGGTCGACGAAGACGATAGGGACCTCGCGCACGTCGAGGCCGGCGAGGATCGCGCGGTACGTCGTTTCGACCTGGAAGGAGTAGCCGTTCGAGCGCACGGCGGACAGCTTGATGGCTTCGAGGGCTCGCAAAGTGTAGGCCTTGTACCCTGTGGTGAGGTCGCTGACGTCGACTCCGAGGATGACTCGCGAGTACAGCAAACCGCCCTTGCTGAGCAAGCGGCGCCCGGCACCCCAACCTTCGACACGACCGCCGGGAATATTGCGCGAGCCGACGACCACGTCTGCTCCCCGCGCGAAGGCTTCGAAGAACGCGGGCAGGTAGTGCGGGTCGTGCGAGAGGTCCGCATCCATCTCGAAGAAGTAGCTGTAGCCCCGCTCCACGCCCCAGGCGAAGCCTTCGATGTACGCGGTACCGAGCCCGTGCTTGGCAGCGCGATGCAGCACGTGCACGCGGTTGTCCTCGTCGGCGAGCTCGTCGGCAAGCTGCCCGGTGCCGTCGGGGGAGGCGTCGTCGACCACGAGCAGGTGCGCGCCGGGAACGGTGTTCAGCGTGGCACGCACGAACTCGCGCAGGTTGTCGCGCTCGTTGTAGGTCGGGGTCACGATCAGCGCGCCCTGACCGAGCGCGTCCGCCCGCTCAGGGGCGGCAACTCGAGGTTCTGAAGCAACGTCGTTGGTCACGGGAAATGCCTGGGTCGCCATCACGCGGGCGACGCGCGTTTCTAACACACAAAACGACTGCAGCGGGCCCCGGTTCGGGGTCCCGCCGCAGTTCAGGCCTCAAGAGCCGGGATCGACTTAGAAGTCCATCCCGCCGCCGCCGTGGCCGTGACCGCCACCAGCCGGCTTTTCGTCCTTCGGCTTCTCGGCAACCAGCGCCTCGGTGGTCAGCATCAGGCTGGCCACGCTGGCCGCGTTCTGCAGCGCCGAGCGCACCACCTTAACCGGATCGATGACGCCCTGTTGAACCAGGTCGCCGTACTCACCCGTCGCGGCGTTGAATCCGAAGTTGCCCTTACCTTCGCGCACCTTCTGCACGACGATCGAACCTTCTTCGCCGGCGTTGGTGACGATCTGCCGCAACGGTTCTTCGATCGCGCGGCGGATGATGCGAACGCCGACCTCTTGCTCGGCATTCACCTTGAGGCCCTCGAGAGCCGCCTGCGAGCGAAGCAGCGCGACGCCGCCGCCGGGGACGATGCCCTCTTCGACAGCTGCGCGGGTTGCGTGCAGAGCGTCTTCGACGCGAGCCTTCTTCTCCTTCATCTCGGTCTCGGTGGCGGCACCGACCTTGATCACCGCAACGCCGCCCACGAGCTTGGCCAGGCGCTCCTGGAGCTTCTCGCGGTCGTAGTCGCTCGTGGTGTTCTCGATCTGAGCGCGGATTTCGCCCTGGCGAGCCTTGATCTTGTCCTTGTCGCCAGCGCCGTCGACGATGGTGGTGTTGTCCTTGTCGCACTTGATGCGCTTGGCTTGACCGAGGTCGGAGATCGTC
>JAICQQ010000063.1 GCA_025937785.1 Polyangiaceae bacterium
AGTGGCTCGGGCCGAAGAGCTGTTCAGCACACCCGAGCACCCCTACACCCAGGCGCTCTTGGCCTCCGTGCCCCGCCTCGAAGTCGGCAGCTTCCGGCGCGAGCCCGTGCTGCTCGGTGACGTCCCTTCACCGTTGAGCCCACCCGCAGGGTGCCGTTTTCACACGCGTTGCCCCAAGGTTTTCGATCGCTGCCAAGAAGCGCCACCCGTGGTTTCACTCGCCAATCGCCGCGTGCGCTGCTGGCTTCATGTTGACGCTGCACGAGCCGATGACGCCGATGCTGCTGCCAGCGGTGACTGATCAAGCTCCGCGGAAGCTCCAGCTCTGGGGGAGAATCACCTCGACGAGCTTCCAATCGAGCCAGCCCTGGCGCGCCAGTACCAGCGTGAAGCCTGCGGGAGCGGGTGCCGTGACTGCTTGGAACCGATTGAAGCCGATGTACTCCAGGTCGACGTTCGACGTGTCGAGACGAAGTGTCGGTCCCTGGACCGCACCGAGGCTTTCGCCCCGCAACAGGCGCGCGACGTTGTCGGGGGTGAGGAGCGCGTCGACGGCCGGGTCTGAAAGGGCCCCTGCCAAAGCAGAGCCGAACGCCGCCAGCGGGTTGGGGTTTGCGGCTGCGCCCGCTTCGATGCGAGCCACGATCTGCCGCTTGACGCTGCTCCGCACCGCGGGAAAGTCTATGCGCTGCGCCAGGCTGGCCGTGTCGCCAGCGCGCGCAGCGCGTTCGATCTCTTGCAGGGCAAAGTATGGAGTGAAGTAGAGGTACAATGCGCCGCTCCCCAGCAGGGCCAACGGCACCAAGAAAGAGGCGGCGACGAGAACGAGCTTCTTCACCTTTTGGGTCTTTAGGGCGCAGACATCCGCGGTGCAAGCCGGGGCGCTCGGCCGCGGTGCAAGCCGGGGCGCTCGGCCGCGGTGCCGGGCGGGCTCTTTTTCTTCCGCCGACCGCCTTGGCTGTCACAGCACCCTCGGCCATCTCGTCATGATGGGGCGGGCAGGCAGCCTCGCTGCTGTCGCGACCGCGGAACCATCCAGTCACCCCCTACCCATGCAGAGGCCCCCCATGTTCTCATGGATTATTCGACGCAAAATCAATGCCTTTCAAGCGCAGTACGACTACGACATGAGCTACGTGCGGGAGCTCTTGGACGTGAGTCCCCAGGCCGCCATGCTCTATTCTCGAGCGACCAGCTTGGGCAGGTTCCATCGGGGATTGCCGGCGGACGTCTACTTCGTCACGAAAATCGCCGCGGTCATGCACGAGGACTGCGGCCCGTGCGTTCAACTCGGGGTCAAAATGGCGGAGCAGGCGGGCGTCGCCCCGGCGACGCTGCGGGCCCTGCTCGCTGGAGAGCTCGAGTCTCTGCCTCCCGACTGTGCCCTGGCGGTTCGGTTCGCGCGCGCCGTGCTGACTCGAGACGCCGAGGCCGAACCATTGCGTGAGGCGCTCCAGGCTAAATTCGGCAAGCTAGGCGTGGTGTCGTTGGCGTGCGCGCTCACCAGCGCCAGAATCTACCCTACCATGAAGTACGCTTTGGGTTTTGGGCACGCGTGCGTCCGAGTCACCGTCGCGGGCAAACACGTCGACACCGTGCGATTTCCGAACCCCGCTGGGGTCGGCGCCGCCGCGTAAGCCGCTTGCGTAACGAGATGGGTATGGACGAAGTCTCCGTGTTCGAGCAGCAGCGCGCGTACTTGCGCGGACTTGCCTATCGCATGACTGGGTCGCTGGCAGACGCCGAAGACGTGGTCCAAGAGGCGTACCTGCGCTGGAACGGCACCGACACCGGGAGCGTGCGCGAGCCCCGGGCGTTTCTGGCCACGCTCGTGACACGGCTGTGTCTCGACCAGCTGAAGTCAGCCCGCGCTCGGCGCGAGACGTACGTCGGGCCCTGGTTGCCAGAGCCCGTGCTCGACACCCAAGAGCTGACGGCGGAGGCCATGACCGAGCTGGCGCAGGACGTTTCGGTTGCATTGATGCTCGCGCTCGAGCGCCTCTCGCCGGTGGAGCGCGCCGCGTTCTTGTTGCACGACGTGTTTGGCTACGACCACCCAGAAATCGCCGAAATGCTGGGAAAGAGCGCGGCGGCGTGCCGCAAGCTCGCGGAGCGGGCGCGTGTGCACGTGCGGGGCTCGCGCACGCGGACCCAGCCGACGGAGGAACAGTGCTCGCGTGTGATCGACGCCTTCTTGCATGCGGTGACACGCGGCGACGCGACGGTGCTGGGCGAGGTTCTGGTGGCGGACGCCGTGTTCTACTCCGACGGCGGCGGGCGCGTGCCCGCGGCGACGAACCCCATCCACGGACGCGATCGCATCGTACGATTCGTGCTGGGTGTCGCCGCCAAAGCCCCGCCGGGCAGCACCAGCGTGAAGCTAGCGAAGCTCAACGGCATGCCGGGTTTCCTGTTATTCCGCGAAGGAGACCTGGTCCAGGCGACCGCGTTCGAGCTCGGCACGGATGGAGTGACCGCCATCTACAGCGTCCGCAACCCCGACAAGCTCAAATTCCTAGCGCGGGCACTGGCTTAACGACGAGAAACTCGCTCAGTCTGGCCAGCGGTGGTGCAACGCGACGTGCTCGAGGATGTCTTGCACTTCCGCTGGGCCCGCGGCGTTCAGCCGCTCGCGTTCTTTCGCGGTAACGTCGAGATTGAGACGGCTGCAGAGGCGGTTTACAGCTTCGCGCAGCGCATGGGTCGTCCTTCTTCGCGCCCCTCTTCGCGCCCCTCTCTTCGCTCTTGTGCCACCGTCAGGCGATAATTGACCTCCCCGAGCCACCGCTCCTCTGCCAAGCGACGGGCGCGTGGATCCTGCGAGAGCTCTTCAAGGGCTTCTTTTGCTTCACCGAAGATGGGGTCGTTCATGGCTGGTTGCTCCAGCTGCGTGCGGGAGAAACTTACCCCACTTTACCACCGCGGGGGCCTCGGGGGCAGGGGGACCCTCTGGCAGCTTCGGTAGTTCGATCACGTGACTCGCTTGTATTTCCAGGTTGACGCGTCGGCCGTCCAAGAGCCTGACCAAGAGATCCAACAACGTCCCTTTGGCTGCGACGGTCTCCTTGGCCACCTCGGGATCCAACACCTCGACGTCGACGATGGGCGATGCCGGCTCCAGGATCGCGGTGAGCAGGGAGATGAGCGGGCGCTTGTTGCTGGGCTTGGCAAACAACAGTTTGAACACCACGTCCAACTTTGGGTCGAGCGTGCTGCGCGTCATGATTCACCGTAGTTCGCGAACGGTCAGCTAGCCGCGCCAGGTGACCAACGCCAGATCTGTCGCGGCTTCTGTCTCGTGCACGTTGCGGAGGTGCTCGAAGGCGGAACGCTCGAGGTCCCGAGCGTGCTCGCGGGTTTCGTCGAGCGTCTTCAGCCGGCGCTCGGCTTCACCGCCTTGATGCTCGTGTTCGGTGGCGCGCGTGCGAGCCAGCTGTCCCTGGCGGTCGTCGTAAGCGGCAAACAACTCGCCGCCACCTTTGGCGCCGCTTGCAGCTCCGTTGAGCACGCCCGGCCAGTCAGTTCCTTTGGCCGGGCGTGGGGTGCAGGGGGTGGCACACTTCGAAGCGTCGGAGCTGGGTGTGTTCGCCGTGGCGTAGCCGGCCATGATGCTCAGCGCACCGCTAGCGACCATGCCAACGCCCCTGGCCACGCCAGCGTCACGAAGCTTATCGGCCTCGTCGCGCATTGCCTCGAGCTGGGCGGCGTGCACGCTCCGTAGGTGGTTCTCTTCGGCACGGGTTTGGTCGAGGTAGTTCTGACGGGACTCGCGGACGTGGTCGATGAGCAGCGCAGCAAGTGCGCTGCTGGGATCGCTTAGGAAGGCGTCCCGCGCGTCTTTGTAATATTCGAGAGTGGGCGGGGTAACGCTGCGGTCGTTGGGGATGTACATCCGGTTCTCCTTTCAGCCTTGCAGCACGAGGGCTGCTTGGACCTTTGCTCGAGCTTCGACCAGGTCGACGCTCGCTTCGGCGGTTCGAGTGCGGTGCTCGGACTTCTCTTCGTAGAGCTCGATCAAGGCGTCCATGAGGCGCTGGGTCGCTTGGATCTGGTGCAGCGTCTCTTGCATGTCCGCGCGGCGGTCGAGCTCGTCGCCCTGGCGAATGCCTTCTTGCCAGGTGCGCACCCCCCGGTGGATGTCGCTTGTCCCCTCGAGCGTCGACAGCGCGACCTGCATCCATTTCAGGACGTCGTTCGAGTTCGAGCCAGCGCTCGCTGCGGCTGCGACATGCATACCGACGCGGACCCAAGGTGCTGCTTCTTTGCCGAAAACGTCTTCGAGGTAGCCGAAGCGGTCGTCCGCTTCGAGTGCGAGGATGAGTGCGACAGCAACGGGCGCCAGAGTGCCTCCGCTCGCGAGCGCGCTGGCAACGGCCACCCCCTGGGCGAGACGGCCGGTGACCGTCCAGAAGTCGGGGTTCTCGAGGATGTTGGTCTCCGCGCTGTGCCACAGCTTCTCGGCCTGATCCGTGAGCGCGTCGCGCACCGCTCGATGGACCGCGTCACCTTCGGCTGCGTTTTCGGCGAGCGCGGCCACCAACACGAACTGAAAGGCGGCGACGTCGCCCATGAACTTGAGCGTGCCCGTGGTGAAGCCCTCGACGGCGCGCTCGGTCTCCGAACTTTCGCTGAGTTTTAGCAGGTCGTGCTTGACGCTCTGAAATAGAGCCTCGCGGTCGCGGAAGTGCTTCACCATCGAAACCGCCAGGTCGGCATGCAGTACCACGACGTCCTTCATGGCCTCGGTTTGCTTGGCCACCACCTTGGCCACCACGTCGATCACGCGGCCGAAAGTGCGGCTGAACCAGCCTTTCTTCTTTTTCTTCGATCGGCGGGCCGCCTCCAGGGCCCGCGCGAGCTCGTCGGCTAGCTGCCGCTGCAGATCGGCGATGCGTTCGCGCGCTGCCTTGATTTCGCTGAGGTTCAGCTCGAGAGAACTCTGGTTCTGGCGCTCGAGCGCCAACAGCATCTCGGTCAGCGCGTCGCTCGGCGTGCCTCCCACGAACTCGGGCGGACTGAGCGGGCTCGGAGTTTCTGCGGAGACTACCTCGTGAGTGTGCGGGACAATCGCTGGCGTCGTCGCAGTCGGTTCTATCGCGGGCATCGTTCCTCCTCGATGGCGTTCGTTAGGCTCGTGGTGTCGGACAAGGCTGCGGCGGAGTCGAAGGCCCGTTCCGCTTCTCGCGTGCGCCCGAGCGCCCGCAGTGTGCGGGCGTACCCGAGCTCGAGCCAGGCGGAAGCGCCGGACACGCGCTGGCCAACGGTGTAGAGGGCTGCAGCGAGCGCAAGCTTGCCGCTGCGTTCGTGGGCAACGGCGAGACCGGCCCAGCTGCGTTCGCGCCGTGGCTCGAGCAGTGCCAGCAACCCGAACCAGCGAGCACCCGCGCTGAGGTCGCCGTTGGCGAGCGCGTGAAAACCAGCTGCGTAGCAGCGTTCTGCGAGCGCCGCGCGGCTCGGGTTGAGTGTGCCCGGAGTGTGGAAGCCGACTCGTTCCATGGCTACCGGATGTTGTCGACGACCTTCTTGAGGGATTCGTCGTGCTTCGCGAGCAAGTTCGTCGCGAGCGAGATCGCCGTCTGGCGCGCCGACATCAGCGACTGCAGCTGAATCATGTTCATCTGTGCCGTCGACTCGAGCTGGCCTGCGAGATTGTCGAAGTAGGATCGTGTGTTTTCGACTTCGCGTGTCGTGTACACTATGTTCGTGTCGCCGGGGTCGGCCACGTGGAGAATGTGGTCATCCGTGGTCAGGTCGTTCGTGATGCGTTCGGCGAGGTTTGGATCCATGGACGCGATTTCGTCGATGGTAGAAGCGATGGAGGCGAGAACGTCTTCTTTGCCTTTGATGGAGTGGTCCTTATCCGTGCTCTCGCTAAGCTCGTTCAACAATCGCTTGATCTCGTTGAAAGCTGCGCGAATCTCCTCAGATTGCTCCTGACTCTTGAAGAAACCCTGGATCTGCTCGTCGATACCGCCGAGGCGCGTGGTCAAGTAGACCATCATCGACTCGGCGGTGAGCGCGTTGTCGTAGTAGTAGGGTGAACTGAAGATGGGTGCCTGATTCTGAACTGCGTCCATGATTGCCTGCTTTCTCGCGCTGAACGCGAGCTCAGCCGCGCGTGCCCGCGAGGGGCAGCGCAGCTTGGGTGGTGAGGGTGGGTGCTCTTTCGAGCGCCTCGTCGATGGCGTCGAACACACCTGGGTCGAGCGAGAACGCCAGCCGCGGGTCGAGTTCGGCGAGCACCTCCTTCAGGTGGGAGAGCTGGGTGTTCTGGTGCGAGAACGCCTGCTTGAGTGCTTCGAGATCGTGGGTGAATTGCATCGAGTGCTCCGTTCTTTCCCTCACGTCGGTTGCGCGCGGCGCCAGTTGTGGCCAAACCTCTGGTCGGCACGCTTTCGGCCACGAGGCCTGGGCGAGCCTCGTCTCCCTCATGGCCGACCTTCTCAATAGCGGGGCTTTGCCCATCGGTTTTCTGATGTTCTTCGGGATGGCGTTTGCGTTCGTGAAACGACGCGCCACGCATAAGCTGGCTTCGAAGGCGTTCCCCGAGCTCGCCGAACGTCTGGGCCTGATCTACAAGCCCTCGCCCTACCGGGGAGGCATCGGCACACTCTCGGGGACGTTTCAGGGGTACCGCGTGTTCGTGGACCCGGACGAGCAGCGCAAAGTGAGTCTGCATTTCGAGGGCGCGCCCGGCGTACTGCTGCGGAACTACGCGCAGAACCAGCGTCCGCCCGCGGAGCTGAATCGCCTTTACTCGGGGGATCGCAGCTTCGATGCCTTCTTCAAGACCCGCTACGCCGATGACGGTGTCGCCGCGCGCATTCAGGAGTACGAGAAGTGGCCAGCGTTGGTCGCGGTGCTCGAGGGCGAGTTTCGGCGCGAGCTTGCGCAGTTCAACGTGAGCGAAAGCGGCATCACGCTCGTGGTCAACTTCGGAAACCCACCGCACATTCCGGGCGGCGCAGTCGAGCGGCTGCTCGAAATCTGCGTGCGTTTCGCGAGCATCATCGACCCGGTGGGCGCTGCGCAAAGGTCGGACGCGAGCCCCGCCCCGTAGTTGCCCCGCTATTCCGCCGGCTCGAACATGGCCCCCGTGCGCAGCGGCGGGTTGCTGGTCAGCGTTGGTCCGAGGCAGAGGTCGGGTAGATGCTCTTGCCACCACTGTTCGCGCATCGGCTGCGTCCACTGCTCGGCCAAGCCGAGCGCGCTGATGCTTCGGGCCAACTCGACTGCGGAGCCCGGTCGCTTCGTGATGTCTTTTCTGAGGCACTGCATGACGATGTTTTCGAGATCCTTCGGGATCTCGGCGTTATGCGTCGTCGGAGGCGGCGGCGGTTCGGTCGCGTGGGCGACGGCCATTCGAATCGGGCTGGTCGATGTGAATACCAGGTGCCCGGTAAGCAAGAAGTACGCGACACACCCGAGAGAGTAGAGATCCGTGCGACCGTCGACGGCTCCTCCGATGGTGAGCTCCGGCGCCAAGTACGCAGGCGTGCCGATGACCTTACCCTCGGTCGAGGCTTTGATTTCGCGACTGGTTTCGAGTTCCCCGACCATGCTCTTGACGAGGCCGAAATCGAGCACTTTCACCACGTCGACTTGTTGGCCGCTCTTTACCACGAAGATATTGGCCGGCTTGATGTCGCGATGGACCATCTGAGCCCCATGGGCCTCGGCGAGCGAATCGCACACCTGCAGCAAGATATGCGCGACGCGCGAAGGGGGCAGCCGTCCGTGCCTTCGGACCAGTGTCTCGAGATCGATGCCCTTCAAAAGCTCCATCACGTAGTAGAACGTGCCTTCGGGAGTGACGCCGAAGTCGTACAGACGCACGGTATGCGCAGACTCCAGGTTCGCGGTCGCCTGGGCTTCTCGCTTGAAGCGCGTCGTCAGCCGACCGCCGTCACCGACGTCTGGCCGTACCAGCTTCACCGCCGCCGGCCGCGCCAAGAGTTTGTGTCGGGCGCGCCAGACCTCGCCCATGCCCCCTTCACCCAGCTTCTCGACGAGCTCGTAGCTGCCGAGGCGGCGGGCTCGCTGCACGTCGTCGCCGAGGCGTTGAAGCACGGACGAGGGGACCCAGGTCAGGAACGCGCAGATGTAGGTGGGCAGCCAGTACGACACCAGCACGTTGAAATCCGCGAGCTCGAGGGCCCCCAGGTGCTGCGCCGACACGTAGCCGAGCGGCCCCATGCTGGCGGCCAAGAGCGCGCCGCTCAACGTCGTGCGCGGGTTGGCTGGTAGCAGCATGGGGAAAAACAAAACGACGGCGACGCTCCACGAGGTGCCGGTCGCCAGCGCGGTATCCTTCACCGAGGAGAAACGTGCGATTTCGAGGCCGGCACAGATGAGCGCCTCGTAAGCGATCCCGATGGGGGCGATGAGCTTTGCTGGACAGGCCCGAATGCCCAACGAAACCGCGAGCGACACGGCGATCGCCATCATACCGATCACGCGGGCGACGGCGGTGGCTTCGTGGCTCCACACCGTGAAGAACAGCACCTCGTACGTGGCGTACACGAGCGCGACCAGGGCCGCGGTGAATGACAGCCGCTGGGACGCTTCTCTGACCAGGTTGTCTTGCTCGGACGGCACGACGGCTCGCAGTATCGTTGAACTCGGCTACGGATGTCACCAGCCATGCCGCCCGGCATGAAACCCCCGAGCGGGCAGCGTAGGGGCAGGTGCGCTACGATCCTGCGCCGCTCGTTCGTTAGTACGGGAAACCAGGTACGAGAGTCGGCAGTGCGTAGACGCCCGTTCCCGCTGTAATGTACAGCGTCTTGCGGTCGTGGCCACCGAAGGCAGCGTTGGTGGTCTTCGGCGCAACCGCGATGCTGGTCAGCTTCTTGCCGGTGCGGTCGAAGACCTCGACCGTCCCGGGGCCGTGGCTCGTCGCGTAAAGGTTCCCCGCGCAATCCATGGCCATGCCGTCAGGTCCGTCGACGCTCGCGAACAGTCGCCGCTTGGCGGGTTTGCCGCCGGCGTCGATCGAGTAAGCCCAGATGCCGTTGTCGAGTGCGCTCACGTACAATGTCTTGTCGTCGGGTGACAGGGAGACCCCGTTGGGTTTGTCGAGCTTGCCATCGACGAGCGTGACTGCACCATCCGGCTTGACCCAGTAGACACCCGTCATGCCGGTTTCGTTCGCACGTTTCCCCAGTTGCCAATCAGGGTCGGTGAAGTAGACGTGACCCGTGCGGCTGACGACGAGATCATTGGGCGAGTTGAACTTCTTGCCGCCCACGGCATCGACGAGGGTGGTGCGCTGCTTGCTGGACAGGTCGATGCGCGTGAGCGCCTGCGGTGCGTGCGTCGCGGCGATGACGCCTTTGCCGTCGATGGCGAGCCCGTTGCTGCCGCTATTCTCGAGGAAGGTGAAGAGCTGGCGATCGGGTGTGAGCAGGTGGATCTTCGATGGCGGGCCGTTGCTGCCGTCCGCCGTGAAGTCCATTTCCGAGAACAGCAGGGACCCGAGCTGATCGGACCATACCGGGCCCTCCACGAACACGAAGCCGTCTTTGACCAGGCTGGCCTTCGTTTCCTGAACGGGTGCCGCCGGATACTCGCCGCCCGCGCAGATGCTCGCTCGTTCGGTTTGGTGGCCCTGGGGTGTCGGCGGCTTGCTCTGCTCAGCCGGCGCCGCGACTGCTGTCACGGGCGTCGGCTGACTGTTTGCCGCGACTGCAGTCACAGGTGGAGTCGTCGGAGGCGGGGGTGGTGGAGCAGGCGGCGCCGGAGCTGGGGTGGCGCACGCCGCGACCAAGAGTAAGACGGGGGCACCACGCGAAAGCAGGGACGATTTCATGACAGCGAACTCGAGACGGCAGTAGCACCGTCGGGACCCAGAGGTTGAAGCTTCGTGCCGGTGGCCTAATCCGCGCTCGAACTTGGCCACGGACACCGATAGCCCCGGATCTAGCGGCTTTCCGCGGCTCGGGTCCAGCCGGTTCGGACCGTACTCGCGCAAATTTCGAGGAATCGCGCTGGGCCGTCGGAACAGCGGCCGCGGGTCAGCCTGCGGATGCGGGGCCGATGCCCGAGATGCTCAGTCACCGTGGTGCACGCGTGCTCTGAGCGCCGCGAGCGGATCGACGCTGGCGAGGTCGCGCAGATCCCTGGGCTCCTGACGAGCGCGCCCGAGCCGCTGGAGATACTCGTGCCGGCTTACTTCCCGGGCACCCAGCGAGGCTAGGTGCTCCGTGAGGAACTGCACGTCGATCAAGTCGACGCCCCGTTCGGCGAGCGCATGCACGCAGGCGAGCAAGGCAAGCTTCGAGGCGTTGGTCCGGCGGTGGAACATGCTTTCGGCGGCAAACAGCGCGCCTCGGTGCACGCCGTACAGACCGCCGACGAGCTGGCCCTCATGCCAAACCTCGACACTGTGTGCGTGACCCAGTTCGAAAAGGTGGGTGTAGGCGTCCAGCATCGCGCTCAGGATCCAAGTTCCGTTGTCTCGCTTCTGGCCACACTGGTACATCACCTCGCGGAACGCACGATCGAAGGTGAGCGTCATCGTCGTCCGCCTGATTTCGCGGCGCATGCTGCGCGAGATCTCGAGCGCCTGTGACTCGATGATCGCCCGCGGATCCGGGCTCCACCAGAGCGGAGGTAGGCCCTTGTCGTACCAAGGAAACACCCCGCGGTCGTAGGCGGCCAAGAGCCGTTGGGGACTGAGGTCACCGCCGACCGCGAGCAATCCATCGCTATCGGCCTGCTCCGGATCGGGAAAATACGGTTCCGATCCAGGCACGATCAGCCAGGGACGGCGAGCAACGCGCATGACCTCGTAAAAGCTAGCGCAAGAGCGCGCGCCCGGCTGGTGCAAAAGGCAACCGCCGACGTTTTCTTTCATGGGCGTGCGCCATTCGCGGCCTGCGCTCGGACAGCTCCGGCGAGCAGCTGGCCAGTGTACGCCCTTGTCTTCTACGTGACGTGATCACTACACTCTCTCGGTGTGACCATTCGCTGGGGCATTGTCGGCTGCGGGCAGGTGTGCGAGGTGAAGAGCGGCCCCGCCCTGTACAAGGCCCCCGGCAGCGCGATCTCGATCGTGATGCGTCGCGATCGCGCACGCGCTGAAGATTTCGCTCGGCGCCACGGGGTCCGCCGTTTCACCGACGATGCGCACGAAGTCATCGTCGACCCCGACGTGGACGCCGTCTACGTAGCTACGCCACCGGGGACGCACGAGCACTACGCGCTGCTGGTGGCGGCGGCCAATAAACCGTGCTTCGTCGAGAAACCCATGGCGCGCTCCGCGACGGAGTGCCGGCGCATGGTCGACGCTTTTCGCAGCGTGCGGCGACCACTATTCGTCGCGTACTATCGTCGAGCCTTGCCGCGTTTCGTCAAACTGAAAGAGCTGCTCGACGCGGGGGCGATCGGCGAGGTGTTCGCCATCAAGCATTCATTCAAGAAGATCGCGCCACCGGACTGCGCGGAGTTGGTGCTGCCATGGCGCCTCGACGCCGCCGAGGCTGGCGGCGGCCTGTTCCTGGATCTCGGCAGCCATGCTCTGGACCTGTTCGACTTCTTACTGGGGCCGATCGAGCGGGTCACCGGGTACGCGCAGAATCATTCGGGGGTAGCCCAGGTCGAAGACGCCGTGGTGGCAGCCATGACGTTCGAGTCGGGGGCCTTGGGTAGCGTGAGCTACGAGTTCGGTGCGGGTACGAACGAGGATGCGCTCGAGGTGATTGGGCAGCGCGGACAGATTACGTGCAGTGTTTTCGGAAGCGAACCGCTGGAGCTCTGCAACGAAAGCGGCAGCGAGTCATTGCGGGTGCCCCACCCGGCGCACGTGCATCAGCCGCTGGTCGAAACCATCGTCGCGGAGTTGACTGATGGCTCGAGCCGGGCGCCTTCGCGGGCGGACTCGGCGCTGCGCACCTCGGTCATCATCGACAAGATCCTGGCCGAATATTACGGCGGGAGGGATGACGCGTTCTGGCGGCGCGCGTCGACGTGGCCGGGACTGCGGCGGGCGCGCGCCCTAGCAGACGGGCGCTTTCAGAAGACGTAGCTGACTTCGGCGGAGAGGTTCATGGAAAGCACGGTATCGTTGCTGGCGCTCCAGTAGCTCGGTGCGATCAAGTCCATACCCGCTTGCAGGTCATCGCTGAAGGCGAAGTAGACCCCCGTCGCGAAGCGCACCATCGGACCATTCTCGACGAGGTAGCCGAGACCGACTCTGAGCGGCACGATCACCTGCTCGAAGTCACCGAAGAACAGCTGGTACTCGAACTGGCCCATGAACAGCACCGAGTGCACGCGTTCGCCCGTCCCCTTCAAGTTGGCGTAGCCCGCATACACACCTAGATTCGTGGCGCGCGTGGTGCTGTAAGCATAACGCCCGCCCAGCAGGTGATTGTAGAATGGACCTTCATCGGCGCTGAAAACGGCTTCGGTCTGGAGCGTGACTCGGTGACGTCGGAAATCGGGGTCCGGTGCGCTTGGCCAAGCAGGTTCGGGGGGCGGCGGGTCGACGACGCCGGGCGGGCGCTGCCCCGGCGGGGGAGTGCCGTATGGCTGCGCGGGTGCGACTCCAGAGCCCGGTGGAGGCGGGGGGTAGGGCGCGGCGGGATAGGGCGCAGCTCCGGGATAGGGCGCGGCGGCGGGATAGGGCGCGGCGGCGGGATAGGGCGCGGCGGAGGGGTAAGGCCCTGGAGCGGGTGTCGGGGGCGGCGGGGAATTCGGATCGGGCACCGGGTACGCCGGACTGGGGGGCGGAGGCGGGGGAGGCGGCGGTGCGTCGCTCGGAAGGGGTACGGGGAGGTCGGGCGGCGCCGGCGGTGCCTCTTGAGCGTACGCCGACGGAGCCAGCAACAACGTCGCTGCAGCCACGAGCCAACTTCGCTGCTTCGGTGGCGCCGGCGGAGACGCCCTGGGACCGCGTCGGGGATGGTTGCTCATGTCACTCGTCGCGGGTTGGCACCGGTTCGTCGTGCTGGGGACGCAGCATGCCCTCGCTGTGATCTAGCAGAAGCCTCGCGTAATCGGGATTGTGAACCCCCGCAGCCGGGTCTTCGACGAGCAATAGCAGGTTATAGGCCGCCCGTCCTAGGGGTGTGCTCACGTCGAGTTCGCCGGAGCGCGTGTGGGGCCGAGTTCTTGCCGGCAGGGTGAGGTGTCGGAGCGCGGGCTCGCGCCGGGCAAGCTCGGCCAAGAGCGAGCGCGCCCGCAACGCAGGGTCTTCGGCGATTGGCGGACGTTCATGACAGCTTCGGCACGCCGCCGTGCTGGCCTGGAAACCGTGATTCTTGCCTCGCTCGAGAGCGATCGCCGTGCCGACGTGACAGCTCGAGCAGCCCTCAGGGGCACGCGCGTGCACGGCAGGCCCCGTCAGGGCGTCGCCAGTTCGAGTGAAGCCTCCGCGTCCGAGCCACAGAGCCGCCGCGCTCGCTTCAGGCCACGCTTGTCGGCCTGTGCCGAGTGGCGCGCGCGGCGCGTGGCAGTTCAAGCAAGCTCGAGAGCTGGGGAACGAACCCGCCTCCAAGTGGGCCGCGCTCGGGGGTGGTTTCGGTGCTCGCAGCAAGGCACGCGTCGGCTCGCGCTGATGCACGTCGTGACAGGTAACGCAGTCCAGCCCGTGCGCCGGCGCCTCGCGTGTGGCCTCCGCATGCGGCGTCGCGTCGCGTGCGGCATGCGCCTCGAGGAACCCGGACGTCGTGTGACAGGTCGCGCAATCCTTTCGCGCCGGATCGGTCAAGCGGCGCGCGGTTTGGCTCATGGCGCTGGCTTGCCACGCGACGACGTGCCCGTAGCGCGGGGGAGCATCGTGGCAGTATGCGCACACGTCGCTCCGAAGGATGCCGGCGCGCGCTGCCGGTTCCGGGATCGCACCGGGTCCGTGGCAGCTCAAGCAACCGACGTTGGACAAGCGCTGGAGCGCTGCGGGTAAGGCCGCGTAGCTGCTCAGCTGGTTGAGGTCGATGCCGAGCGTGTTCGCGACGTGCTGAAAGCCTCCATCTGGCACGCCGGGCTCACCGAGCGCATGGCATCCCAGCGCGCAGGCCGGGGCATACTCCGCTCCCAGTTGCCCGTTCAAGCCGCGCACCAGCACATCGCTCATTTTGCCCGCCGTGTGACCCGCGAGGTTCGCGTGACAAGCTGCGCGCGTGCAGTCGAGCGGGACCTGGTCGTACGCTGCGCTCCTGAGACTCAACTCGGCGCCGTCCGGCCCACGCAGCAGCCAGCGGCCCTCGCTGGCGGGGCGAAGCAAGCTGTAGCCGTCGTGGCTGCTGAGCGCGCTGGCCTCGGCGCCAACCGGGTCCAAGAGCTGCCAGCTGCCTCCGCCCAAGAGCACGCTGGCGCCGGTGGGTACGTTGGGCAGGCCGCGCGCACGACTGAGCGCGCTCAGTTCGAGCCGCGCGAGTTGCTGATCGTTGCCTCGTGTGAAGCGAGCCTGCAATACCGCGCGGCCTTGGTGTTGCGGTGACACCGCGACCAACCCCGGAGGCAGCGGTAGGTCGAACAGTTCGTCCAGCGCCGGCAAGCGACCCGTCAATACGAATCCTCCCCGTTCGGTTCGAAGCTCGTCGAGCTTGCCTTCGAGTAGAGCCCACTCGATGCGGCCGGCCTCCGCCTCGGCGCAATTGGGAGACACCTCGATGCGCACTTTGCTGCCGGGGCCGAGGTCGGCGCGCGGCGGGCCGAGATCGATCCAGGGGCGCGCCACGCGGTGGTCGGTTGCCCCGACGGTGAGGCCCGCAAGATTCAACCGCAGCGGGCAGGTGCTCGGCGTGCTCACGGTGAGCTCCCCCCGTTGTCGTGCCCCGACGGTCACGACCAGCCGGGAACCGAACGAGCGCGCGCGGCGGACGAGCGCGCGGGGTTCGATCTCGATGTCACGGGCAGAGATCCGCGCCGGAAGCTCGATGACCAGAGACGATTCGGGATCCGCTGGCCTCGAGTTGCAGGCTGTCAGTGCCAGACATAGCGAGGCTCCAAGGGTGGTGACCTCGCAGGATGGCGTCCGCTTCTTCACAGGTTGCCGCCGCATGACCCGAAGCGACAATGCCCGCTTTTGCAGTCTGCATCCAGCCAACAGCCGGGGCGGGGTAATCCTGGCAAGCAGCTGCCCATACTGCAGCGTGTTCCCGGCGGGCACGCCTGCGATGAGCTGCAGGTGCCGCCCAGAGCGGCGCTGGGTCGGGCGACACATACGCGCGTCAGGCGCGGCTGCGCCTCGTAGTGGCAACTCCAGCTCCGTGCGCGCCCGTCCGGAAAATCGGGCGCGAGGTCCAAGCACAGCCGCTCGCCGCTCGGAGTGCCTCGGATGCTGCGCTCGCCGCACGCGAAGCTCGGATCCACTGGGCCCGGAACGACGCCGGCAGCGGGTGCGAGCTGGCGGCACAGGGTGGCTCCGCGCGCGTCCGCGCAAGTCCATTCGTTGGCATCGGGAACTCGTGGATGCAGTTGGCGGCAGCGCCCCCCCTCGCAGGTGAACGGCGGCGCGTCTTCGCTGCGGTCGATGCAGCGCCGCTGCTCGCGCGCGCCCACACAACGGAAGCCCAGCGGTGTGCTCGCCGTGAAAGCTGGAAGCGTGCGTTCGACGCGGCAAACGCCGTGCGGGCAACCGTCGGACCAGCACGCCCGCGCTCCGTCCACCGCGCCGCCCAGATCGCGGCATTCACCCGCGACATCGGGCGCGACGACTACGACTTGGTCCTGGGTATCGATCCTGCGTTCGGGATCGCGGTGGCATCCGCTGGGCGCCGTCGCGAGCGCCGCAACGAGGCACCCCAGCTCGAAGTTCGTCGCACGCGAGCGAGCAGCGCGCCCAAGGCCACCACCAACCACAGCGCCCAGCTGCGCGGCGGCGTGCTCGGCCCGCCGAGGCTGCAACCTTCGAAAAACGGTGGGTGTTCGGTGCGGGTGCATGCTTCGGTCTCCGAACCTTGCGAAATGAGCCCGTTGGGAGCTTCGGCGAAGGCCGAGAAACAGACCTTGCCGAACCCAGTGGCGATGGGTTGCTTGACTCGGATCCGCTCACCGCCTCGATACCTTCCGCGGTGCACTTCCTCAGGAATGGCGTTGCCGTTTCCATCCTTCGCGAGCAGGCGCCCGACCGTTTGGAACACGTGCATCACCAGGAGCTCTTCGCCGCCGGCGTAGCTGGGCGGGCTGATCCCTACGTCGAAGACGTAGCGTTCGGATTCGGTATCGCTGCAGCTGTCGTACTCGCGCTCGAAGCCCCAGCGAACGTCGCGCGTGCCGTCGAAGCTCGGGCTGGACGTGTCCGGTCCCGGGCCGCTGGTGAAGGTCACCGTGGCCCCCAACCCTTCGCGCGCGTCCGCGTCGCTGCGCAGGGCCGGCCATTCCACCGTGTACTCGGTGGCCGGCTTCAGCTGGCCCGCCGGGACATCCGGATTCTCCACGCAGCCGGGCGCGCCGGCACAGCTGGGCAAGGTCACCACCAGGCTGCGAAGCGCGCGCGAGTAGCTCGCAGAGAGCTGATGTCGGCTACCCGGTGTTACCGTCACCATCACGGGTTCCCCTTGATGCATGGCGCCGAGTTCGTAGGTCGCGGACAACGCCGTGTTCGTCGGGACGGATGTTTGGCCCTGGGGAGGTAGCGTGTCGACGACGTCAGGCCTGCCGCAGGCCGCGTGGACCGCATCGAGCGGCACGCCCCAAACCAGCAGCAGGGTGGCGCCCAACAGCAGCCATGTCTCCGAGGGTCTTCCTAGTCGCCGCCGCATATGACTTCGCTGCAGTTGCCGACGTAGTCCCGCGTGTCGCCGTCGTGATCCAGGTCGAAGTCGTCTTTGCAGCAGTAGCCCTCGTCGATGCAGCACTGCTCGAGCTGCCGCGACTTCTGGTGATCGCGGGCGATGTCGGTGCAGGCGCTAGGCGGAGGCTCTTCGATGCAGCCACTGAGGCTCTTGCCGTCACCGGAGCAGGTCTGCACTCCCCAGAAGTAGCAGTATGAAACGAAACAGATGGTTTCGGAGCCCGGCATGCAGGTCTGGCATTCGCGCGGGCATTCGCTCATGGCGCCTCGCACGCAATAGCTGAAGCCGCCGTCGGCGCACGCGACCGGCGGCAGGTCGTCGACGCTACCGTTGCAGTCGTCGTCGACCCCATTGCAGCTTTCTGCACCCGTGGGTTCGCACTCGTCGGGGGGCAGCACGTCGGGGTCTTCGACGTCGGGGTCTTCGACATCGCCGTCTTCCACGTCCGCGTCTTCGACATCGGCGTCGGGTTCGGTCACGTCCGGTTCCGGCGCGCCCGCGTCGTCGACCGTGTTCGGCTCGCGCGACTCGCCCGTTTCCAGGTCCCCGGGGTTGAGATCGGTCCGCGCGCACGCCAGGGTCGCTGCCAGCAGCAACGTGCAAGTCACCGCGGCTATCGAACACCGCCGCCAAGACCACCGTGGTCCGCTGCCCGCAAAAGTCACCCCGCTAACCTAGCAGCGTCAGCAGTTTTTGGCCATGTTGCGGGGAAATCGCGAGAACCTTCGCGCTATTTCAGCGGTACTGATCCGCGTGCGCCCAAAGACCGGTCAGCCGTGCCTGCGCTGGTGGAGCTTTGCTCCAAGACGACACGGACGCAAGCGTGCTTCGGAACGGCGAGTCAGGCGGCGTGTTGCGGTCAGCGGCTGCACCGACGGCTGAAAATGCCTTCACTGCTGCGCTCGGCGCGCTAGCCCCGGCGTCGTGGGCTGCCGCGCACGACGGCTTTGGTGCGCTGCTCTTCCTATGCTACCCAACGATCGCATGCATCGAGCGCGCTGGCACGTAGCTTTCATGCTTGCCGTAGGGCTCGTAGCCGGCTCGGCCTGCGCCCCGACCTTGCCCCCGGAGCTAACGGCCTATCGCGTTGGCCCTTGCGACGATTTTGCCATCGACGCCGAGCGCGTGTGGAACACCGACACCGAGCGTGCATTGTCGAAGCGATTGTCGGTGTACCCCGCGGACTTCGCGGAAAGGACGCTGCGCCAGGCTTTGGCCGAGTTCGGCGAATTCACGGCGGGCTGGGTCGCCGCCAGCAAAGAGGCCTGCTACGAGACGGTGATTCAGCGGACGCTGCCACGAAGCTCGTACGTCGCGCTGAGCGCGTGCTACGACGCCGCACTGATTCAGCAAAAGGTGGTGCTCGAGCGCCTCGTCGAGGCCGACGCGGAGACAGTGGGTAATGCCTACGACGCCCTGTACGAGGTCGAGCGCGCGCTCGACGCGTGTGAGCGCCCCACATTGTACCAAGACTACGCGCTCGACGTGGAAGCCAAAGACGCCGCGGCTTTGGGCCGAGCGAAGGGCAACCTGGCCCAGGCCCGAGCATTCCTGGCGATCGGTAAGGCGGCGCGCGCCTTCGACGCTGCTGCTCGCGCCGACACCGACGCGAACCTGGCGGGCGTCCCGCGGGTTCGGGCGCGCGCGCTGCTCGAGCAGGGGCGGGCGCTCGAAGCCATGGCGCGCTACCGCGAGGCGGGGGCCCGCGCCGAGATGGCCCTCGACATGTTTTACGAGCAGCGCAGTCCAGGGGGCGCTTCCGAAGCGCTCGAACTTCTGGCTCGCGTCGACCTGGGCGTCGGTCGGTACGAACTCGCGCTGCGCCGCCAAGCCGAGGCGTTGGCCATCCGCCGTTCGATCCTGGGCCCCGTGCACGTCGACGTGGGTCTGGCCCTGACCGGCATGGCGCAGGCCAAACAGATGGCAGGTCATCACGAAGAGGCGCTCGAAGAGCTGCGTGCAGCGGTGCACGTGTACGCGGAGACGCTCGAGCCGGGGCACCCGTTCTTGCTGCGGGCGGTGAGTGGGATGAGCACGGCGTGGGCGTCGTTGGGTGAGTTCGACCATGCACTCGAAGCGGAACGCGGGGCGCTGGCCGCCGCAGAGGCCAGGCTCGGCGCCGATCACCCCGAAGTCTCCCGCATTCGCCACGAGATCGCGGAGACGCTGCTCGCGGCGGGGCGGCCGCAAGAGGGGCTGACAGAAGCGACACAGGCGCTCGCCATGCGCGAAAAGGCTTTTGGCGCCGATCACCCCGTGGTCGCCGTGACGCTGCAGCTCGTGGCGGATCTCGAGCGCAGGCTCTTCGACTATCCCGCCGCCCGTGCACATTTAGAACGCGCGCTCCAGCTGCGCAAGAAGGCTTTCGGCGATCAGCACCGACTCGTGGGCGAAAGCTACGAGCGAATGGGCCTCGTCGCGTGGGAGACGGGGGACGCGGAGCACGCCCTGCTCGACTACCAGCAGGCGCTCGGGATTTTGAAGGCGGTGCTAGGGCCGAACCACCCGCGCGTACTCGCACTCGAGCAGCGCGTGGGAGACACCTTGCTCACCCTGGCTCGCTACGCGGAGGCCGAGCAGCTATTCGAGCAGGTGCGCGCAGATCTGGACAAGAGGTTTGGTCCAACGCATCCCAGCGTTGCGGCCGCTTCCGCTAGTCTCGGCCGGGCCGAGGAAGCCCAGGGCCGCGTGGACCGCGCGCGCGCCCACTACGAACGCGTACTGGCCATGCGGGAGGCCACGCTGCCTGACAACCACCCCGATCTCGCGTCGGCTGCCGCCGATCTTGCGCGGATATTGGCCGAACAGCGCCAGTACAAGGCGGCGCTCCCGCTCGCCGAACGCGCGGCGGCCATCTTCGAAAGCTCGTTGGGCACGCAGTTGCTGCCGCTCGCCGACGTGCTCGTCACGCTAGGAAGTGTGGAGCTGGGGCTGTATCGGCGCTCCAAAGGCATCGATGCTCTCCGGCGCGCGCTCAGCGGCTATCGCCGTGTGCTCGCCACGGTCGCCGGCGTGGGGGCTGCTGCCCAAAAAGGCGCGCTCGAGGCCAAAATTCTCGGGGTAGAGACACGCCTCGCGCAGCTGGGTGCTACCGAATAGCGGCTTTCCGCTGCTGCCCGGGGGTCAGCGAAACAATGCGGAGACGGACGTGCCGTCGTGGATGCTGCGGATGGCGTCTGCCAGCATCCGTGCCACCGAGATCACCTTCAGCTTGTCGATGCGCTTCTCCTGAGGGATGGGGATGGTGTCGGTCACGATTACCTCCGAAATGGGGCTGCTCTGGATGCGCTCGAGGGCTCGCCCGCTCAGCACGGCGTGCGTGGCGACGCCACACACCTCGCGCGCCCCTCGTTCGAGCAAGAGTTCGGTGGCTCGCAGCAAGGTGCCGCCGCTTGCGATCTCGTCGTCGACCAGGATGCAGCTTCGGCCCTTGATGTCGCCGATGATGTGCGCAGCCCGCGGCTCCTCGTCATCGCCATCGCGTCGCTTGTCGATGATGGCCATGGGCAAGTCCAGCCGATTCGTATAGCGGGCGACGTCTTTGGCTTCGCCTGCGTCGGAAGCGACGAGCACCGCATCCGTCAGATCGCGCCGCTTCAGGTGATCACACATCAAGTTGATGGCCTGCAGCTGGTCGGCGGGGCAGCGAAAGAAGCCCTGAATCTGCGCCGCGTGCAGATCCATCGTCAGCACGCGATCGGCCCCTGCGGCGGTGATCAGATCCGCCATCAGGCGCGCGGTGATCGAAATGCGCGGGCGATCTTTCTTGTCGCTGCGCACGTAAGGAAAGTACGGGATGACCGCCGTCACGCGAGCTGCCGAGGCGCTCTTCAACGCATCGAGCATGATCAGCAGTTCGAAGATGTTTTGGTGCAGCGGGGGTGCCGCTGTCTGCACGACGAACACGTCGGCTTCGCGTACGTTCTCTTCGATCTGCACCATCAGGTTTTCGTTGGAGAACTTGATGGTTTTGCTCTCCCCGACCCGCAGCCCCAGATGGCCGCAAATGTCCTCGGCCAAGCTTCGATGACTTTGCCCGCTGAAGATCAAGAACTTGCCGTACATGGTATTCTAGCGTTTATCACCGAGCGGTGCGGGTGTCATCGTGCTCATTCTACCGGCATGATTTCGAGCCGGTAGCTGATGGGGGAGCTGGAGCGAGCCGGGTGCGCAATGAGCCGTCCATCACCCAGGTCGAAGCGCTCGCTGATCTGGGCGACGAGCGCCTCGCTGCGTTTCTTGTCGAACGTGGACTGTGAGTATACCGACAGGCGCAACGTGGAACGCGCGAAGACTCCAGCGACGAACCCGACGTCGCTGATGATCTGCGAGTCGTCGCGGGAGGCGGGGCCAGCGTTCAGCTGCAACAGCGGTGTTTGCGCTGCGGCCTGGGGCGACGCAGGCTTCGGCGCGCTGGGTCGCGCAGGCGCAGGTTGCGTGTTGCCGAGCACGAGTTGGGTGATCACCTCACCGCTGACCGGTACGCGCTCGGGCGACGGCGTCGTCAGCACCTTGAGCGAGCGCCAGTAGCGCCAGCAGCGTTCGAACAGGCTAGTCAGGTTCACGGCACCTCGCCCCGCGACCCCGGCCGAGAGCGCGTTGTCGGTCACGCTGCTCGTGCGCATTTCGCCGAGCTTCGCCAGCAGCGCGAGCGGCTCGGGGCCGTCCGAGAGCTGGGCCAGCCGGCGCGACGCAGCCGTGGGGTCGCGCGCGACCCGCGCTTGGCCTTCGAACCACACGCGCGAGAAAGTTACCAGCGCCTCGGTGTGGCGTTCGACGAACGCGCGCTGCGCGACGGCTACGTAGGGAATGAGTTGCAGCGCTTCCCCGGTGGACAGCAGAACCGTGCCGTCGTACGCCTTGGGCACGTTCGCGACTTCTTGGCGGGAAAGCGCCCAGAGCGCGGCAGCAGGGGGGGCGACATCGCTCGCCTCGAACTCGACGCGATCGAGCCCGCTGCCGGTGGCGTCGAGCACGAACGCGGTGAGGAACATCGCGGACGTTCCGGGAGTGCCCCGCAGCAGCAGCGGGCCTTGCGCCGGCAGCTTCTCGAGCCTGCGGGAGCGGCTGAGGATCACTTCGCGTCCGCTCGACCATCCCGTGATCAGGAACATCACCGGGTCGAGCGCTTTCAGGGATTCGTATGCAGCTACGAACTCTGGCAGCGGGAGGATGGCGACATCGGCACCGGCGTCGTCAGCGCCGCCGCGCGCGAGTGCGTTCTCGAAGTCGTTCGCCTTGTCGCTGGCCTTGAGTCGAAGCGAGAGTCCGGCTTTGGTGAAGGCCGCCTTCTTGTTCGGTTCGAGGCCGTCGTTTTGAAGCACACCCGGTGTCGCCAGGGCCCAGTCCGAAGCGATCACCGCGAGCGGACGGTCGAGCAGGATCTTGCGCTTGGTAGCCCCTTTGGCCGGCGTTGAGGCAGCGGTCGTCGCCAGCGAGGCGCTTGCTTTCGGGCGCGTCTCGGCGCTGCCCTTCGGGGGCGGCTGCTCAGCCTTCGGGGCGGCCGAATTCGACGGAGCGGCGAGCGGAACGCGCGAGCTGGCCAGCGAGCGCACGCCGAGCCCGAGCAGCATGAGCAACAGGACGCCGAACACGATGTTGGAACGATTCATGGGACAGTCGGGAAGTCTGTGGGCTCTCTTACCAGTGAGCCGAACGCGCGGCATCGCCGAACTTTCGGCGTCCAGGGTATTCGTCCTTCAAGAGCCGCTTGAGAATGTTGACCGGGACCGCCAGGTTCAGGTTCTGGGCCAGACCGAACGCGCTGCCCAATGAGGCGGTGGTCACGCCAATCACCTCGCCTTTGAAATTGAAGAGCGGCCCCCCGCTGTTCCCGGGAGAGATGGGCACGCTCGTCTGGATCCAGTGCCGCCCCTCGTACACCCTGCGTGCCGAGATGAGCCCGTCGGTGAGGGTATGATCGAGCCCGAGCGGGTTACCAATGGACAAAGCACGCTCACCCACGGCCACCGTGTCGGAGTCTCCGAGCGACAAGGGCTTCACGTCCAGGGCAGCGCCGTGGCTCGGTTTGTTCAAGTCGACGCGGAGCAGCGCCAGATCGACCGCGGCGTCTTCGGTGAGCAGCTCTGGCTCGTCGAACGTCGTGCCTTTCATGAAGCTGACCTTCACGCGTTTGGCTCCTTCGATGACGTGGTGATTGGTGGCGATCGTGCCGCGCCGATCGATGAGGAAGCCGGTGCCGCCGCCACGAACGTGTTCGTGATCCCCGACCGCGACCGTCACCACCGACGGCGCCAACTCTTCGAACAGCGCGGCCGCATCTTTTTCCTTGCGTGTCTCGCCTCGAGCGGACGCCGAATCGCTTGGCTGAGGCGCCGCTTCCGAGTCGGAGCTGGCGCTCGGTCCCGGCACGGGGAGCTTCGGTGCGGCATGGGAGCTCGCGGGCGGCGTTGCCGATTTTGCCGGGGCAGCAGCTTGGGAAGCGGGGGCCGCCTCGCTGGCGGGAGCCACTCCAGCCGTGAAATACGCGAGCCCCGCGAGCCGCACGTAGCCGGCTCGAGTCAAGCGCTCGGCTTCGGTCACCAGCGCGGGGCGCGCGACATTTTGCAAGCCAACGCAGAACAGCACCCCGAGCCCGAGCCACGTCAGTGCGAAGACATCGGTAGGTAGCCCCTTGGCTCCCGGCGTAGCGTTCTCGGGAAGCAGGCGATCGACGATCACCGCAGGCACGATGAGCAGCGCGAGCACCGCGGCAATCGCTCGCACCCAGCCCGATTCTACCACGAGCCCGACCGCGGCCATCAGCGAGACCAAGCTGAGCGCGCCTCCCACCAGCAGCGCGAGCACCTTGACCACGCCCCGGACGACGCGAAAGGCTCCCAGGGCTTCAGCGGGCGGTAGCGCGGGGGAGGAAGAAGGGGAGAGTGACGAACGTGAAGGTTTGCGAGAAGCCATCGGTAGGACGCGGCAGCAGCGTTGCCCGAAGAGGGCTCACGCGACCATAGCCATCTCCTGACAAAGTGTCATAGGACCCACCGCGGCTTCCGCCAAAGTGACGGGTGCGACGTCGACCCGCCGCTGCGGAACCCTGCACACCGCGGGGAAAATGCTGGGTACGGCCGCCAGGGCTGTCTGGCACATCCCTTGCTCTGACAGAGTTCATGGTCGCAAGGTCGTCATCACACCCGCGCCGGCGGTGGACGTCACGCCGGGTCGAGCGGGGGATCACCCGCTTCGAACTCGGGCTGGCCGTCGGAGCCCTGACGCTGACTCTGTCGGGCGCGCTCTTCGCCCTGAACAAGAGCCGCTCGGAGGGTCGCGTCGAAAGTTCGCAGCGAGCCGCAGGTCAGATTTTGAACGCGGCGAGCGATTATGTGACCGAATCGGGTACAGGCTGCCCCACGGTGAGCTCGCTGAAGCGTGACAAGTTCCTCGATGGCGCGGCGCCCACCAGCGACGCCTGGGGCGCGCGCTTTCGTATCCTGTGCAAAGCAGGCGAGCTCATCGTTCACTCCGCGGGCGCCAACGCCAAGAGCAGCGGCGACGACGTGCGCGTGGTCCGCTCCCGAAGCTGACTGACGTTCGAAATCAACTCTCGAGCCAGCCCCAAATCGATCCTCCACCCAACCTGTCAAGAAACCCTCCGCTCCCCAAAGACGCTCCCGGGCGGGTGCCGTAAGCCAACCCAAACTCCGCATTCGTTCTCTCATTCGCCCGGGAGCGTCGCCCTTATAGAGACGCCGCTGGTTGCGGCGCACGCCGTGGACGCTACGCTAGAGCGCGATGGCTGGCGGCAGGCGGCGGCGACCGGCGCTGGGACTCGTGGCTTTGGGGCTGTTCTCGGCGTGCGGCGGCTCGACCGAGACGCAGGCCGTAGCAGCTACCGCGGTCATGGTCGCTGCTACGGCAGCCAATCGCGCGCTGACGGGGGAATGCTGGGCGGCGTGCACGCCTGGGCACGTGTGTGACCACGAGTCAGGCTTGTGTGTTCCCGGCGAATGCTCGCCGGCTTGCCCCGACACACAGACGTGCGTGCGTATCGACGGCGTGCTCATGTGCGCAGACAAGGGTACGACGTGGGCGTCGAACATGCAGGGCAACACCTTCTTGCCGAGCGGCGGCGCGCCGGCGAAAGCTCGCGCCGCCCCCGCAGGAGCCGCTGGCAGCGTGCCGCTCGCCAGCGCGCCGGCGAGCGCCTGTGCCATCCCCGGCAGTGCGGAGTGGTATCAAGAGCAGGCCGAGGCACCCAGCACCGAGCCCGCGGGCGCCCTGGCTCGCGACTTCGTGGGGCTATGGTCCGTGGTGGGCTCGATGCCGCGCTCAGGCGACGACGCACCGCGGCCCTTGGTCGTCACGCTGGAGTGGTTCGGTCGCAGCCCGAACACGGCCACGGGCTATCGCGCGCGCTCGGAGGCGGGCGCACTGCTCGAACTCGAGGTCTGGAGCGATGCGGCGCCTGCTCGGACACCGCTCAGCGTCGAGTTCCTTTCATCGGATCGGTTGCGCTTGCACGGCGTCGAGTATCAGCGCGAAGACTGCGCGCGTGCGGATGCGCACCCCAGCTGTTGCGCACTACCGCGGGCGAGCTGGGTCCGGCTCGGGCCTTCCCAGGGGGGCGAGCCGCAGCCGTCGTCTCCGCCATGACTGTTGCGCCTCAGGAAGTGAGGCGCTTGTTCATGATGTGTACGGCCTGACCGAGACCGTGATCGGCTGCTTCGCGCACGGCCTCGCTCAGGGTCGGGTGCGGATGAATCGTGAGCGCCAGGTCTTCGAGGCTGGCGCCGAACTCGATCGCAAGGGTGCCTTCGGAGATCAGTTCGCTCGCCTCGGGCCCCACAGCGGACATGCCCACGATGCGATCGGCCTCGCTGACGAGCTTCACGAAGCCGTCGGTTTCGCCGAGGGCCATCGCCCGCCCCAGCGCCGAGAAGGGGAAACGTCCGACGCGGATGCTGCGCCCTTGGCGCTTGGCCTCCTCTTCGCTGAGTCCCGTGCTCGCGATCTCGGGATCGGTGAAGATGGCCATCGGCAACGCCTGCCAGTCACGGGCAGCGTCCTTTCCCGAGAGGATCCGCGCTACGACCTCGGCCTCTTTGAAACCCTTGTGAGCCAGGTAGGGCGGGCCGCTGACGTCGCCGATCGCGAAGACCCCGGGTGTGGAGCTGCGGCACGAGCCGTCGGTCGCGATGTGTCCGCCCGCGTCCAGTTCGATCCCGGCGCGATCGAGGCCCAGCTCGGCCGTCGCAGGCCGAAACCCGGTGGCGACCAAGAGGCGATCGCCCGCGACCGAGCGCTCACTTCCCCCATGGTCGATGCGGAGCAGCACACGTCCGTCCCTTTCTTCCCAGCCCAGCGCACGAGCCTGCTTGAAAACCTTCGCTCCGGACCTTTCGAGGCGGCGCTCCACCACGCGCACCAGGTCTCGGTCCACTCCGGGCAGCAGCTCGGGACCGAGCTCCACCACACTGAGCTCAGACCCGAGGGTATGGTACGCGGAGCCGAGCTCGAGCCCGATCACTCCACCGCCGAGCACGATGAGCTGCTTGGGGAGCTCCTCCAGAAAGACCGCCTCGCGCGCCCCGAGCACGAGCCTTCCGTCGGGCACGAACGCCGGCGGCGTGTGGGGGCGCACCCCGGTTGCGATCACGATCCCGCGCAGCGCCGTAAGTCGCTCGTGAGCACCGTCGGGGCGGCGCACGGAAACTTGGCGTGTGTTCTCGAAGCTCGCGTGGCCGGTCACGAGTTCGCTGCCGTTCGCGGTGAGTAGAGAGGCGACCCCGTCGGTGTGATGCTTGACGATTCGGCGGCTATGCGTCTGCGCTCGGCCGAGATCGAACGAGACGCCGTCGGTCATCACCCCCATCATCTCGCCGTGGCGGGCCCACGCATAACGCCGCGACGCAGTGATCAGCGCTTTCGACGGGATGCAGCCCCAGTTCAAACACACGCCTCCGACCGCCTCGCGTTCGATGCAGGCGACGCGCAGCCCTTGTTGCGCCGCTCGAATCGCCACCGAGTATCCGGCAGGACCGCCGCCTATGACGACTACGTCGACTTCGCGCTCTGGTGTCATGAACATCGTCCTTTCTTGTTAGAGACCGAACGGTCGCTTTTTTGGTCGAGCCAACGATCATGTGGAGCCATGGCCGTCGCGCATGCTCAGCCGAGCTCGATCTCGCGGATCCTGGCTTCGAGCTGGGCGCGGACTTCGCGCATGGGTGCGGTCGTGTTCCAGAGTTTGGAGAGCATGATCGCCCCCTCGAGTGCCGCGATCAAAGCGGTGGTGAACTCCGCTGGGTTCACGCGAGCACGGAGCTCGCCTCGTCTCTGTCCCTGGGACACCACGCGCGTCACGAACGCGTGCCAGTCGCGGAGCACCTTGGCCACGCGGCGTTTCAGGGCCGGGTTCGCGTCGTCGGCTTCGACCGCCGCATTCAGCACCGGGCAGCCGCCCGGCACCGGCGGGTTGGTCGGCAAGCTGGCGTACACGGCGACGATTGCCCGCAAGCGTTCGCCTGCGGTCAGCTTCCCGGCGAGCGCGTCGCTAAAGCGTCGCCCGAGCTCCTCGACCGAGAACTCGAAGGCGGCGAGTTCGAGCATTTCTTTGCTCTCGAAATGGCGATAGATGCCGCCCTTCTGGAGGCCAGTTGCTCGCATGATGTCCGAGATGCTGGCGCTCTTGTATCCGAGCTGGTTGAACAGCGCAGCTGCCTTCGCGATCACCTGATCGCGCGTGAGTTCGCCCTTCGTCTTGGCCGGGCGTGAGCGCGATGCAGGCATTGGCGGATGCGTGACTGTGAGCGAAGAGACCGAGCGGTCTCTAATGTGCCGCTCGGTCGTTACCGCGTCAAGGGTACCCCGGGGCACACGGGTGCAGGCGCGCTGGGCAGGTGCGCGAGCCGCGCCAGAAATCTCACTGGTTTCGGGCGCTAAAGCCTCGGGCTCGGGGGGCCGTTAAAGGGGACAGAGGCGCCTTGGCCGCGCTTTCCGTGAAGCAGATGTCGGTCTCTGTAGCGTGTACCGCGTGCGGCGCGAAGTTCAACATGCCCGCCCGCTTGTGGAACGAGCGGGTGGCTGGGCGCGTGGTGGTGATCCACTGCCGCAAGTGTCGCGCCCCGATGTCTCTCGACGGTACGCCGTCGCAGGCGCCGGTTGCGCGTGACGACGCCTCCCTCAAGGACGCAGGACCTACGCCGCAACCGTCCCCCGCACTGGGGTCGTCGATGTCTCCCGAGGTGCGGCCGGAGCCGAGGGTCGACGCCACCCCGGTGACGGGGAAAGCCATTTCGCGCCAGCCAAGTATTGCACCGAAGCCGACCGTCGCGAAGGCGACCGCGCCTCGCTCCACGAGCGCGCCTCGCTCCACGAGCGCGCCTCGCTCCACGAGCGCGGTGCCGAAGGCGAGCGTGCCTCGCCCCGCGAGCGTGGCGTCCAAGGTGACCTCGCCTCACGTCGCGCTGCCGGAGGCGAGCGTGCCCCGCCCCGCGAGCGTTGCGCCCAAGGTCACCTCACCTCGGACCGCGAGCGTTGCGCCCAAGGTGACCTCGCCGCGGACCGCGAGTGGCACCCCGGAGGCGAGCGTGCCCCAGCCTGCGCCGGAGGCGAGTGCGCCGCACCAGCCCGACGAGCGACCGGGACGGAGCACGCGACCGGCTTTGCAATTGCTGGTGGTTGCCTCGGAGCCCGTGCTGCGCCAGTCGCCGCACTCCGTTCCTGACAGCTCGCCCTCGTTGCGCGCGCTCGAAATCTCTCGCAGCCCTGCCTCGTCCCAACGGTTCGAGTCTCCCGCTGAGGCGGACTTGGCGGATGACTTCGGCGCGGAGCGTACGCCCGCAGGTATCTTGGTCGATCCGGCAGCGATGGTGCCGCCCCGGTCCGCTGCGCAGCGCGCGCTACCACTCACGTCCGCCGTGGTCGTGGCGATGCTCGGTGGTGCTCTGTGGTGGCAGGTTGCACGTATCGGCAGCATGGCTCCCCCGCGCGTGTCCGAGCCCGCCGCAGCCGAGCCCGCCGCAGCCGAGCCCGCCGCAGCCGAGCCGGCGCCCACCGCGTCCGAGCTCGTCGCAGCCGAGCCCGCCGCAGCCGAGCCCGCCGCAGCCGAGCCGGCGCCCACCGTGTCCGAGTCCGTCGCAGCCGAGCCCGCCGCAGCCGGGCCCGAGCGACACCCCGAAGTCGCCTACGACGCGCAGCGGTTGGACTTTGCACTCAGGTGGGCGCGCACGCGCGCGGACCACTGCCATCGGGGTGGGCGCGCTGTGGGCACGGCACAGCTAGCGATCACCTTCTCGCCCGAGGGCAAGGTCACCGCGCTGCGGGTGACCGGTGAGCCCATTGCGAGCGCGCCCGTGGCTCGCTGCGTGGCGACGTATTTCCAGTCGATGCTCATCCCCGCCTTCGATGGCGAGGCGTTCACCATTCACGAAACACTCACGCTTCGCTGAGGCGGGGAAACGCTAGTCTCGAATCAGCGGCGCGATGGCGCGGCTCGAAGGGCCTGGCGCGCCCGCACAGCCTGCTCCTGCTCGGCGATTCTTCTCAGTTTTCGGAGCGGCACGAAGCGCCGCGCACCGGCAAAGTAAGCGCAAGGATCTGGGAGCACTTCAAAGACCTTCGACCGGGGGGTCGGGGCGTTCATAGTCAAATTTTCCTACTCTTAAGCAGAGCCTCGCAGGGAGGCTCCTGCGCATTTTCATAGATTGAAACCTTTCTACTGTCGAAGCGAAAGTTGCAACGACAGTGAATTCTCGGAGAAAGCGCCTCGTTCGACGAGCTCTCCAAATGAGAGCTCGCCTCGCCAGCGAGTGCCTGCCCGCACAGCAGCTTCAGTGGCGGCTCGTCTTGGCGCCACCCGGCGCTAAGCATCGGCTGCCGATGTCGCCCACGCCGTCTTGGAAACGCAACCTGGTGCTGCTGATGGCGCTGCAAGCGCTGATGACGGTGATAGCCGTGGTGCTGGCTACGGTGAATGGCCTAGCGGGGCTCGCCCTCGCGCCGACACCGAAGCTCGCGACCCTTCCGGTCACGGCCTTCGTCGCGGGAGGCGCCCTGAGCACGTTCGCGATCTCTCTGTTGATGGCGCGTATCGGTCGCGTCGCTGCTTTCCGCTCGGGGATCGCTTGCGGCATCGGGGGAGCGCTGGTGTGCGCTCAGGCCGCGGAACATCGCCAGTTCTGGTTGCTCTGCGCGGGCTCGCTGATCGTGGGCGTTTCGAGTGCGTTCGCCCAGTACTACCGTTTTGCTGCGGTGGACGCGGCTCCGGCCGAATCCATGAGCCGCGCCGTATCGCTCGTGCTCGCTGGCGGAATCTTGGGCGCCGTGTTGGGTCCGGAGAGTGCAAAATGGACCCGCGATCTCACCGGTACCGTGTACGTCGGGTCCTATCTGTGGATGGCCACGGTCGGGCTCTTGGCTTTGCTTTGCAGCGTCGCGCTCGACATCCCACACCAACCGAGCGTCACCGAGCGGGTCGCGTGGGCGGCGCTGAGGACGGCGCTGCGGCGTTTGGAGGTCCTGGTTGCCATCAAGAGCGCCGTGGTCGGGTACGCGGTCATGATCTTTCTGATGACCGCGACCCCGCTCGCGATGCAACACGCGCGTCACAGCTTCGACGACACCGCCTTCGTGATCGAGTGGCATGTACTCGGAATGTACGCTCCGGCGTTCGTGACGGGCTATTTGGTCGCGGTCTGGGGCGCGTTGCGCGTGATCGGATTGGGAGCGGTGCTGATGCTGATTTCGGCAGCAATCCACTTGCTGGGCACCGATGTGTCGCACTTTTGGGCAGGGCTCGTGCTGCTCGGCATCGGTTGGAACTTCATGTTCGTCGGGGCGACGACGCTGCTCTCCGAGAACTGCACCGACGCTGACAAGGCGGTGCTGCAAGGCGCGAATGAGGTCTGCGTGTTCGCGGGCAACGCGCTCGCGAGCACGCTAGCGGGCGTGCTCTTGTATGCGATCGGTTGGCAGTTCATGAACCAGGTGTCGGTGCCGTTTCTGGTGGCGCTCATCGCGCTCCTGCTCGTGCTGGGGCGCCGCCGCGTGCCCGAAGCCAGCTAGACGGGCGTGCGTGACCGCATTCCCATCCTCCCGCCACTCGCCGCGTCCCCCGCTGCCGCGTCGGACGGTGAGCCCAGGCCGCGTGGCTCGGTGAGTACGGGCCGCGTCAAAAGTCGACGCCCGCCGGCGCGTCGCTTCCTTCCGTAGGTTCGCCCTGCTTTAGGGCGACTTCGCCTCGGACGGCGCCGCTTCGGGGGCGCTGGTATTCCCCGCTACGAGCCGACCCACGCAGCCCGGGACGAGGCCCTCGCTCGCGTTTGCGGCGTTACAGGCGCTCTCCGTGAAGTACCAGCGGCCCGCTTCGAGGGTGATGCCGCTGGCATCCACCCCGGTCATCTTTAGGTTCTGGTTGCACTCCCACGGCTTTTCGTCGGTGGGCTTGCTGTTCTGCAGCTGCGGCCCATACACGCGGATCTCCTCCGAGCCCTGCCAGTAGTGCAGTGACAGTGGCGGGCTCGAACTCGACGCGCGGCGCCGCCAGGTGCCCATGGGTGTGCCTGGCGCTAGCGGCTCGAACTGCCAGGCTTCGCAGGGCATGCCGGCGACCGTTCGCCAGTACACCGAGGCTCGGGCCCGCTGCAGGGCTGCGAGGGTCTCACCGGGGAGCGCATCGCAGAAGTAGCCGAGCAAGCGTTCGTCGGTGACCACGCGGTCGAACGCCAATGCGTCGTGCTGCCAGTCGCCCGCGAACTCGGCGTCGAAGGCTTCGACCTGGGTCAGCAGCTTCTGCAATGAGCGCAGCGGCATGCTCGCGCCGCAGCGTTCGTCGCGCAGAAATGACAGCGGCAACGATCCGAAGGCCATGGCACCGGCGCGCTGCTCCGCTGCGACCAGGTGCTTCAGGCTGCCGCTGTCCAGGCTTTCGCAGGAGCACACGCGTGTAGCCTCGAGCAAGCGTGTCCTCAGCAGGGGCCAGCGATCGTCCTCGGCTACGCTGTCAGCGGCTCGAACGGCTTCGTGGACATTCGAGCACTCCGCGAACGTCTCGTAGCCTTTTCGGGCGATCTCTCGCCGCTTGCTGGGGTCTCGTTCGCCGAGCAAGCGCGTGGCCAGATCACGGCCGCCGCGTTCGGTGTCGCTGCTCACCGGCAGTGTCGGGGCATCGAACAAAAGCCGCAGCGCGACCGTCTCCGGCACGGCTCGGAGATACGTTCGGAGCGTCTGCACGTCCAGGCCAGCAGCACCGGCGATGTACAGCGTGGGGCGGTGCCCGGGTTCCGTGGAACTCTGGGGCGCCCGCGCGTGGCCTGCGTGCTCGTCGAGCGCCTCCGCCAGCGAGCCTTCGAGACGGACCGCGCGCGCCGCGTGGCTCTCACCCACGAGGGGTTCGCCGTCGAGCCAAGCCGCTCGTGCGTCGACTTCGAGCACCGCCCCGGTGCCGACGTTCCCGCCGAGGGTAGCTTTGGGCAGCTCCACGTGGACCGCGCCTGCCACGGCGCGCTCGGGCAAGTGCTCGAGCAGGGCGATCAGCTCCTGGCGCTGCTGTTCGCAGGACTCCGGGGTCGCGCCGGCGGTTCGAGGCTCGTTCGGCCGCGGGGAACAGGCGAACACCGTCGAAAGCAACAGCGTGGGCAATGCTCGGAATGCACGCATGCGACGCTCTTACCACGAAACGCGAAGGGCTTCGCGGTACGACTCGCTGTCTACGGCGTCGACGGGGGGGGTGCAGCCGGGCCTTCCGAGCTTGCGGGCTTGGCGTTTCCTGGGTCGTCCGTGAACAGCGCGGCCACGTCTTCAGCCTCTTCGCAGCTCGCGGTGCTGCGGAAGCCGGTTGCCGTCCAGCGGGTACCCCGGCGGTAGCAGACTTTGACATGGCGTCTGCCATGGCTCGTCCAATCGAAACTGTAGTCGTCGAGCACCGCGGTATCGCCGTTCTGCTGCAACTTGCCAGTGCACTCGAATTCCTCGACGCTGCCCCCCGACACGCTGCCAATCCCGTCCTTCAGCAAGCGCAGCTCGGCCAGGTCGCATGCGGTTTCGGGCGCCAGCTGCTGCGCCAGGGCCTGGGCTCCGACCTTCGATTCGAGCTGATCGATGCGATCGGCCCGCTTGATTTCTTGAAGCACGATGAACGTGTAGCTGAAGACGGATGCCAAGAGCGAGAAGGCGCCGAGGACCAATCCGATCGTCGCCGTAGTCGGGATGACGAGACCATACTTGCGGGCCATCTTGCGAGCCCGGAGGGCCATCACGATGCCCACGATGCCGAACAACGGGATCAGGCAGCACAAAAGCCCGAGGGCTGACCAGATCATGGAGTGCAACGCGGTGCGTTCGATGGACGCCTTGGCGTCGTGCTGGCGCGCTACTTGGTGATGCAACGCCACCTGCTGTTGCTGATAGGCGAACTGCTGCTGCTGCGCGTGCGCTTGCCGCGAAAGATCGTGCGCGAGTTGGGTGACTGCTCCACAGTACGCGCATTGAGTCGCACCGGGCGCGAGCGCGGCGCCGCATTGATGGCACGGTTGGGTCACTGACTAAGATGCTAACCTGCCTTCGAAGGGAGTCACAACGCTGGTCGGCGTCTCCCTGCGCACGACCGCCCGGGTTGGTGCGACCTCGGCGCACAGCTGGCGCGCCACCTGCGAACCTCGAATCGATGCGGAGTTCCGGGCGGCGGGCCATGATGTGGGCAGGGGCCTAGCAGACCCGCATCCACCAGCAGTCGATCTGGTCCCACAGCATATGCAGCAGCAGGCCCACTGCGAGCACACGTGTCGGTCGCGGGAGGACGAGCAGCGCGTAGACGGCGATCGCTGGCAGCGTGTGCAGGGGGTGATGGCCAATGCTGCAGCGGCCCGGATCGTAGATGGGGTCGGCCAGCAGGTGGTCGAGGTCGACCAAGTTCGCGAGCACCAGCGTCAGCCATGCCCGCCAAAACGTGCGCGGCCACGCAAGCCGGGCGAGCAGGCCAGGCCAGAGCGCGTGCCCGAGCAGGTGTAGGAGTGCACGAAAACTCACGGCTGACTCGTAGCAGAACCGGGGCTACGAACGGAGCCCGTTGTTCTCGCGGCGGCGCTCGGGCACAGTTCTGCTCGTGAACGGTTTCCGGTTGCCACTCGCGCCACTCCTCGGCGGCGTTCTCGGCGCCGCGTGCGGTGAGCCGGATGGGACCCGTTTGCCCGGGCTCGAGGCGCGGCCCGTACCCGCGGTAACCAGCGTCGATTATGCGCTGAGCTTCGAGCGCGACCAGCAGTACGCTACCACCGCAAACGCTTACTTCCCCATTGCGAAAGCCAGCCAGAGCATCAGCGCATGGGTCAAGCCAGCGCGCCAAGACGTGGACGAGGCGTTCTTCACCATGCGGCGCGGCATCGAGAGCGGAACGATGTTCGGCTTCAGCCAGGGGCGGCTGACCGCGTGGAGCGTTTGGGGCATGCGCATCTTCGCGCAAGCGGACAGCAGCGTGGTTCCCGATCGCTGGTACCACGTGGCCCACGTCCAGACGCAGATCGACGATGCGGCCGACATCTACGAGCAGCGGCTGTACCTGAACGGCGAGCTCGTGGCCGAGGGCGAACAGCCGCCCCAGTCTCGCACGCCCACCTCGAGCTGGCTCGGCAGCTTCGATGGCTCGAGTCAACAGTTCGCCGGATCCCTCGACGATCTGCGTTTGTATGCTCGCGTGCTCAGCCCGAGCGAAGTACGGGCCGAAGCCGACGCTGAGCCGGTGTCGACGGACGAGCTGGTCGCGTACTGGCCGTTCGACGAAGCGCCGGGCAACAGCATCGCCTACGACCGATCGGGCCACGGCAATCACGGCACGCTGGGCGACGGCGTGGACGCCTTCATGCCCGAGCGCCAGCCGTCAGATGCGGGGCCCTGAAGCCAGGCCCGTTGCAGCACCCGATCGCCCGCGTCATTCGAAGCTGGCTTGGGGCGTCACGCCGATTGCGCTGATGGCAGCGTCGTCGGCGTAAATCAGCGCCGTTTCGCGCGGCGGATTGCCCAGCCCCCAGAACAGATTGTCGAATTCGGCGGTGCGCCAGCCCTCGAAGCGAAACAAGGGTTCGCCGTCGACCCATACGTGAAAGCGGCCGTCATGATCGACGGCGCGGCGGTACCGCGCTTCGACGTGGAACCAGCGCCCGATGGGCACGAAGTAGGGGGGATCGGAGAGTGGGGGCTGCAGCGCGTCGGGCTCGCTGTTGAAGACGTACAGCAACAGATCGCCGCTAGGGACGGAGCGCAAACGCAAGTCCACGCCGGCACACAGATCGTCGGCATCGGTGCAACCCGTGCCACGCGAGGCAAATCCGAACAGGAGCCACGATTCGACGTCGCCGTACGCTTCCGGCAGGTAGAACCAAGCGCTGAAGTAAGCTTCACGCGCAACATTGAAGTCGAACCCCGCGCCGATGCTCGACTCGGTACCCGTGTTCGCCAGCTTGAGTGCGTAGTTGCCTCGGTGTGCGCGTTCGTCCGTTACCGTGGCGTCGACGATGCTCGCCCCGTCCACGCCCGGTTGCGACCATTCGTTCACGTCGCCCGTCTCGTGATCAGCGTGCCACAGCAAGTAATCTCCCAGGGGGATGCTATCGCCACAGCCGGGCAGCGATAGCAGGAGCAGCCAGGGCAGGGACTTGTCGCGGCGCACGGTCTTGGCAAGCGTAGCCCGTTTCCAGAGGCTCGCGAACGGGTTGGCGCTCGTGCAGCGCGCCAATCCAGGAGAGCAGATGGTTCCGGGCGATCGGTATAACTATTGAATTCTACCGACTTTTTCGCGGTAGCCGGCGACCGAAAGCCACGAACGTCGTTCCCTGGCGTCGAGTGCTTCGCGCACCCGCCGCACGAGCTCCGTGGGTTCGATGGGTTTCTGCAGGTAAGTGCTGCGCTCGTTGATGGACTGCACCCGCCCCCAATCCACCTGCTCGCGGAGCGGTTGATCGAGCAGCGCCCGGAGATGCGCATACTGTTCGTTTCCGGCACCGCCTCCGAAATTGCCCCGCAGTTCGCTGGTCAGTAGAGCCTCGCCTGCGTTGCTCGTCTCGAGCACGTGATAGTCGTGTCGGCGCAGGATCCGTGTCGCCACCTGGGACTCTCGTATTCTTCCCACGTTTCCGGCAAGTAACGCGGAAGGTCGATCCATGCCCAGGTTCCGTCGTGACCTCGATGAAGCCGCGGCTCTGCTTTACGATCCCGAACACGGTCGAAAGACCGAGCCCGGTACCTCTGTTCCAGTCTTTCGCCTGCCTGCGCCTAGGGCAATCGCCCTAGCGCTGGCAGCGTCAAGTCTCTTGTCTCCAAATCCGTGGCGTCTACTCGACCACGGATTCGAGCAAATGGCAGTGAATGTGAGGCTGGCTACTTGTTCGAAACATCGCGCGGTGCGACTGCAGGACGCTGGCTGGCGGTTAGTGAGCGGATCAGGAGCAAAACTGCCACAGGACCAGCGAGAGACGTAGACGACCGGTTTGGACGATCGGCGCGCCCGCCCCTCGCGTTCGGATCACGGCAACTCCACCCTTGCCCCGTCGCGCGCACGGGTCCAAGTAACTTCCATGCCCTGGTTGAAACGCGTTCTCCGCTTCGGCCCGCTCTGCGTGCTCACCGATGGTCAGGGGCGGATCTATTTGCGCTGGTCGACGGGACGCGTGCGCCGCCTCGTGTGACGCGTGAAGCGTCGCAGAAGACAGCACGCGAGCGGCCCACGGATGCAGGCACCTCCGGCGCCGAGAGTTGTCAGAATCTGTCGTGGCCCAGCCCAGAACGAGATCTGTGCGTTCGAAATGTGAACTCTGCTCGCCGCGCTAGAATACTTCACGGCGCTTTCGGCCCTACCGAGCTCGCCTCGCGGAGTAGGTTAGCTGCGTGTCCCCTCGACGCGTGGTCGCCCCAGGCGCGCGTCGGAGCTTCCCGTAGCTTCAAGGAAACTCATCCCTATGTGCCTTTCGTTTCGCGCGTTCCCCAAGGGTGTGTGCTTGTTCGGGCTTTCCGCTTGCTCGAGTGTCACCCAGAGTCACGAAACCGACGCTCTTGGCGACGTGACCTCGAATGCTGCGTCGTCGATCTCGGCGAGCAACGCCAGCACCGGCGCGCTGACGAGCGCTAGCGCCGCAAGCACCAGCGTCGCAACGACTGCTACGAGCACGGTGAGCGCCAGCAGCGGGTCGACGACTGCGCTCGCCACGACCGCTGCGGCCTCTAACGCTTCGAACGCGACCGCAAGCACGAGTGCCGCTACTGCCACTAACGGTGCGGGAGGCACCGCGGCCAGCAGCTCTACCAGCGGCGTCGGTGGTACTGGCAACGATTCCGAGGGCCTCGGATCGGCCACCATGACCGGCAGCGGCAGCACCATGGAGCGCTATGAGACGGCGCTCGTCTCGCGCAACCAAGACCCTTATGTCTTCATTACCAACGGTTGGGGTCCGGGCTTCGATGCGCACACCATCTCGTGGGAGGGCACGTCGTTCATCGTGGAGAGCCTGACTGGCAGCGCGGGGAATGGCGGGCAACCCGCCGGGTATCCCACGGTGTTCTGCGGCAAGTATTCGGTCATGCAGGTGCCCGAGTGCGGGCTGCCGGCGAGCCGCGATTCGATCACCTCGCTCCGAACCGGCTGGCGCTGGGCTCCCAACGGCAATGAAGGGGAGTACAACGCGGCCTACGACATTTGGGTGGGGACGGGCAACCAGCTCCAGGGTTACCTGATGGTTTGGTTGCGCGATCCGCCGAGTTTTCAGCCGGCGGGCGCTAAGAACGCGAACCATCTGGGGGTCACGGTCGCCAACGTACCGGGGGTTTGGGACATCTGGGACGGCAGCGTGAACAACTTGCCCATCATCAACTGGGTGCGAGCCGAAGGCAGCGACTCGCACGAAATCGAATTCGACGTGATGGACTTCGTGCGCGACGCCGAGGCCCGCGGCTTCACGATTCCGGGCACTCAAATCAATGCCGTGGCCGTGGGCTTCGAAATCTGGGAAGGGCCGATCGCCAGCCTCGAGTCGGTCGA
>JAICQQ010000035.1 GCA_025937785.1 Polyangiaceae bacterium
ACGACCCACATTGGGTCGCTGGGAGCGGCGGTGGGTCAGAGGGCTCACAGTTTGAGGAAACGTGGGACGACCCACGTTGGGTCGCCCACGTTTCGGTCGCCCACGTTGGGTCGCCCACGTTGGGTCGCCCACGTTGGGTCGCCCACGTTGGGTCGCCCACGTTGGGTCGCCCACGTTGGGTCGCCCACGTTGGGTCGCCCACATTGGGTCGCCCACGTTGGGTCGCCCACGCTGGGAGCGGTGGGCCGGAGGGTGCCCAGTTTCGGAGCCGTGCGACGCCCATCGTTGGGTCGCCCCACATGCGTCGCCCACGTTGGGTCGCGCGGCGCAGCGGGAGGGCGCCAGTTTCGGGAACGTGCGACGACCCCACGTCGGGTGCCTCCAGTAGCTCCCCGCGGTCGGTGAGTCTTACAGGCGGGCTGGCCCGACAGCCAGCGGTGGCAGGAACCTACAGCTGCTTCAACACCGCGTCGCCCATGGTCTGGGTGTCGGCGGTGCCGCCGAGATCGCGGGTGCGCACGCCGGACGCGAGGGCCTGATCGACAGCTGTTTCGACGGCGACGGCTTCCTGTTCGAGGCCGAGGCTGTGCCTGAGCAGCAGAGCCGCGCTCAGAATCGTTGCGAGCGGATTCGCGACGCCTTTGCCGGCGATGTCGGGGGCGGAGCCGTGGATGGGTTCGTAGAGGCCGAGGCGGCCTTGACCCAGCGAGGCGCTCGGCAACATCCCGAGCGAACCGGTGAGCACCGCGGCTTCGTCGGAGAGGATGTCGCCAAACATGTTCTCGGTGACGATCACGTCGAAGCTACCTGGGTGGGTCACGAGGCGCATCGCGCAGGAATCGACCAGCTGGTGCTCCAGTGTCAACTCTTGGTAGTCGGCGTGCACGCGCGTGGCGACTTGGCGCCAGAGACGGGAGGATTCGAGTACGTTGGCCTTGTCGACGGAGGTCACGAGCTTCCGGCGTCCGCGCGCGAGCTCGCAGGCGAGCTTCACCACGCGATGCACCTCGGCCTCGGTGTACTCCAAAGTGTCCACGGCGCGTTCGCCTTGCTCGGGGGTTTGCTCGCGGTACTGCTTCCCGAAGTAAAGCCCGCCCGTCAGCTCACGCACGACGAGTAGATCGACGCCCCGGATGCGATCTTCTTTCAGCGGCGAAGCGCCGATCAGATCGGGGTAGGTGCGCACCGGGCGCAGGTTCGCGAACAAGCCGAGCCCCTTGCGGATCGCGAGCAGCCCCTTCTCGGGCCGGGTCTTCGCCTTGGGGTCGTCCCACTTGGGCCCTCCGACGGCGCCCAAGAGCACGGCGTCGGATTTTCTACAGGCCGCCAGAGTCGCTTCGGGCAGCGGCTCACCGGTCTCGTCGATGGCGATGCCCCCCATCAAGTGCTCCTCGAAGCTGAACTCGTGGTGGAACTTGCGCGCGACCTGTTCGAGGACGCGCTTGGCCTGGGCCACGATTTCGGGGCCGATACCGTCGCCCGGAAGGGTGACGAGACTTGCTTTCATGATGCCTCCAAGGAGCCAGGCCGGCGTGCGGCGTGACTCGGGTTTGTTTTCTCGGCGGGGTCGGCGCTCGTCGCAGCACCCGCAGGTGAGTCGGGGTTAGGCGCGCCCGACGGCTCGGTGCCGAGCGAGCTCGGCGGGTACACACTGTCCCGAGACGTCTGTTCCGCCAGAACCAGCCCGTACTCGATCGAGTCGAGCAGGGCGTGCATCGATGCTTCGATGATGTTGGACGACGCGCCCACGGTGCTCCAGTTGTCGAAACCGTTGCCGCTGTCGATCAGGACGCGGGTGATGGCCTCGGTGCCCGCCGCCCCGTCGAGGATGCGCACTTTGTAGTCCTCGAGGTGGATCCGCTGCACTTCGGGATAGAACGGAGCCAGTCCTTTGCGGAGCGCCGTCGCGAGCGCCGCCACCGGACCGTTGCCGTCGGCCGCCGTGTGCACCACTTCGCTGCCCACGCTGAGCTTCACGGTGGCTTCGGCGAAGGTGTCGGTGCCCGCGCGCTTGCCCACCATGGTTTGGTAGTCGAGGATGCGGAAGGGGGCTTTGTAGCTCACGTCTTTGCGGCGCAGGAGCAACGCGATGGAGGCCTCGGCACTTTCGAACGAGATCCCGCGCGCTTCGGCCTGCTTGATGTCGTCGAGGGCTTCCTGCTCACTGAACGCGTGCGAAACACCCAGCTCTTCGGCCTTGGAGAGCACGTTGCCACGTCCTGACAGCTCGCTGACGACGACTCGCATCTCGTTACCGACCAGCGCAGGCTCGATGTGCTGGTAAGAGTCCGGGTGCCGGCGCATCGCTGCCACGTGCACGCCCCCCTTGTGAGCGAAGGCAGCGCGGCCCACGTAAGCCTGATGGTCGTTGGGCACGAGGTTCGCGACTTCCGAGACGAACAGCGACAGCTCGGTGATCTCGGCGAGTCGCGGCCGAGCCGTGGTCTCGAGTCCCAGCTTCAGCTCCAGGTTCGGGACGATCGCGCTCAGGTTTGCGTTGCCGCAGCGCTCGCCGAAGCCGTTGATGGTACCCTGGACGTGCCGCGCGCCTGCGCGCACGGCGGCCAGGCTATTGGCGACGCCGCAGCCGGTGTCGTCGTGCGCGTGGATCCCGACGGGATGGCCCGTGGTACCGATCACGGTCTCGACGATCTCGGCGACGTCCCACGGCAAGCGGCCGCCGTTGGTTTCGCACAGGACCACGACTTCGGCGCCGCCCCGGATGGCCGCGCGCAGGGTTTCGAGCGCATAGCTCGGGTCCGCGAGATAGCCATCGAAGAAGTGCTCGGCGTCGTAGATCACACGCCGCCCGGCTTGCTTGAGAAAAGCGACGCTCTCTTCGATGAGCTTCAGGTTCTCGTCGAGTGAGATGCGGAGCACGTCGGTGACGTGCAGCGTCCAGCTCTTGCCGAAGATGGTGCAGGCGGGAGCCCCGGTATCGACCAAGGCTCGCAGGTTCGGGTCGTCTTCGGGGGCAAACTGCGCGCGCCGCGTCGAGCCGAAGGCGGTGATGCAGGCGTGGTTCCAGTCGACGTCTTTCGCCCGCTTGAAGAACTCCGAATCCTTGGGGTTCGAGAAAGGCCAGCCGCCCTCGATGAAGTCGACGCCAAAGGCATCCAGGCGCCTGGCGATGCGCAGCTTGTCGCGGAGCGTGTAAGAGACTCCCTCACGCTGCGTGCCATCACGCAGCGTGGTGTCGTAGACGGCTACCCGACGATCGGCAGGCCCGGCGCTAGGATTGGCCATGGTGCAATCAGCCGGTCCTGCCGGAGTTGGCATAGCCCGCCTGTTCGGCAGAGCCGGCAGGCTGCTCGCCTTGCTTGGCAAGCCCGAGCGAACCCATCAAGCGGTTCAGGGCGGAGAGGTACGCCTTGGCGCTGGCCACGATCACGTCGGTGTCTGCGGCCTGCCCGTGAAAGATCGGCAAGTGCGTGCTGCCGAACTGAGCCTTGATGCGCGTGCCCTCCGATTTGGCGAGCACGCGGACGGAGGCTTCACCGAGCGCGTCGATGCCTTCGGTCACGGCGTTGATCGAGTACTCTTGCAGCTCTGCCGGTGCTTCCACGAGCTGGTCGATGGCGCGGAAGGTGGCGTCGACCGGACCCGTCCCGATCGCCACCGAGACGCGCGATTCCCCGTCCGGGCAGCGCAGCTTGACCGTCGCGGTAGGCATGCCCATCCCAGCGATCACCTGAATGGCTTCGAGCGCGAACAATTCCGGACCTGAACCAATCTCGGAGGTCGCGAGCGCCTCGAGATCCGCGTCGGTGATGCGCTTCTTCTTGTCGGCCAAGGTCTTGAAGCGCGAGAAGGCCCGATCCAGCGCGTCGCCTTCCAGCGCGCGCCCCAACTCTTTCAGGCGCACGGCGAAGGCGTGTCGGCCTGAATGTTTGCCCAGCACCAGCAGGCTCTTGCTCGCGCCGACGGTTTCGGGACGCATGATTTCATAGGTCTCTTCGTGCTTCAGCATGCCGTCTTGGTGGATGCCCGATTCGTGCGCGAAGGCATTGGCGCCGACGATGGCCTTGTTCGGTTGCACCACCATGTCGGTGCGCGACGAGACCAGCTTACTCGCGCGGGTCAGCTGCGTCGTATCGATGCCCGTGCTCAAGCCAAACGTAGCCCGGCGCGTGTGCAGGGTCATCACCACCTCTTCCAAGCTGGTGTTGCCGGCGCGCTCGCCGATGCCGTTGACCGTGACCTCGACCTGGCGCGCCCCTGCCGCGATGCCCGCCAGCGTGTTGGCCGTGGCGAGACCCAGGTCGTTGTGGCAGTGCACCGACAGCACTACCTCGTGGATGCGCTTTACGTTCGCCACGATGCCGGCCACCAAGGCGCCGAATTCGTGCGGTAGCCGGTAGCCGACCGTGTCAGGGATGTTGATGGTGGTAGCACCCGCCTCGATGGCGGCGGCGATCACTTCGTACAAGAATTCCGGTTCGGTGCGGCCCGCGTCTTCCGGACTGAACTCGATGTCGGCGCAGAGGCGCTTGGCGTAGCGCACCATCGCCTGGGCGCGATCGAGCACCTCCGCTTGCGTCATCCTCAGCTTGTGTTCGCGATGAATCGGCGAGGTGGCAAGGAATGTATGGATTCGAGGGTGTTTCGCCTGTCGCACACCATCGAAAGCGTTGTCGATGTCCTTTTCCGTCGCCCGAGCCAGCCCACAAATGATGGGTGGCTCGGCGCTGGGACGCCCGTCGATGAGCTGTGCGCCGACTTCGCGGGCGATCCGCTGGACGGCTGCCAGGTCATCGGGAGAAGCTGCTGGGAACCCCGCCTCGATCACGTCCACACCGAGCCGCGAAAGCCCGCGCGCGACTTCGAGCTTCTCTTCGGACGTGAGCGTAGCACCGGGGGATTGCTCGCCGTCGCGAAGGGTCGTGTCGAAGATGCGCACGTAGTTTTCGGGAGGTGGGACCATGTTTATCGAGTCAGAATTGGACATTGTCGTTCCCTTAGCTCGTCACGCAGCGCTGACGCTGCGTACGGTAGACTGTCTGGCAGAGCGAGCGGCGTCGCCTTCGTCGCCGCGGGTCATGGCTACGGTGCCCGATTGCACCATCTCTAGAATGCCGAACGGCGTCAAAGCCGCCAAAAGACCGCCGATCTTGTCTTGGCTGCCGGTGATTTCGACGGTCAACGACTGCGGTGCCACGTCGACGGCGCGTGCCCGGAACACCTGCACCAGCTGCAACACTTCGGTGCGCCGCTCGGGCCCGACCCGCACCTTGATTAGCGCCAGGTCGCGGATCACTGCCTGCTTGTCGGTGATGTCCTCGACGCTGAGCACGTTCACCAATTTGTAAAGGTTGGCTTCGATGCGGCGGCTCTTGTCGGCGTCGGCGGCCACCTGGAACGTCATGCGGCTGACACCGTCTTGGTGCGTGCGCCCGACGTTGAGCGACACGATGTTGTATTCGCGGCGTCGGAACAGCGACGCGATGCGGTTGAGAACACCGGGCTTGTCCTCGACGTAGGCGACGAAGGTTCTGAGCGGCTGCGGGTCTTGTGAGGTCATGCTCATTTGTCCTTCCCCGTTTCGAAGATCGGGTTGTGGGTGCTCGCGGGCGGAGCGCCGCTGCCATTGCTGGGACGCCGGATCATGTCTTGCAAGTCGGCGCCTGCCGGTACCATGGGGTACACGCTGTCTTCCTGTTCGACGCGGAAGTCGATGATGCAGGTCTCTTCGGCGGCGCGCGCGGCTTCGACTGCTGCCTTGACGTTCGCGCGTTCGGTGACGCGCAGCCCCTTCAGACCATGGGCTTCGGCGAGCTTCACGAAGTCCGGGCTCTTCATCGGCGTTGCCACGTAGCGGCCGCCGAAGAAGAACTGCTGCCACTGGCGCACCATGCCCAAGTAGCCGTTGTTGATGATGGCAATGTTGACCTTGATGCCTTCCTGCGCGCAGGTCGCTAGCTCACACGCAGTCATCTGAAAGCCGCCATCGCCAACGATCACCCACACGTCGTCTTCCGGACATGCGAACTTGGCGCCGATGGCAGCGGGCAGGGCAAAGCCCATGGTGCCGAGCCCACCGGAGGTGATGAGCTTCTTCGGGTGGTCGTGCTTGTAGTACTGCGCCTCCCACATCTGATGCTGCCCGACGTCGGTGACGATCAGCGATTTTCCATCGGTGAGGCGCCACAAGTCGTGCACCACGTGCGCCGCGAACAACCTGCCATTGTCTGGCATGTGCTGGATCTCGAGCACCGCGCTCTCGCCCTTCAGCTCTTCGATGTGGTTGACCCATTCGTCGACGGCTGGCGAGGCGAGGCGCGGCATCAGCTCTGCCAAGATCTCCCGTGCGTTGCCCACTAACGGTAGGTCGACCTTTACGTTCTTGTTGATCTCGGCGGGGTCGAGCTCGATGTGAATCTTCTTGGCATTCTTGGCGTAGGTCTTCAGGTTGCCCGTGACACGGTCGTCGAAGCGCATGCCGATCGCTAGGATCAGGTCGGCCTCTTGAATGGCGCGATTCACCCAGGCTTCACCGTGCATACCCATCATGCCCAGCGCTCGCGGGTGGCTGGCGGGGAAGCCGCCCAAGCCGAGCAGCGTGCAGGCCACCGGAATGTTGGTGCGTCGGACCAACTCCAGCAAAAGCTCGGTCGCTTCGGACTTGATCACCCCGTGGCCGCAGAAAATCACGGGACGACGGGCGGCCGCGATCATGCGCGCGGCCTCCTCGATGTCCCGTGAGGCCACGTGGTGCTCTGGGCGATAGCCGGGTAAACGAACGGGTGAATCGTCGGGCACGTACTCGCAGCTCTTCTGCTGTGCGTCCTTGGTGATGTCCACGACGACCGGACCGGGGCGTCCCGAACGCGCGATATAAAACGCCTCGCGGATCGCCGGTGCTATGTGCTGAGGCTCGGTCACCAGCAGGTTGTGCTTGGTGATCGGCAACGTGACCCCAGTGATGTCGACTTCCTGGAAGGCGTCGCTACCGATCAGGCTCGAGGGCACCTGCCCGGTGATGCACACGATGGGTACCGAGTCCATCATCGCGTTGGCGATGCCGGTGACCAAGTTGGTGGCTCCGGGACCAGAGGTGGCGACCGCCACTCCGACGCGCCCGGTAGCGCGTGCGTAACCTTCGGCCATGTGCGCTGCGCCTTGCTCATGGCGAACCAGCACGTGCCGGATCGGGTACTGGATCATCGCATCGTACGCGGGCATGATCGCGCCGCCCGGGTACCCGAACACCACTTCCGTGCCTTCCCGTACCAGCGCTTCCCAAATCAGCTGCGCGCCGCTGAGAGTGCGGGGCGACGATTGTAGGTCGGCGGTGTGTCGAATGACTTCGTTCATGGGTGCAGCCACGGTTTGCTCCTTGAATTTCTTTGCTCGGGTTGCGCGTTCTTAAGGGGATCAAACGAAAAAACCCCCGCACCAGCTTTGGGTGCGAGGGTCTGAATCTGTGAGGTGTTGAGACTCAGGCGACCGACGCACCCAGGCTGATAAGCCCGAGTACGAGTACGAGGCTAAGAATGACGCGGACCAACTCCCCGGCTACCAAACCGGATCGAGCAGAGTCGTTGTACGGGTCGCACGCGGCCATTCTTGGTGACCGCTAGGCTGCGCCGCACGGGCTCCCTCGTCAAGTTCGTTTTCGGGTTCGGGCGCGCCCGCTACCGCTAAGTGTTGAAGATCGTTTATTCCTGAAAGAGTTCCAGCTGGTTAAACCTGCTTTTTGTCCTCTACCTACCAGTGGTCGACCTTTCGCGCTAGTCTCCGCATGTACAAGTTGAATGACTCGATGAGCCTGGACCTCACGAGGATCGCGCGCTCCGTGCCGCCGAAATGACAACGCTGGCCGGGCCGCCGCTCATCATTAGAAATAATTGAAATCGATACACTAATTGGCGCTGCCGGCCGATGGGTGGGGTCCCGTGACCTCTCCGCCCAACGCTGACGGAGTGATAAAGCGCCCCAAGGTGGCCGCTTGATGTAGCAAGCTAAGCCGCACCGGAGCCTTCATGGGTACGAACGGGAACAACGGACACAAAGCCCAACTGCTGGAGCAGGCGCTGAAGCCTGCGACCGATAAACCACTCGTCATTCTGTTGGGCGGGCATCCCGATCCGGATGCCATTGGAAGCGCGCTGGCTCACAAGCGGATCTGTGAACGCTTGGGTGTCCACGCGAGCATTGCTCACGTGCTGCCCATTTCTCGCTCCGAGAACCGCGCGTTGGTCAAGTTGCTGAACGTGCCGATGACGCGCATCAAAAAGACCGAGGAACTCGAGCAGTTCGGGTACCTGTCACTGGTGGACGCGAGCGCGACCGAGGCCTCCATCCAGCTCCCCGATCACCTCGAGCTGCTGACCGTGGTCGACCACCACCGGCCCGCGAGTATCCCCAAGGCGCCCTTCGTCGACATTCGGCATGACGTGGGCGCGACGTGCACCATCTATACGGAATACGCCGAACATGGTCTGAGCCCGCTAGGGGCCGAGGGGAACGACGACACTGCCGTCGCTACCGCGATGTTCTTCGGCATTCAGACGGATACGGACGATTTCGCATTCGCGACCCCGATCGACTTCCGTGCTGCGGCGTATCTCAAGCCGCTCTGCGACGCAGAAAAGCTGAGCCGTATCGGCCGTCGCAGTATCACGGCCGAAGCCATGGAGGCAGTGGGCGTGGCGCTGCGCGACCTCGAGGTCATTCGCGATTTCGCGATCGCGGGCGTGGGCCGCGTCTCCGGGCTCAACCGCGACGCCATTCCGATGGCCGCGGACTTCATCATGCGCCGGGAAGACATCGACACCGTGCTCGTGTACGGCATCGTCGACGATCGCATCGACGGCTCCCTGCGCACCAGCCGCGCGAGCGTCGATCCGGCGAGCTTCATGCAGAACGCGTTCGGCGCCGACGCCGAGGGGCGTCCGTACGGCGGCGGTCGCGCAGACATGGGTGGCTTCCAAGTCCCGCTGGGCTTGCTCGGCGAGGTGGACGACGAGGAGAACCTGTGGCGGCTCGTGCGTGAGCTCGTGCACAAGCGCGTGGCGCGCGTCGTGCCCGAACTAGCGAAGAAGTCCGACTGAAGGCGCCCGCGGGCACTCGCACCGGCGGCGTCGCGCTCAAAGCGAGAAGCGGCGGCGGCGCAAAACTGCGCTAAGAATCCGTTGACTTGGTGCAGCCTCTCTCTTCCGGTGCCAGACGAGACCTGACGCCGCAGCGCGCGGGCCTCTACCTTTTCTGCGCCGCGCTGCTGCACGCCGCACTCACCCTCCTCGTCGGAGCATCGCGAGCTCGATGCGAGCGCCCCCCGGCTGAGCCCGCCGAGACCGAGCTAGGCCTGGTGCCGGTCCTGATCGAGCCGGTGAGCTCGCCTGCGAGCGCGCCGCCGGGCGGGGGCGCACCCGCACCCGCACCGACACCGCGAAAAGCGGCTGCGCAGCGCCCCGCCGTGCCGCGGATGGCGAAGGCGCCGAGCGCGCCGCAAGTGCCCGCGACGAACCCCGAGGTCACTGCCGGCGAAGCGGAAACGCCGGCGGCCGGCGCCGATCTGGTGAGCCAAGCTTCGAACCACGAGCGCGTGGCGAGCGCCGCGGCGATGCCAGCCCGGGTCGCGCCCGACACCTCCGCGCTCGGACCGTATCCCGGGACGGGGCCCGGCTCGCGCAGCGGACCGGGCGGACCGGGTTCCGGCTTCGGTCGCGGCGGCGGGCGCCTGACGACGCCTTTTGCCTTCGGCGGTCCGAGCGGGGCGTTCCGTGCTGAGGTCTGCTTCATTCCCGAGACCACGGAGAGCTTGCGCCAGCTCCGGGGATGCAACACCGAGATCAGCTTCTTCACCGATCATCTCGACATTCCGCCGCGCAGCTTCACCGACGGTTTCCCGGGCATCACCTCGCGCACCGAGTGGTTTGCCATCTACTACCGCGGCAAGTTCCGCGTCCAGACCGCCGACTACTACACCTTTCGGCTGATCTCCGACGACGGGTCGCTGTTGTACGTCGACGGGCACCTGATCATCGACAACGACCGCCAGCATCCACCGGCATCCAAGCGCGCGACGGTCCCGCTTGCTGCCGGCGAACACCTGCTGAACGTGGAGTACTATCAGGGCCCGCGGGACCGGATTGCCCTGCAACTGTTCGTCGCTGGGTCCGATGGCAACGAAAAGCTTTTCGGGCCCGTGATCTAGCCTGTATCGTGGATCGGCCTGATGTCGGGTTCTCGCATTTCGTCCGCGCTCGCCGGAGTAGCTGTGTGCGCGCTGGTAGCGGGCTGCGCTCGAGGGCCTGCCGAAAGCCCCGACGGCTTTCGCCTGCTCGAGGCCGAACCCGAGCGGTTGCTGCAGCGCATCGCCTGGCTCCGCCAGCTGCCTCAGCTCCGCTCCACTCGCTTCGTCCTGCACGACCCCGACGAGTTTCGCGAGCTGATCGAGTCGGAACCCGACGAGGCGGAGCTCGAGACCTCCGCCGACCACCCGGCGTTTCAGCACGCGTTCGGGTTCGCCGGCTCGCACCGCGGCGCCTCGGAGTCGCTCGCCAGCGTGCGTCGCGACGAAATCGTGGCGTTCTTCGACGAGCGCACGTTCACCGTGCACGTGAGGGAGGACGCCGAGCGCACCGACGACGACGCGTCGCTCCGACCGCTTTGGGTCGTCGCGCATGAGGTCGGGCATTCGCTGCAGCATCAGCACTTTCCCATCCCAGACATCGCCCGCTTGACGAACGAGGACGAACGTCTCGCGGCGCTCGCGATGCTCGAAGGCGACGCCATGCTCGTGATGCTGGCGTACGCGGCCGACGAGCAGCACGCGCCGCTGACACGCGTCATCGCTCGGGTCGAGCGCGCGATCTTGGCGGATGAAGCTGGCCAGTATCCGACGGTGTCGCACAGCTCCGACGTGCTGGCCCGCGCACCAGCTTCGGTGCGCGAGCGGCTGGTATTCCCTTATCTCGGCGGCGCGCTGTTGATGGGCAGCTTGTACCGCGCCGGGGGTTACCCACTGGTCAACGGCGTTTACCGAAGCCCGCCGCGCACGACCGAGCAAGTCATGCACCCCGAGAAGTACCTCAGCGGCGAACTCGCGACCCAGGTCGGAACCCCGCGGCTCCCCGCCGCCTACACGACCCTCGCGAGCGGGCAGCTGGGCGAGCTGCAGGTGAAGACGCTGCTCAGAGCATGCAACGGACTCGAAGGGGCCCGCGTCGCCGCTTCGGGTTGGGGGGGCGACGCATTCACGATCGGCAAGCGCGACGAGGTTGGCGTCTTGTTGTGGGCGACCACCTGGGACGCTGACGCCGACGCGATCGAGTTCGAGCGAGCCATCGGCGCCACGGCGCACTGTTGGAGCCGCGAGTTCGGGCCGGCCGCCGGCGCGACTCAGGTGCTCCGCCACGGGCCTCACGTGGCGGTCACTCGCGGTCTTGCTGCCGCCCACGCGCCGCCGGTGCTGGCGTACCTGAACACGCTGCCCGCGCCGCCGACTGCGCTCGCGCCTCCCTTGGGTAGAGTCGCGCTGCGTCCGCCGCGGCCCGCGCCGTTTCGCGAAGCCACTCGGGTAATGGGGACGACTGTGGTGGCCCCGTACCTGTCGTTGATGCTGCCGATCCCGCAGGGCTTCACCGCCGACGTGCGCGACGGCGTGTTCCTGAAGTCAGGCGGCGGCGCCGGTACGTTACTGCTGGTGGTGTCGGAGTGGCTGGTGCGCCCCGACACCAGCGAGCGCCTGTTCTCGGAGTTCTTGGGTAGTCTGTCGAAGGCGGCCGAGGTCGACCGGAGCGATATGACGCCGGTAGCGGACGGCGCGCTCGTCACTCCTCTAGGCACGGCGCAGCAGCGCACATGGCGCGTGAAGGGTACCCCGCTCCACGCAAGGTTGGTGATCGTCCCGGTGTGCCGCGGCACTGGAGCACTGGTGTTTGCGCACACCTGGTCTGACCCCGCCACGCTGGGTCAGATCGACTGGGTGATGGCGAATTCGAGACCGCTGGTTCACCATTCGCCGCCCTTGTGCGCGGATCTCGATCCGTAACGAGCTCCCACCGGTCGGGGTCTCGCCCCCCGATGCCGCCTCAGTCCTGACCAAAAAATGCTATGGAGCGGCCACTAGCGCGCGGCAGGGTCTTTACTGGCCGCCCTCTGCGCCGCTGATCAAGTGAAGTGGATTCGGCCCCAGCACCCCACCCGAGCTCCAACCTGCCTCGGCGAGCCTCGGCTCCCGCGGAGCGGGTGCTGTTCGTAGACGACGATAGCACCGCGCGTCGCACATTCGCCCGCGCCATGCGCCGGCATGGGTTCATCGTCGACACGGCTGCCAACGGCGAGGAAGCGCTCGCGCTGGCTGAACAATACACATACGCCGTCGTGGCGACCGACCAGTGTATGCCCGATATCGCAGGCATGGACCTGGTGGAGCGATTGAAGCTGGTTCACCCCGAGTCCACCTACGTCATCGTCACGGGGGACCGCAGCTTCGCACCCGTGCGGGCGAACGGAACGGTGCGGCAGCTGGTGATCTACAAGCCGTGGTCGAGCCGCGACCTTGCCGTGCTGCTGGGTGAGGCCGTGGAGCTGTTCGGGCGGCGCCGCATGCAGCAGGTGCGCCAGACGATTCCGGCGCCGTCGCGCGTGGGCCTGCCGATTCTGCTGCTAGAGGACAGCGACGCGATCGCCAACCGCGTGACCGCGTTGCTGCACGAGACCTCGCCGGGTGAGTTTCGAGTCGTCCACGTGGACAACCTGAAGAGCGCGCTGACCCTGGTCGAGAACCAACGCTACGCCGCGGTGCTGTGCGACTTGAACCTGCCCGATTCCGAGGGCGTGATCACGGTCGAAAGGCTGCACGCGGTATCTCCGTCGACCCCGCTCGTGGTGCTGAGTTCGATGGAGGGCGAATCCGTATCGCTGAAGGCGGTGCAGCGCGGCGCTCAGGACTATCTGGTCAAGAGCGAGATCGATGGGAAGAAGTTGCTGCGCGCGTTGCGCTACGCCATCGAGCGCAAGCAGATCCAGAGTCGACTGGAGCTGTTGACTCATTACGACCAGCTCACCGGCTTGGCCAATCGCACCCTGTTTCGCCACGAGTTGCGCCAGGCCCTCACGCGGGACGAGGCGCGTGGCGCTCGGACGGCGCTCTTGCTCCTGGATCTGGATCGCTTCAAGTCGATCAACGACTCGTTGGGGCACAACGCGGGCGATACCTTGTTGAAGCACGTGGCTTCGCGTGTGTTGAGCAGCGTCACCGAGTTCGAAGTCGTCGGTCGCCTTGGCGGCGACGAGTTCGCCGTGCTGGTGAGCAACGTATCCAGCGACGACGACGTCAGTCGCCTGGCGCAACGCATCTTGAACTCTTTTGCGACGCCGATGCGCATCGACCAGCGCGAGGTGTTTGCTACCCCCAGCATCGGCATCGCCTTCGCCCCCGACAACGGCCGTGACGAAGAGACACTACTGCAGCGCGCCGATTCAGCGATGTACCGCGCGAAGGACCGCGGTCGCAACAACTACCAGTTCTTCAGCTCCGAGTTGCACGAGCGCGCTGTGCGCCGCATGCAGGTGGAGGCCGAGTTGGGCAGCGCGGTGGAGAACCAAGAGTTCATTCTGCATTATCAGCCCAAATACAAGCTCGGGACGCCATGCACGATCGTCGGCGTCGAAGCGCTGATTCGGTGGCAGCATCCCGCGGGCGACCTGCGGCAACCCTCGGATTTCGTCCCGATACTCGAAGATACCGGCCTCATCGTCGAGCTCGGAGAGTGGCTGTTCCAGGCAGCTTGTTCCGAGTTGCGCCGCTGGACCAACGCCGGTTTCGGCGAGCTGCGTCTGGCTGTCAACGTATCTCCGCGTCAGTTCGAAGGCGACGCACTCGTGCCCACCGTGAAGAAGGCGCTTGCGGATTGGGACATCGAGGGACACCGGCTCGAGATCGAGATCACCGAGGGCGTGCTGATCAAGGACGCGAGCGCCGTACGGCGCACACTGAACGAGCTGGCAGAGCTCGGCGTGCGCATCGCAATCGACGACTTCGGCACCGGCTACTCGTCGTTACAGTACCTGAAATGTTTTCCGATCCACTCACTCAAGATCGACCGTTCCTTCGTCAAAGACGTGGCGCGCGGTGGTAGCGACGCGGCCATCGCGGCTGCCGTGCTGGCCTTGGGTAAGGCGCTCGACCTCGAGGTCGTCGCCGAGGGGGTCGAGACCATCGACCAGGTCCGCTGCTTGGAGCAGCTGGGGTGTACCATGATCCAGGGTTTCCTGGCAGGGAAGCCGAAGTCCGCGCCCGAGTTGACGAAGCTGCTCAGCGCGCCACAGAGCTTTTAGTTCGGTCCGCACGTGCAGCGAGTCACTCGAACCGAGTCGAGGGGACCGCGTCGCGCGCCTGCGAATGCCTCTAACTTTCTGCAGTGTTGCGGTCGTTGGGTGGGCATGCGTTTTGGCATCTTCCGTTCCAGTTTGCTGAGCCTGGCAGCGTGGGTCTTCATGGGGTGTGGGTCTGTCTCCACGGAGGCAAAAGCACCCGCAACGAAGCGTGATGTCGCAGAACGACGTAGTCCGGCACCGGCACCACGATCGTCAGAAGATGCGGCTCCGCAAACGCTGGTCCGCGCGAGCTTCGAGACCAGCGCCTTCGCGCTGAAGCCCGGCAGCAAGTTCTGGTTGGTCGCGCGCTTCGAGATCCACGATGGATACCGCATTTCGTGGAAGAATCCGGGTGACGTCGGCAAGCCGACCGTGGCGCGCTTCAGCGCTCCCGAGGGTTTCGTGGTGTCGGAGGTTCGCTACCCGCGGCCGCGACGCTTCGTGCTCAACGGCGAGCTGGTGAGCTACGGCTACCAGGATCAGACCGCGCTGTTCGCCGAGGTCGAGGTGCCCGAAGGCCTGGGCGAACACACGCCTTACCGCTTCGAGCTGGACGCGGAGTGGTACGCTTGCAAGAAGGAGTGCGCCAGCGAGCGCACGAATGCTTTCTTCGAGTTGCTCGTGGACGAGGCCGCGCCGCGCACCGCCATGGACGACTCTCTAGAGGCATTGTTAGAGACCGTTCCGGTGCCCGTCAGCACGCTCGGCAAGGCGGTGCACCGCTGGCAGCAGGAGGGGAGTGAAACCGAGCTGTCGCTCAGCGCACCCAAAGTCGAATGGCTCGACTTCTACCCCGCGCGTCCGGAAGTGCCGAAGTTGCTCAGGGTCAGCGGCTCCAAGAAGGAGTTGCGATTGAGTTTCCAGGCGCCCGACGAACCGCCTGCGATGCTCGAGGGCGTTGCGATCGCCAAGGTGGACGGCGCCGAAGCCACGTTCGATGTCGAGCTGCCGTGGGGTAAGTGAACGCGCCGCGGTAGTAGAAAGCGCCCTCCCGGCCGTCGCCAGCAGATGCCCCCGCGCAGGTCCGGTGCGCCCAGACCTCCACTCACCCCCCAGTTACACCAAAGTACTGGCGCCTTGCTTGAGCGCAGTCTGATCTTTGTGCGTCCGGCTGAGCTTTTGTTGCGCTATTGCTGGAATCCAGGCCGGGTAGAGACGATTGAGCGGGTATGAGTGGCGGATTTCGCCGGCGAAAGAAGTGCTACGGTAGCGGCGTGATGCAGCGGCGGTGGCTGGGCGTGTTCGTTCTCGCGGGCAGCCTGAGTGCGAGCACCGCCCGCGCCGGCGCCCCGAGCGTGGCGCCGCGTGTGCTCGCAGAGTACCCGCACGATGCGGGCGCATTCACGCAGGGGCTGGTGCATCACGACGGCTGGTTCTACGAGAGCACGGGTCTGCGCGGCAGCTCGAGCCTGCGTCGCGTGGCGCCCGCGACCGGCGCCGTCGACATCAGCGTCGCGCTTGCGCAGACGGAGTTCGGTGAAGGCCTGGCCCTGGTGGGTGACCGACTGATCCAGCTCACCTGGCAGGAAGAGGTCGCGCACGTCTACCGGCTCGAGTCTTTCGAACCCCTGACGGACCACGAGTACACGGGAGAAGGCTGGGGCCTGTGTTTCGACGGGCTGCAGCTGATCATGACGGACGGCAGCGATCAGCTGTCCTTCCGAGATCCCGAAAGTTTCGCGTTGCTGGGGTCGCAGCGCGTCAGCGACGACGGGGTTCCAGTCGAGCAGCTGAACGAGCTCGAGTGTGTCGATGGTCTGGTGCTCGCGAACGTGTGGATGACGGACCGCATCGCCGTGATTGACCCTCGCACGGGGCGGGTACTGCAATGGGTCGACGCCCGCGGCTTGCTGACCGAGGAAGAAGCCGCGTCCGCAGACGTCTTGAACGGAATCGCGCGCGACGCCACTTCGGGTCATTTCTACGTCACCGGCAAGCTGTGGCCCAAGCTGTTCGAGGTAGAGCTCGAGCTGCCCCGCGCCGCGTCCAATCCCGAGCAGGAGCCGGCGCCTCCAGGCCGCACGTCGGAGCGCCCCCGCGGCTGCGCGATGTGCAGCGTCGCTCAGCGCTCGAGCCAAAATCTGCTCGGAGCAGGCTGGCTCCTGGTGCTTTCCCTGGTCGTCTGGCGTCGCCTCAGCCCGGGCGGTGCTCGATTTCGGGCCGGGTAGCGTAGAAGCCGTTGCGCTCGGGCTCGTTGTACAAGCGATAGTCGATTTCCCACGGCACGACGGTGCTGTCGCCGTTCTGTAGCGTGATCGTGAGGGCCATCGGCGTCACGTCGCGGTAGCTGCTGTCGAGCGGCAGGTCATGATTGTCCGAGCCCCCGGAAGAGAACAGCGTGAACAAGCGCAACTGCGGGTCGTCGTAGGTGACCTCGAAGCCACTCACCACCTTCTCGTGGCCCCGAACCAGCGTATGGCAACCAAGCCGTTGCAGAAACGCCAGGCACTGCAGGCGTCCAAACGGAAAGCGTGCCGATTGCTCTTGGAGCGCCGCGGGGATCACATCGGTGCTGCTGGGGTCGCTCCACATCATCTGGAACCTGAGGTCCCAATCGTTCAGGCTGCTCAGATCCTTGTAAACCTTCTTGATCTGGTGGTCGCGCGGGATCCCGCCGTGCACGAACAAGAATCCGTCGAGCAGCAGCATGTTCGGTAGCGCTTCGAACAACTTGATGTAGTGGCTGAAGACCTCGTTGGAGAGGTGGGGCTTGAGCGTGTTCATGGCTTCGGAGGGCCGTACGGCGCCGTACACCTGCCCTTCGTGCTCGATGTAGTACTCGTGGTTCCCGCGCAAGGCGTAGACGTGTTCCGGGGCGGTCGCAAACAGGTGCAGCACCGAGCGCAGCACGCCGTTGTAGCTGAACATGCCGCGGTCGATGTAGTCGCCGAGCAGCACCAGCTTGGGGTTCGGGTTGCGATCGGGATCTGCGCGATATCGCCGCACCTTCTCGAAGAAGTTCGACTGCATCAGGACGGCCTTGAGGCAGCTGTAGCAACCATGTAGATCGCCGACGACCGTGACTTCGATGGCGCGGTCGGGCTTCCCGCGTTCGACGTACACGTGTCCGTCGAGAAAACTCGTCCCGGGTGGGAACTGATTGACGTTCTGCTTCCCGGTCAGACGCCCTTTGCCGCGCTCGCGTTGCGCGTCGAAGAGCCCGATGACCTGATCGATCAGGCGCCGGTCGGCGTTCACCTGTTCGGTGAGGGCCTCGCGGCGCCGTGAGTAGTGGTGCTCGAACTGACTGAAGAACGGGTGGTTCTCGAGCTGTGGCACCAGCGCGGTCTTACTCGCTACCTTGACGGGCGGCGCGGCTTCCTCGTCCAAAAGCTCGATCCCGAGGTCTGCGTTGAGCAGGTCGGCCAGTTCTCCGCGGAATTTCGCCTCGGCCGGGTGTACCTGGCCGTCGGCGTGGATTAGCTCGTCGATGGTGTCCATCAGCTGAGCCTGGTTCTTGTCATCGAACGCCTTGAAGATCTCGAAGCAGCGCAGCTTGAGTTTGGCGTGCACGAAGGTGTCCTGAGCCTCGCCTTCGGCGATGGCTTCAGTGAACAGATCCTTCACCTGATGGTCGATGGTTTCGAACACTTCGTGAAAGTGTCGCGTGAACTTCTGCGTGAGCTCTTTTTTCAGGGCGACGTCGGTGGCCGCTACGGCACCACTCACGCGGTGCTCGACCAGCTTCCGAATGTAGTCTTTGACGAAGCTCTTTTCGGCGTCATCGAAGTCTCCGTCGATGTACCCGAAGGTCGTCAGATAGAAAATGACGGCCCGCATCTGCTTGTCCGCCTCGGATCCGTCCGTGCTGAACGTCAACATCGTTCAAAGGGTACCAAGGCCATCTGGCGCGAGGAATAGGGCAGGCGGCGATTTGTCGGGAAATGCAGGATGCTCGGCGGAGTGTTCGAGACTTTGAACTCGAAGAAAGCTCACGAGAAAAAGCTCGGGGTCGCTCACTCAGAACTCGGCGTGAGCATTGATTTTCCGGTGACCGTGTTCATATTACCCCCCACCATGAGCGATCCACTCGCGTCCAGTGAGCCTTCAGGCCCCGACGCGGTCGAGGTCGTCGGGCGGGGTCGCTACGCTGTGACAGGAATGCTGGGTGAGGGCAGCCAGGGCGAGACGCTCGAAGCCGTCGACAAGCGCGATGGGCGCTTGGTGGCGATCAAGCGCTTCCGCATCAAGGGGGCGGCGTCCTGGAAAGACGTGGAGCTCGCGGAGCGCGAAGCTCACGTGCTTTCCGGGCTCGAACACCCGAGCCTCCCACGCTACATCGAACACTTCGAAGAGTCCGGCGTGCTCTACCTGGTGATGGATCGCCTCACGGGTAAATCTCTCGGCGGGTTCCAGAAACGTGGTCCGCTCGATCAACACGCGGTGGTCCAGCTGCTGAACGACATGGCGGACGTGCTCGACTATCTGCACTTGCGCGCGCCTCCCATCATTCACCGAGACATCAAGCCCGGCAACATCATCCGGCGTCCCGACGGCGCGTTCGCGCTGGTCGACTTTGGGAGCGTCCGCGATCGACTCAAGCCCGAAGGGGGCAGCACCGTCGTCGGCACGTTCGGGTACATGGCGCCGGAGCAGTTCCAGGGTCGGGCCTTGCCGGTGAGCGACGTCTATGGCGTCGGCGCCACGGCCCTGGCGCTCTTGACGGGGCGCGATCCCGACGCGCTGCCCCACCAGGGGCTGGGGCTCGATGTGGCTCGCGCGCTCTCGGGGCAGGTCGACGCGCGCTTGGTGCATGTCCTGTCGGCGATGCTGCGTCCCGACCCCGATCAGCGGGCGCCCCGGCTCTCGACGCTGCTCGCCGAGCAGCGGCTGCGCCTGCGCCCGGGCGAGCGCGCGCGCCCAGACACAGGGGCGCGTCCAGCGGCCGAAGCGCCTGCGCGCGAAGCGAGCGCCGAAACCCGAAGCCGTCGCGAACGCCGGCATCAGCGCCGCGCATCGCGCCACGAGCGTTGGCATGCGCGCCACTCGGCGCCGAGCGACGTCTGGTTGTTTCGGAACGTGCTCCTGGTGCCGCTGATCCTGGTGTGCCTGCAGATCGCCAAGCTTGCGACCTGGGCGCTCTTCTGCGTGATGTTGCCGCTGCTGTTCCATGTGCTCGCGCTGTTCTTTGGTCACCGGCTCCGGCGCACGGGCGAGCATCTCGAATCCGTGGGGCGTCGCGGCCACTGGGCGCTGAGCGAGCTGAGCCGAAGCTTGGTCGAACGCTCCGATCGCGCCGCGGCCGGGCGGCACCGTGCTCGAGAATCGAGCCGGGTGCGGGTCGAGGACCCGAAGCGCAGACGCGTTGTCGAGGACGAACCGATCGGCGCCGCCTGGGACCAGCGCGACGCTGCCGAGCGGAAGGCCCGGATGCGCCGCTGAGTGGTCGCTAACGAACACTGAAGCTGGTGTGAATCAAGCCCAGGTCGCCGCGCGTCGGGCGCACCCAGAGTTCGTGGTCGCCGCGCGCGAGCTCGAGATCGACCGGCTCCGAGCCGCGGGCGCGCCTGACCACGCGCCCGTCGATCTCGTAGTCGAATTCGACATCGTCGAAGGCACCGTTACCGATCAGCCGCACGTGGGACGAGAGCCTGGCGATACCGGTTGCATTGGCGAGAAAGACGCTGCCAGGGCGCGGCTCGATGATTTCGAGGCTCGGCGAGGAGAGCTCCGAGCAGCCCGCGGCCTGGCTCGCGAGCACCCACGCCAGGCCGCCGGGATCGCGTCCTGGTGCGCCCGGCGGCTGCGCCGCAAGCCACTCCGCGTACTCGTCGCCGAGCACGACGAACTTCTGGTCGCCCGCGGCTCGGCAAGCGAAGCGGCGGGGACGGGTGTCGGAGACGTGGCCGTGGCGATGGAAGGGACAGGTCCGCGCGTTCCACGCGGACACACGGCTCCGAGCGAGCTTGCGCCGTGCGGGGGCAGGGCAGGCGGGCCCGGCCGGTAACCCCGAGAGCGGGCAAGCGGCCACCTCGGTCAGCAGCTCGGCATCGTACAGGGGGGCAGCCGCCACCACGTCGCGCATGGCGCGCCGCAGCACCTCACTGAAGATCGGACCGGCTCCCGACGCTCCCGTGAATTCCCGCATAGGGGCACCGTTCGAGTTTCCGACCCACACACCCACGGTGCGCTCGTGCGTGAACCCGAGCGTCCAGGCGTCGCGGTAGCCGGAGCTCGTGCCCGTCTTGACCGCTACCGGAAACTCCAGCGCGAAGGGGCCTTGGCCCCCGAGACCAAGCACGCGCGCCAGGCCGTCCGACAAGCTTTCGGTCACCTCGGCGGTGACCTCGGGGCTGAAGAGCGAGACGCCGGGCTGCTTCTCGCCGAGTCGATCCGAGTCGGTGACGTGCCCCCGGAGCACCACGCGCTGGCCCCCGCGGGCGAGACTCGCGTAGGCGGCGGCGAGCTCGCGCAGGCTGACTTCTCCGCTGCCGAGCGCGAGCGAAAGCCCGTAGTGGTCCGGCGTTCCATGCAGGTGCTGCATCCCGCTCGCTCGGAGCCAGTCGAGCAGCGCCCCCCGCGGCAGTTGCTGAGCGACGCGAACCGCAGGCACGTTCAGGCTCGAGGCGAGGGCGACGCGCGCGCTCACCGGACCGTGGAAGGTGCCGTCGAAATTGCCGGGCGCGTACTCGTCGCCCGTCGAATCGAAACGCGTCGGCACGTCTGCCAAGACGTCGTTCGGTCCGAGGCCGCGCGCGAACGCGAGGCCATAGACGAACGGCTTCAAGGTCGAGCCTGCCTGGCGTGGCGCGCTGGCGTGATCGACCTGTCCGTTGGGGCTGGCCTGGTACGCCAAGCTGCCGACGTACGCCAGGACCTCGCCGCTCGCGTTGTCGACCACGATGGCAGCAGCGTTGTCTGCGCCGCGCGCCGAGAGCCGCTGGCGATGACTCTGGAGCATACCTTCGACGTCACGCTGCAAAGTAAGGTCGAGCGTAGTTCGAAGCTGGTGGCCGCTGGCGATCTTGGGATCTTCGAGCAGGCTGTCCACGAAGTGTGGTGCCGCGAACGGATGACTCACGGGCAAGAGCGCGACCGGGCTCGCGAGCGCCCGGTCGAGTTCGGCCGCGCTCAAGAAACCATGTCGGCCCAGCGCGCGCAGCAACGCCTGTTGCCGGCGCTTCACGCGTTGCGGATGCCGGTAAGGATCGAGGCTGCTCGGGGCGCGCGGTAGCACCGCCAACAGGGCAGCCTCGGGCCAGCTCAGTTGACTGGGCGCCTTGCCGAACAGCGCGTGCGCGGCGCGTTCGGGGCCGACGAGGCCGCGCCCGTAGTTCAAGCGGTTGATGTACGCGGTCAAAATCTCACGCTTCGAGAGCTGCTCTTCGAGATTGGTGGCACGGGCGCTTTCGACGAGCTTGAGCCACGGCCCGCGTTTGGTCGGTCTGCCGGCGCTGTCGAGCAACTTGACCAGCTGTTGCGTCACGGTGCTGGCGCCGGACACGATGCGCCCGTCGCGTACGTTCTGCTTGAAAGCGCGCAGCACGGCGCTGAGATCCACCCCGCCGTGTTCGTAGAAGCGCCGATCCTCGCTCACCAGCGTCGTGCTGATCAGCCGATCGCCCATGGCTTCGAGCTCGACCGGCGCGCCACGAACGCCGAGGGCGCTGGGGATCCGCCGCAGCGGCTGACCCGCCCGGTCGACGATGGACCGATCGCGGTGCCACGGGTCGTCGAGCTCGGCGAGCGGAGTTCCGGCAACGGCGCGCAGCAGTTGCCAGCCCAACACCGATGCCAGGACCATGCCCAGGACGAGCCACGCGCTCTGGCGGGCTCGCCTGGAGATGCGGGCGGTCATGCGTGGAAACATCATTGGATCATCACGCGTCCCGCGTCGCTGAACGAAGTGCTGTGCGGCTCGTACATCAGCTCGGCGCTGGCGCGGGGCAGCACGTAGCTGCCTGGAGTGGTCGCGCGCACCAGGTAGCTGACGGCCACCGAAGCTCGATCCGGCGCATCGAAGTAGATCTTCACCTTGGTGGTGTCCAGCTCGAGGTGGTCGGGCCGTGAGCCCGCCTGGAGCCATTCGTGGAAGGGGTGCGCGCTGCCGGCGTCCGCGACGCGCGCGACGGTCTCGAGCGAAGTGTCGACCGCTTCGAAGCCCGCGGGCAGCGCGTCGGTGATCGATAGATACCGGAACTTGTCTTCTGCCACGCCGCTCGGCTGACGCACCAGCAGGGCGACGCGCAACAGCTGCCCTGCCTGCAACCGGGCGAGATCCACGGGGGCTCCTTCGGGTGTCGTGAAAACGCGGTACAAGTCGGGGCCGTTCTCGCCGCTGACGGCGCTGGCGTCTCGCGCGGCGCTCGGCGTCGCGTAGGGCAGCGTGTAGTCGGCGGCCACCGAGAATGCCACGTGCCGCGTCGGATCTCCCGAGAGCACTAGCCGACGCTGGCGTCCTTTGAGTTCGCCAAGCGGAAGCTGGTAGCTGCGACCGCCGCCGGCGAACTTGGCGGTGGGCTCGAGCGGCACTCCGTCGAGCGTCACCACCGGGGCTGTCCCCTCGGCTTGCGCTTTGACGTGCTCTGCCAGCGCCAGCAAGCGGTAGGCCGTGGCCTGCGTGGTGTAGCCCTCGTCGAGCCGCAACAGATCGCTCACCAGCCCCGGCAGCTCCGGCGATTTCGGCTTCACATGAAACAGCGCCAGGCTCGCCTGACTGAGCGCGCGGGTGTTCGAGTCGAAGCTATGCATGTCTTCGCGATTCTTCGGACCCAGGTCGCCGTCTTCGCGCAGCACGCGTTCGACCTCGTTGGTCAGGCGCGTCACCCGGTCAGATTGGCCTTTGAGCTGCCTGAGGGCGAGGGCGAGGTTCGACTTGCCGAAGACCCCCAAGTCTGCGGCCAGATCCGCCAGCGCATCGGTATCCGTGGCCGCGAGTCGACCCGATTCGGCGAGGCTCAAGGCGATCGCCGAGCGCACCTCGGGTACCACGCGGGCGTCGAACAGCTGCTTCCTCAGATAGTCGAGCATGCTTTGGTCGAGCCCCGGGGGCAGCTGGATGCCCAGCTTGCGGGCGGCGACCACGGCGCGCATCGCGTAGGCGGTGCCGAAGACGCTCGATTCGTGTCCGCCCGGCCAGTAAGCGAGGCCGCCGTCGGCCGTGCGCATGGTGTCGAGCCGATCGAGACCACTCCGGATGCGCTTGTCGTAGAACGCCTCGTCGTGCCCGGTGAGCCCGAGCAGCGGCAAAATTTGCCGAGCGGCGAGCAGTGGCAACGTGCTCGACGTGGTCTGTTCGACGCAACCGTGCGGATAGCCCAGCAGGAACTCGAGCTGCTGGCCGAGCTCGGGATGCAGATTCTCGCCCACGGTGAGTTCGAGCATATCGGTACTGGCGCTACGCGCTGTGTCCGGGACGGAGAGCACGATCGTCTGCTTGCCAGCGAAACTACCGACCAGGCGCGGGTGCTGGGCCGCGCCGGCCAAGCCCACGTCCAGGGTGTGACGTACGCTGTCGACGCCCCTGCCGTTGGAGTCGCGCAGCGTGAACTCGATGGCTCGGGAGCCCGGCGTGGTCGCAGTCATTTCCTGCCCGATACGCAGCCGCGATTGGGCGGGCACCAGCACCCGCCGCGTCTTACCGAGCACCTCGAGGCTGCCGCTGAACGCCGACGCCGTCGTGTTGTGCAGCAACGCCGCGGCCTCGAAGCGATCGCCCTGCAGAGCGAAGCGAGGCATGGCCGGCTGTACCAAGATCGGTTCATTCACCCGAAACGAGGCCTCGCGCGTGCCCGCACGCCCCTGTTTGTCGAGCGCGACAGCCAGCATCCGGAACTCGGTCAAGTTGTCCGGCAGTTTCACCGACACTTGGACCTTGCCTGCTCGGTCCGTGACCAGCGCGGGCTTCCAAAGGGCCGTGGTCACGAAGTTGCTGCGGGTGAGCAGTGTCTCCGCGTTCGGTTCACCGCCGCCGTCACCCGCGACGTGGCTGCGCTGCATCCACTCGGCAAAGCCAGACCGCGTATCCGAATAGCCGAACTGCAGGGGGGAGCCAGACCAGAGGTGCTCGAGTGGGTCCGGCGCATGAAACCCCGTAAGCCTGAGCACGCCTTCGTCCACCACGGCGAGGGCGACTTCGACGTCGCCCTGGCCCACACCTTGGCGTGTCACGTTCACCGTGAGCGTTGCGGTGTCGCGGGGGCGGTAGTCGCTCTTGTCCGAGGCTACTGACACTGCGAGCCGCGCGTCCCGCAGCGTCACCGGTAGCCTGAGCGCGCCGACCAACGGCGCCCGCATGCTCGCGCTCTTGCCCTGAGGTAGCAGGGTCACCGTAGCGTGGGCGAAAGGAGCGAGCTCGGCGTCGAGCGGGAGAGCGACGGTGGCCATCCGACCGTTGATGGGCACGACCCGATGGTTCACCAGTCGATCGGATTCCAGTGTCACCAGCGCCGTGGCCGAGGGCCAGGGGTTCTCGATCAGGATCTGCGCGGTCTCGCCCGGCTCGTAGAACGCTTTGTCGGGAACCAGGTTCACCCGATCGCCGGCGCGCGGGCTCGCGTCCGCGTCCCCTTCCGAGTCCCCCATGATCCAGAGTCTCTGGGTTCCACCGGCGCGCCCGTCCACGCTCGCCGAGACCCGGTAGTATCCGCCCGAAGTCGGTGACAGCGGACATTGCACCGGGGTGGTGCCACTGACGCTGCTGCAACTCCCGACCCGCTCGCGCTTTTCCTGCCAGCGGTAGTTCACGTGGCCGGCTTTGGTTCGCTCCTTGATCTCCACGTATCTGATCCGCTCGAGCTCGGCACGCACCAGCGCACCCACCACCGGCGCGCCCTTCGTGTCCACGGCACCGAGATCCACTGCGATCGGCTCGCGTGCGCCATACCACGAGCGCGCGAGGCGTAGACCCGCGTAGCGCTGGCTCGGATGAACGACGACCTCGTGACGAGCAGCGGCGGCGCGGTTCGAGGCATCCGTGACCTCGGCTTGCAGGGCGACGGCGACCGGCACGTCAGGTCGCCCGCCGGGCAGAGCCACGGAGACTTCGTGGTCGCCCTTCGCGTCCAGAGCACTGGAGCCCGTCTGGGTCCAAAGCACGCGGGGGTTCTCATCGAGTTCTTCGTCGTTGAACCGAAGTCCGGCGCGGGCGAGCGAGCCGCCTGATACCATCGCGGGTTTGGCCGAAAGCGTCCAGGAGACTGCTTCTCCGGCCAACGGCGCGCCGAACAGATAGCGGCCTGAGATGCGGGCCGTGAACTCCGCGCTGGTGATGCGGTCGGGCGCCTGCAAATCGACCACGAACTTGGGGGGATCGAAGGCCGCCACGCGCACCGGGTGCGTCACCAGTGTGGTAGATCCGCTCTTCACGCTCAGGTTGTAGCTGCCGAGCTTGGCGGCAGCAGGAACCGGGAAGTCGAGCGCTACGCTGCCGAAACCGTTGGTGGTGATAGTCTTTTCGAGGAGCTCGCGGCCGTCGGGACCCTTCAGCAGCAGCGCGAGCGGCTGCTTGGCGCGCGGGGCAAGCCCCCCGGCGCCCGCGCGGTGGGCGAAGGCCGTGACCTTGAAATGAAACGTTTCGCCGGGGCGGTAGATGTCGCGGTCGGTGTGTACGAGCACCGGAGCTTGCGCCGATCCGTCGGGCACGCTCGCGAGGTCGGGGAACAGGTGCTCCGCGGTCTTCTGTTGCTCCTGCACTGGCAGGATCACACGGCGGTCGCCCGCGCGAACCTCCACCAGCGCATCTGCGTCGTCGAGATCGACGGAGGAAGCGTCCGCGTTCAAGCGCGCGATGCCGTCCACACCTGTGCTGGTCCACGCGCCGGTCCCGGCAAGGCCTAGCCGGACCTGGGCCTTCGGCACCGGCGCGCCGGTGCTGGCTTCAGCCACGTGCACGAGCGCGCTGTCAGGCGCTCGGTGCACGTGCACCAGCAGCGAGTCTTTACCTGCGAGCGAGACGAACGCGGTCGGCGGCGTGCTGGCAGCCGAGCCGGGGGGGTACAAGGGCGGGAGCGCGTCGAAGGCGGTGCGATCGTGACGCAGTTGAATCACGTAACTTTGACCGGTCGCCAGCGCGCGGCTCAAGTCGACCTTCGTCGTCACGATCTCGTCGAGCTTGGGCCGCACGTCAACGGGCAGCACGCTGAAGGGGGCGCTTCTGGAGACATCCTGCGGCACAGTCAACCGAGCCGCATAGTCGTGCGCGTCGTTCGGGTCCACGTGCCAGATCCAGAGCTGGGCTCGTTCGACGTTGCGCGCGTCGAATTCGAAAACCCGGGAGGCGTCCCGATCGAGCCACAGGCTTCCGCCCGCCATGCTCAAGCTCGCTCGCTGGGGGCGCTGAACCGCGCGCAGCGTTAGAGGCTCCGCAAGCGAGTTTCCATAGCGGTCCAAGAGACCGTTCACGCTGATGCGGTAGCTGGTACCGGGCTTGAAGTTGCCGGAGAGGACCAGCTCGCCTCCCTGATCACCTTGGTAACTGTAGAACGAAAGATTCTGGACGGGTGGGGTCACCCGAATCTTCTGCTTCAACAGCGCGGAGTTGCCCTCGACCGCATTGTTGAACAGCAGGTGCAGGCGGCGATCGTCCATGAGCAGGGTGTCGCCGCGGCGAGCGCAGCTCGTGGATCCGTACTGGCACAGCGCGTCGGTGTACGAGAAGGCCGGGGCGACGCTCAACGAAGCATCGAGTCCGGACCGATCCGGTCCGGGGCGCTCGTCGCCTGCGGTCAGCCTGAGGCTGGTCCCGGGGGGTAGCTCCTTCAGGACCTCGACCAGCACCCGATGCCCGTGCGCCGCGGGCGTGCCGTTGAAGTCGCCGGCGCCCAACACCTGACGTCTGAGTGGGAGCGGCGTCCCGTCGGCGAGCGTCAGCTCGACGCGCTCGCGAGCCATGGCACCACTGACGGGCTGATCATAGAGCACCAAGACGCGCGGTCGCTTCGCCACCTGCCCGTGGTCGCCCACCGAGAGCGCGACCACCCGCGCATCGCCAGCCTGGGGCAGGTAACCGAGCTCCTTACCAGCGACGCTTGGCCCCTGCGCCGTGAATGCTCCGCGCCAGGTGAGCGCGCGCGTGCCAGCCGGTCCAGCGATCTCCTTCAATAGCACCTGGTACCTGAGGCTCGGATCGAAGGGGCGATCGGCGACGAATTCGAGCGTGCGCGGGTTCCGCCAGCGCGTTTGCCCGGCAACCGCCGGTGTCAGTTCCAAAAGAGCCCCAGCGCTTTTGCCGGGCGCCGCCCCCGGCACGGGATGACTGAAGCTGAACTCGAGGGTCTGGTTGGGCGCCCAGAACTCGTACGAGTAAGGATACGTGAGCTCGAACGCTGGACCATTCCCAGAACGCTGCTCCAGCTGAGCGCGCGGGCGCTCGTGCTCGCCCGAAGGCGGTGGAAATGCCAGCTCGTCTGGACTCAGCGGCCGCTCGAGCGGCATGCGCCCCGGCGCTGACGCGGAGTCGGATTTCGAACCGCCAGTCTCCGAAGGGGGTGCGGGTGAGCAAGCAACGGCGAGCGCTAAGAGCGAAGCGAGGGGACGGACGAGACGGATCATATCAGTGGCAGCTGCCCGAGCAGGAACCGCGCCAACGCGCTCCCTCGCGAGCGCTCGAAAAACCCCGGCGCTCAGCCGGATCGAACCATGCGCTGTGGGCCAGAGTCCACCGCTTGTGGCTGCTTACCCACGAGCAGGTCAGCCCGTGTTGCGCATGCCCTGCGCGATGCCGTTCAGAGTGGTGCCGAGGGCCTGATCGATCAGCGGCCGCTGAGGATCGTCTTCGGCCAGGGAGCGCTTCTTTTTCAGCAGATCGACCTGGAGCACGTTCAGCGCGTCCACGTACGGGTTTCTGAGCTTGAGCGCGGTGTCGAGGAAGCGGTGCGACCCGAGCAGAGTGTCGCGCTTTCGGATCTTGAGCAGCGCCTTCACGGTGCGCGTGAACTCCGCTGCCAAGTCGTCGTAGAGCGTCTGCTCGGGGGCGAGCTCACTCAGATACAGCTGCGTCACTTCGAGATCAGCCTTGGCGCACACCATCTCGATCTTCGAGAGCATGTCGTCGAAGAACGGCCAGTGCTTGGCCATCTGCTGCAAGAGCTCCGTGCCGCCGGGCTCGTTCAGCGCTTCTTCCAGCGCCGTGCCAGCACCGAGCCAGGCCGAAAGGATCACGCGGATTTGCGTCCACCCGAAATTGTAGGGGATGGCTCGGATCCCTTGCATGGTTCCGGCGCCTTTGTCGCGATACGCCGGGCGAGACCCGAAGTGCACGTGCGCCAGTTCCCGCACCGGTGTCGCTTCCAGGAAGATGCCAAAGAGCCGGTTGTCGTCGTGGACGAACTTGCGGAACACCGTCCGCGAGCGCTCGGCCAAGCGCTCGGTGACCTGCCGGAAGCGTTCCACCTGCTCCGGAGACACCTCTTTTCTGAAGTCGGCCAGCATCGCCATCAGCGTGCCGCTCAGCGTGACCTCCAGGCTGCGTTCGGCGATCGGCAACAAGCCGAACTTCTGCGAGATGACCTCGCCTTGTTCGGTGATCTTGATGCGGCCGCTCAATGTCTCCGGGGGCAGCGCCGCCAAGGCTCCGAACACCGGCGAACCGCCGCCGCGACCGACAGTGCCGCCGCGACCGTGGAACAACATCAGCTCGACGCCGGCCTTCTTCGCGATCTGCGCCAGCTTTTCTTGCGCCAGATACAGTTCCCACGACGCGGCCAGCATGCCGACGTCTTTCGCCGAGTCGGAGTACCCCAGCATGATTTCTTGGCGCCGGTTGCGCGCTTCGAGCTGGCGCGCGTACGCGGGCTCCGCGAACAGCTTTTCCATGATGCTCGGGGCGTTGGCGAGATCGCTGCCGGTTTCGAACAACGGGACCACGTCCAGCGACGACTGGGGCGGATCAGCCGCGAGATTCACGAGGCCGCATTCGCGCGCCAAGAGCAGCACGCGCAGCATGTCGTCGGCAGAGCGCGTCATCGAGATGATGTAGGTGGGGGCGGCTTCTTCGCCGAACTCGCCTTGGATCTGTCGCATGACATCGAACACCGAGACGGTTCGTTGCGTCGTCTCGTCGAGCTGGATGTGTCGAGGGAGCACCGGGCGGCGCAGCAAGAGCTCGCGCCCGAGGGCCTCGGCGGCCGGGGCGGTGGTGCCCGTGCCCGCCGCGATCGCTTCCAACGCGCGTGTGTGCGCCTCCGAATCCTCCCGCAGATCGAGCCGATAGCCGGTGAATCCCAGGGTCTTGACCTGCCCCAAGAGCGGGGTGAGCAAGAAACGCTGCGAAAGTTTGGCGTTCGCCAGCTCCACCACCCGCTGGCAAAGCTCGAGGTCTTCGACGAACTCTTGCGCCCGCTTGTACGAACCGTGCACGATTTCCGGACGTCCAGCGTCGCGCGCGGCGACTTCGCGGCGAGTGGCGTCGAGTCGAGCTTTGATGAACGTGAGCTTCAACCGCAACGGCTCGTGCTTGTCGCGAAGTTGGTTTTGCTGCCACACCTCGGGGAAGTAACCCCTATCTTTCTGTATGGACGCGCGCAGCTCGGGCGGCGCTGGCGCGATCCGATCCGAAATACTGAGGCGTTGAATCAGCTCCGTCACCTTGGCCTGGTAGTGGCCCAGCACCGCGTGCGCAGAACGCCTGGCGGCCGCCAGGGTGATTTCCGGCGTGACGAAGGGATTGCCGTCTCGGTCACCGGCCACCCAGCTCCCCAGCGGCAGATCGATCGAAAAGCCCAGCTCTTCTCCGAACACTTCGAGGAAGGCGCGTCGCGTAGCGCTGTCGACCAGGGAACAGGCTTCGAGCAAGCGGTCCTCGAGGTACCAGATCACGGTGCTGACCTCGTCCATCACGCTCGGCCGATCACGCCGGACCTCGTCAGTCAGCCACAAAAGCTCGATATCGGCCTCCATGCTTTCTTCCAGGTGATCGCGCGCGACCTCGGGGAGCTCCTCGCGCAGCAAGAGCGCGTCGGCCAAGCGCGCCTGCAGATCGAGCACGGTACGGCGCGTCGACTCCGTCGGATGCGCCGTCAAGACTGGGCGCACCTCGATGCGCCGCAGCGTCTCGCGCACCTTTGCGGCGTCGAAGCCGCGTGCGGCGAGCGCGCGAAGCGCCCACTCCATGCTCGCAGGCTGTGCCCCGCCCTGGTGATCTCGCCGGTAGCTGTGACGCCGCCGCACACGATGCACCTGCTCCGCCGTGTTGATGAGCAAGAAGAACAGCGTGAAGGCGCGTGCCACCGGCGCCGCTTGCTCGAGCGGAAGCTGGCGCACCTGCTCCAACACCCGGCTCAAGGGACCCTTGCTCGCGCGGCGATCGCGGCACGCGATGCGGAGGCTTTCGATCGCCTGGAACACTGCTTCGCCCTCGACGCGGCGCACGACTCGCCCTAAGGCGCCAGTCAACCAGCGCATGTCGCTGTGCAACGGAAGGTCGGGGTTCGGCTTGGTATCGGCGCTTTGCGGGGGGAGAGCCATGGGCCTCTTATTCGCATGGTCCGGCACGCTGGGCTAGTGCGGCACGTATTCTCGAGGCGGTTTGTCCGCGTCGAAAGCCTCCGCCGGGGGTCGACCATAGGGCCAGGCGAGGGCGCGGAGCCCAACTCGAGACACCGGCAGTGTCCTGGGCACGGCGCCGGTTCGTTGCGCCAAAGCCGCGGGAACGATCTGACGCCCCTGTTTCCAGGACTCTTGGCAGAAACGCTCCCGAAAGCCGGCGCGCACCAGCATCGCCCCGGGGGCACCTCTCGAGGCCTTGCGCGGGGGAGCTCACCCGCGACGGGAGCACTCAGTAGGAGAAGCGCGGTGCGTGATGGGCGCGTGGCGCCGTATCAGTAGCGCCCGCAGTGGCCCCCCGGCGAGCGCCGCGCGAGACGGCGTTCGTTCTGGTTATCACTAAGAGATAACGATACATTCAGCCGCTTCGCGGCCGACGCGAGCGCGCGTCGGGGCGTGTCAGCGTGAGCTGTTCCACTGGTAGGCAGCCCACCACGGAGTACGTTCCGCCGCTCTCGGGTTTGGGCCGATACGCGGATCGAAGCGCAGCGCGGGTCTCGCGGGCGAGGTCGACGCTGGCGAAGCCCGCGACTCGGCCGGGGAGGCTGGCGGGTGCGGGAGCATCTATCGCGATGCGGCACAGGTCCAAGTCGGCTTTGGCGACAGGGACCAACGGGGTTTGCCGGCGGACGCGCAACGCTGCGGACAGTCTGCGCGGCAAGCGCACCTCAGCGCGATGGCCTGCGTCGTGTTTGGTCGCCGAGCTCACGGTCCCCCGAAGATACTCCGCAGTCGAACGCGGCTACCATGGGTTCCATGCGATGTTTTTTGCCCGCCCGCTGGCCTGTGAAAAATTGCTTCTGCGCCCGAGTTCTCGTCACGATGTCCGGAGGCCTTTCCTGGACGCTCAAGCACGCCATGTGCGGTTGGTGAGACCGTTCGGCTGTGATGCTGGCCGTTCTTGCGGCCCTGCGACCGCGTTTGTTTCCTGGACGTATCCAGGCCGGCCCGCCTCCGGAGCAGTCGAGGCTACTCGTACGAGTCAGGGTTTTTGGACAAGCGCTCGTCCGCTTCTTTGAACAAGCCCGCCAGCGACCGCACGAACGCTGCCAGCCAAGGATTGTGATCCAGCTCGCGATTCAGGGACGGACCGGTGATCACCTTGAGCGCGGAGCGCTCTTTGGCGACCACGGTCGCGGTGCGTGGGGAGCCGGTGAATACGGCCGTTTCCCCAAAAACGTCGCCCGGGTTCAGCTGCCGCACCAGGACCTGCTTGCCATCGATGAGCTTGAAGACTTCGCAGCTCCCTGACTCGATGATGTAGGCGGCGTCGCCGGGCTCGCCTTCGGTCACGATGTGGGCGCCGGCCTCGAAGACCTGGGTTTCGAACCAACCGCCGCCGTTCAAGAAGCCCTCCAGATCGGCGCGAAGCTCGCCGATGGACTGATGGCGATCTTCCTGCTTGGGGGAGAGCGCCTTCAGGGCGATGGCGCAGAGCCCCGGCGGTAGCTGTGGCCAAAGTCGACTGTCCGCGGGCATGCTGAGCGGCGTGTGAATGCCGCGGCCAAGGAACCTTCGCTGCGTGTTCGGCGGATCGCCGGTCAGGATCTCGTACAAGATGCCCCCCAGTCCGAACACATCGGTGCGTGGGTCGATGTTTGCGGTCTGGCCCAGCAACTGTTCCGGGGCCATGTAGGCCGGGGTACCATTGAGCGAGTTCGACGCGTACCTGGCGCTAGTCAGATGAATGAACGCGCCCGAAGCTTCGCTAAAGTTCGGGACCTCGCGCTCGTGTGACCCGCGCATGTCCCCGGCGTCCTCGTCAGCGGGCCCCTGGCGCTGCGCCAAGAGCAAGGCGGCTCCCCAATCCATCAAGTACACTTGGCCATGGTCGCCGACCATCACGTTGTCGGGCTTCAGGTCGCAGTGAATCACGCCGCGACTGTGAGCATACGAGAGCGCGTCGCACAGCCGCAGCACGATCTGAATCAGCCGCTGTAGTGCGGCAGGTTGGTCACCCCCCGCGGCTTCTTCCTTGACGAGGTCGGCGAAGCACTTGCCGTCGATCAACTTCATCACGATGAACTGACCGTTCTCGTCTTCGCCCAGGTCGTAGATGGGCACGACGTTTGGGTGCTCGAGCTGCCCCGTGATCTGCGCCTCGCTGCCGAACTCGAGCGCGATCTGCCCCTCGTCCTGGAGCTCCTCGCGCAGCATCTTGATCGCGACTTTGCGACCAATCACTGGGTCCACCGCCGCCTCGATACGCCCGATCCCGCCGCGACTCACCTCGCGGATGGTACGGAAGCGCGCGGGGTTCGGGACGGGGAGCTGCTTGCTGGACACGCGGGTTTCGAGGGAGCGAAAAAAACGCACTCCCTTTGGAACCGTAGCGTTATTCCACGCTGCGTCGGCAGGAAACCGTTCCCGACGAGACGACTTCCTCCAAGCCTTTCGAGCCACACTAAAATTCTGGGGGCTGACATGGACATCGGTCCGCCCCATCTGAACGTTCGCAGGAGCTTCGGTAAGGTCTCCGGTTGCGTTCGCTGACTTTGCAGCCCCCTCGCGGGTCGTGTAGGGGTCGTTGAGGGAGACCAACGTGGCAGAGTACGAGGCGGTGCACGCTACCTGGGAGTGCTTGGCGCGAGACGCCCACGTGGGTATGTCGAATGCCGTGGCCATCGTGAGAGCCGCCGGGAACGCCGACGGGGGCCGGCGCGCGCTCGCTGAGCTCCTAGCGGACGACGCCAACGTTGCCCTGGTGGAGCAAGATGCGCTGTCGTACCTGCGGATCAGCCGCGATTTGCCCCTACCGGTAGGGGTCGAAGACCAGCGCATCGACGCTTACTTTCGCGAGACCTTCTACACCGGTAGGCGGCGGACGAAGACCCATCAGCTGCAGAACCCGAAAGAGTTTCTCTACTTCAACATGAAGGTGGGCATGATCACCGGGACGCTCGACGACCTCGGCGGCGCGCGGCTGTGCATGCAGGAAAGCGGCTATGAACCCGTGGTCGTGCGCATGCCCGACGGTGTCGAAAAGGCGATCGGGGGCGTGATGGTCAACGAGTTTCGAGATACGACGTTCGGCCCCTACAACGAGGTCATCTTCAGCGTGACCGCCGTCCCCAAGCACGCGCAAGCCTCGCTGAAGTGCGTCCAGTACATCAATGGCTTCTCACTCCAAACGCCAGTCGACCGCGGCGCCACGCTCTACCTGCTGAAGCTGTGGTTGGACCAACTGAGCCCCATCGACGGTGGCAACGACTTCCTCGGCACGAACAAAGAGCTGGGTGCCTTCGTGTTCACGGACCACGCGAGCGGCACCCGCGAGTTCCAGGCGGTCGACAAGGAGGGCCAGTGGTTGGTGCGGGGCAGGATCCCTAGCACGAGCGCGCCGGGCGAAGGGTTGGCAGCTCGCTCCGCATATCACGACGCATCCATCGCCGCGGGCAGCGAGGTGCCTGCGGGCACGTTGGCCGTGGTTCCCGTCGCCAGCCGACCGGATCACGCGCTCGGCAGGCCGGCGACGCCCTGGGCTTTCGCGATCGACTGGCGCCGCCCCGTGATGCGCGAGGTATTGCCGGCCGAGGTCGCGCTGCGGCTGGGCGAAGGCGAGTGGGGGCAACGTTTCGGCAACCTCGGCTTCACGCCGATGCTCACGGCGTACGGTCCACAGTGTGTCGGTCAGATCTACCAGAACATGGCGGACTGCCCGTTCGTGGGGCCCACCCGGGCGGCGCGCTGAAGGAGTTCTGCGCTGACCACGCTATTCGGCGACGCGCTCGACGGGTTGCCGCGCGGGTAACGCCACGCTCGCAGTGGGGCTGCGCACCTGTTCCAACAAGCCGCGCACTTGTTCGAGAAGCATGTCGGCGCCGACTGCCTCGAAGAGCTCGGCGGCTTCGCTCCAGCATGCGCGCGCGTCCTCGTGGCGCTGCTTCGCCCGGTGCAACAGCCCGAGATCGAGCAGCGCCTGCGCCAGCCATCCACGGCCGCCGACCTGCCGCCGATACCGAATCGCACCCTCGAGTAGGGAGGCCGCTGGCTGCTCTGCCGCTGCGTGCCCCCCCGAGAGGAACATGTGAAGATAAACCTTGGCTTTCAGGTACTCGTTCATCTGGTGGAAGAGTTCATCCCCGTTCGCGACGCAGGCCCGCGAAGCCTCCTCGATCATGCGCATTCCCTCTTCCGCTTCCCCTTGAAGGATCCGGCCGAGGCCGACGGCTCCGCTCCACCAGTTGACCATGAAATCGTTGCCCTGTCGGACGGCTTGCTCGAGCGCCTGGTCGAGGGTTGGACTTGGCTGGCCGACGGCCATGCACTTGATCCCATGCACGGCCCGGGCGAATCCCAGATAGAACGGATCCTTGAGAACGGTTAGCCCTTGCGCCGCAGCCTCCTTTGCGTCCGCGGCGTTGCCCGAGAGCGCGTGACCTTCGGCTTGCATCCAGTAGCCGAAGAACAAGCTTCGGGGGTTGCGCTTCCCAAACTCCATCAGAGAGTCTGCCAGCTCCCGGATCTTTCCCGCTTCCCCCATCATGGCGTAGGTGAAGCCCAGCATGCCCAAAGATTTGAAGTTCAGGTAATGCTCCTCCGGCATGGTTTGGGCGATGCTTTGGGCGCGCTCGCCGTGAGCGATGCCTTCTTCGAAGCGGGCCAACCCTCCACATACCATCGCGAGCCAAGCCGATGCGTAGGCGATCACCCGCGCATCGTTGAGCTCTTCGCCGATCGCGAGTGCCTTCTTCAGAGTGCGGTAGGCTTTTTCCGGACGGTTCCTGAAGAACAGCGCCATTCCCGACCAAGCAGTGAGCATCCCGCGACGGGACTTGTCCTTCAACGACTGGATCAGCGCCTCGTGCTTTCCGAACAACTGCAGCAGGTCACGGAAGTCTCCATAGTAATAGAAGACTGCCCCCCACTGCTCGAGCAGGTTGCCTTGCAACTCGCGCTGATCGTCGATGCCTTCACTCTCCTCGAGCAAATCGTAAGCTTGCTTGAAGTGTTCGTGAGCCTCCTCCAAGGCGAAGCGGTTGACGGCCTTTTCTCCAGATTTTATTAGGTATTTCGCAGCGTTAGCAACGTCGCGCCCGTGCTTGAAGTGGAACGCCAACGTCTCGAAGAACTCCGGAAGCCTGTCCGCGAACAACGCTTCCATCACCTTGGCGACCCGTGCGTGGATCACCGCCCGCTCCGAGCGCAGCAAGCTGCCGTAGGCCACGTCTTGCGTGAGCGCGTGCTTGAAGGCGTAAGCTAGATCCGGTTCGAGCGTGACCGCGCGAATCAGGTCGCTGGACACGAGCGCGGAGAGACGCTCGTCGACCCCGCTCCGACGTTCGGCGACTTCTCGAAGAATCTGCAGCTGGAACGTGCGACCGATGACCGAGGCCTCTTGGAGCAAGCGCCGGTGGTGCGGCTGTTGGCGGTCCAGACGCGCTGCGATGACTCCCTCCACGGTAGGCGGCACGTCGAAGTCAGCCAACGGACTCGTCAGTCGCCAACGACCGCGCTCGTGTTCCAGGACCCCTTCTTCGATCAACGAGTTCAGAACCTCCTCGACGTAGAAGGGGTTGCCCTCGGTTTTCTCCTGAATGAAGCTGAATAGCTCGTCCGGCGCGTCCTCTCCCTCCAGCAGTCCTCGCGTCAGGACTTTGGTTTCCGCGGGGGCGAGCGGCTCGAGCACGATCTCCTCGATGACCGTGCCGCGGGGGGGGCCCGCGCTCTTTCCATCGCGTTGAAAGGCTCGGAAATCGCGCAACGGCAGGCGAGACGTGCACAAGATGATCGCAGGGACGCTGAGGGTGTCGATCAGGTGCCGAAACAACTCGAGCGTCGACGGATCGGCCCAGTGCAGGTCCTCGAAGAAAAACACGGATTGAGTGCGGCGCGCCATCGCTTCGAAGACGACCTGCACTGCGGCGAAGAGCCTGCCCTTCCAGTACTCGGGTGAAATGCCGGTGAGCTCTGGATGCTCCAAGGCGTACAAGCTGAGCACGTAGGGGATCGCCTCGTCGGGCGCGTCGACCAGCGCATTCAGCTGAGTCTCTATCGTTTCTCGCACCCGCTCGGGCGGATCGTCGCCGTGGATGCCCCACGCGCGACTCAGCATGTCCACGATCGGGTGATAAGGAATGCCGTGGGCGTAGTCGTTGGCTTGGCCTTCGAACCAGTGGAAGCTGTCGGGCCGCTCGAGCTTTCGGTATTCCTCGATCAGCCGGCTCTTGCCTGCGCCGGCCTCGCCACACACGAAGGCGGCAGCGAGCTCGCCTTTGCGAAGGCACTCGTCCGCCTTTTCGAGCACGCCCAGCTCGCGGGTTCGCCCGACGAGCGAGGTCCTTCGGCCGCTGAAGCGATGGGTTCGAATGGGGAGATCGCGTGGACCCAGCACGCGGTGGCACGAGCTGGCTTTGGTCTTTCCCTTCAGTTCGGTGGGAGGCAGCTCTTCGAAGGCGAAGTGCCGCTCGGCAAGGTTTCGGGTCACGTCGCCGACTAGAATCTCGCCACCCTTCGCCAGCTCGCACAGGCGGGCGGCCACGTTGACCGTATCTCCCACCACGCCCACGGAGCCCTGGGCCGTGTTGCTGCCGCTGGTCACCACCAGCCCCGTGTTGATACCCGCGTGGGTGACCAGGGAACGCACTTTGCCACGGGTGATCGATGAATGCAGTCCGGCGATCCGCTCCTGGATTTCGAGCGCCGCGCGCACGGCACGCACGGGGTCGTCCTCGTGTGCTTCGGGGACACCAAACACCGACATCACGGCGTCGCCGATGTACTTTTCCACGGTGCCACCGTAGCGGGTGATGACTTCTCTGCTCGCGGCGAAGAATCCGTGCAACAGGTCCTGCACCTCTTCGGGATCTAGCGCCTCGGCCAAGGTGGTGTAGCCCGCGAGATCGCAGAACAGCACCGTGGCCTGACGTCGCTCGCCGCGGGAGAGGGGAGCCTCTCGCGCCTCCGGCCTCGAGGCCGTCTTCGGGTCGCGGGTGGCCAAAAGCGCGGTGCCGCAGGCGTCACAGAAACGTGCGGCCGGGCGGTTTTCTACGTTGCAGTTGGGGCAATGTATGGGTTGCATTGGACATACTTTCGAGAGCCCTGGACAGGCACGATGTCAGAGAAAGGGATGGCGATCAACCATCCCCTTGGCACGCGCTCGGGCGGCGGCGGTGCACCTTGATTTCAGTAGTTGAGATGCCTCGGACTTCCGGGCGAGTCCTGTGGGGCCAGGCTGAGTGCCGAGGAAAACTGTTGTCGGCGAGGCCTGATCGTGTCACCCGTGAATGCGGGAGATCGAGGGTGCCGAGCGAGTCTTTTCCTCAGATTCCAGCGGACGTGGCGAGTCGTCTGCAATTCTGGCCTGAGCTCGAGTACACGGCGCAGGTGGAGGTGAAGTTTCGGAAGCCGGTGGTCTTCGGGGAGACTCCCGACGGACTACGGATCAACTTCTACGCCGAGGGCGGGGTGCTGCGAGGGGCGCTCTCCGGCCGCGTGCTCCAGAACTCCGCAGACTACATGGTCATCAGACGCGACGGCATGGGGCTCATCGATATTCGTGCCACCGTCGAGACCGACGACGGCGCGCGTCTTTGGGCGCACGAGGTGGGTCTGGTCGATTTCGGCGAAAGCGGTTACCAAAGGCTGCTGTCCGGCGAATACCAGGATACCCCGCGTCTGCAGACGTATATGAGGTTACTCACCGACTCCGCGGCGTACGCATGGGTGCATCGCGTCTCGTTCTTGGCCATTGGAACGGCTGACATGAAGGACTTGTGCCTTCGTTACGAGCTCTTTGCCCTGCGCACCGGTCTCAACCCGGCGCGCCCGAACGACTGCTGCATGTCGCCGGGCTAAGTAGTCCGCTCCACCATGAAGTCGGCGAACTGTCTCAAGAAGCGCTTGTCTGGTCCCTCCTGCGCCGAAGCGTAGGCTTGGTCGAACTCGTCGCGAGCTCGACGGGCGAGCTCGGCGGCTACTTGCTGCGCGTAGCGGATGCTCCCGTTCTGGTCGAGCACGCTCCTCATCCAGTCGACGTCGCGCGCCAGGCGGCCTGACCGCGGCTTCGCGAGCACTCGTTGGAACCGCCCCCGTTCCGCGCTGGACATGCGCTCGAACGCTCGTGCCAGAATCAGAGTGCGCTTGCCCTCCCACAGATCCCCGCAGGATTCTTTGCCGTAGCCTCCGGCGCGACTGTTCAGGTTCAGCACGTCGTCCTGGATCTGGAACGCGGCGCCCGCCAAAAACGCAAAGGGATGGAAGCGCTCGAGGTGCTGTTGGCCCGCGATCAACGCACCCAAGCGACAGGGGTGGATGAAGCTGTACCAGCAGGTCTTTTTCAGGATCATGGTGAGGTAGTCGCCTTCATTCACGTCGTAGGCATTGTCGCGGATCCAGCCGAGCTCCAGCGCCTGTCCTTCGAGCGACTCCAAGAGCAGGTGGTTGAACTCTTCCACGATCTTCCAGCTCAGGCTCGGCCCCAGCCCCGGGAGGTTCCTCATCAAGACCCGCAGCACCAGCGCGTTCATCGCGTCGCCGATGTTCAGCGCAATGGGGACGCCGTACTTCTCGTGCAAGGTGGGCTGCCCGCGTCGCTCGAGGCTTTCGTCTTCGATGTCGTCGTGCACCAAGAGCGCGTTGTGCAACAGCTCCAGCGCTGCGGCGGTGGGCAAGGCCGCTTTCTCGTCTCCGCCAAACGCCTTGCAAGTGGCGATGCAGAGCGCGGGGCGCAGGCCCTTGCCGTGCTGACCCAAAAAGTCACGCACGGGCTCGTACAGGTAGCGGCTGGCCCCGCTCGTGGGCACCGCGTCGAGCATCACCGGTCTAACCAACGCGCTGTAGTGTGCGAGTTGGGCGTGGAAGTCAGTATCCGCCATGGCCCTCAAAGAGGAATGATTCGCCCCTTGTCGCCGCTGCTGCTGCTGCCAGGCGTCGTGCCGCCGGCTCCCTCTTTTCCCAGTGCAGCCTCCAGGAATTCAGTCAGCTTGCTCGTCAGCCGTAACAATTCTGGAGCCGACGTTCCGTCGAGCCCAGGGACGCCGTCGGGGCGGGGGCTCCGCTCCAGCAGGTCGAGCAGCTTGCGCGCCTGGGCGCTGAGCTCCAGAGCGCTCGCATCCCAATGCAGGCCACGCTCGAAGCGCAAGCGGTCGTAGATGCGAAAAGGGCTCAGCAACGGCGGCTCGTGGAGCTGCCAGATCGAGCAGCGTACCTGAGAGTCTCCGCAAGCGTCGAGGATGCCGTTGACGGCGGCTCGCGCGGCTTCGTTGGCGGCCTCCATCGTGGCGAGATTCGTGTAGGTTTGTACGTAGTCCGACGCCAAGAACAAATTGGGGATCGCCAGCACTGCCTTAGGACGCAGCTTCCAGGTGCCGGCGTAGTTGACGAGCAACGGTTCCTCGTTGATCTCGATGCCGGGCACGTCACTGCGTGAATCCACGATGCTCGGATCCAGGTACCAATAGTGCAGGTGCTCGTCCTTCAGCACCTCCCGCCCCTGCGTGTTGAGGCTGCGCTTGAGCTGGCGCCAGGTTTCGTCCGCGACTTCGCCGCGGGTGCATCGGTCCGCCCGCTTTCCGTTCATGCCGGGCACGTCCCAGTCGGAAATGTCGACCGAAATGATACTCCGGACCTTGCCGTCCCCATACTGGGACAGATCGTTGCGCCAGAACTGGGCCTGTGAGACGGACGTCAGGGCCCATTCGGAATCCATGTAGATGGTGTGTCCGTGCGTCAGCGGCACGTCTTCGGTCAAGTAATACTGGATACCGTTCATCCACTCCAGGTTCTGCTGCTTTGGATCCGCCAGGAAAATGAGGCGAGACAGCGCAGGCTCCAACCGTTGCATCTCTGCGGTAACCAGCGGGGCCATGCGTTCGATGGGCAGCGCCGCCACGAAGTAGTCCGCGACTACGGAACGCTCGCGGCCCCCTTGCCGGACGCCGACGCTGCTCACGCGTTCGCCGTCCAGGTGAATGGCCGTCACCTCGGTGTCCAGATGATACGTAAGGCCGCGAGACTTCAGGTAGGCGAGCCATGGATCGATCCACACGTCGTTGGTGGGGCCGTTGAGCAAGCGATCGGTAGTCGAAACGGTCGGGTCCAGAATATCCACGAGGAGCTGAACGAAGATGTCACCGATGGTCTTCGTGCTGGCCCAGCGCGCCTTGGCGGCTACCAGGGACCGAGTGATCGCACTGCCGAAATACGCCTGGTAGGCAGGCGAGCGGGTCTCGGCCTCGATGTACGCCCACCAGTCGACGCCTTCGTACTCCGCCAAGCGGCGTTCCTCACACGAGGTCATGAACTTCCAGATCTTCTCGGCGAAGAAGACGGTCTCTTCGGGCGTGACTTCGAACTGGTGACCCAGGCTGGCAACGACCATCTCTACCGCTGTCTTCACGTCGCCCACGCTGCGCGGAAACCTCGCCGGTACGTACAAGGGTTTCTTGTCGTAGCGAGCGATCTGCACCTCGCTGGCGTCGACCAGATTGTCGGCCACCGTCCCCCCCTCGAACGGTATTCGTTCCATCGTATCGATGACGTGTCGATAGAACCCCGGGAAGAAGCGAAACCCGTGTTCTCCGGGCGGCCAAGGTCTGCGGCTCTGGTAACGCGGGCTCTGAAAAGCCTTCCCGCCTACCAGATCGGGCGGCCCGAGCAGCGGCTCCACTACGGGAATGCTGCGCGCCTTACCGCCAGGAATGCCCTGGCGCTCGAAGACTTCGACGCGATAGCCTCGCTCCACTAGCTCGTGTGCGGCGCTCAAGCCGCCCACACCGCCACCGAGGATCGCGACGGTCCGGCTCATTTCATCCTTGTCGTCGCGGTCTGCAACAAGTCGAACGTCACGACCCGCTGGTTCAAGTCGAAGCACCCGACGGCGAGCAGGCCGACACGGTTCAACCGCTCGAGCTCACGCTCCCCGGTCTCGACGATCGCCATCATCTGGAACAACCCGGTGGCGCTGTTCTCCACGGCGAAACGCTGGTACCCGCTGCCCCCGAAATCGATCTTGCCAGGGAGCGTGATGCTGACCAGCTCCTGCCGTTGCGTGAGAGCCGTCAGGTGCATGTCCGCGAGCCCCAGCCCTCCCGGCCGTACGCGCAGCTCGATCACCGAGTTGTCCCGGATGACCCCGGTCAGCGGCTCGCCGCTCAGGGTTCCGCCATCGACATGAAAGGCCGCATGGAACCCCTCCGGTGTTTCGCCGAACACGAACGGTGGCTCGAGCTGCACGCGCACGGACGCCATATGCGTGAGATCCGCGTGGAACTGCTGCTCACGCCGCCCCGCCGGCTCGGCAGCGACCTGCGAAGCGGCATCGGTCTGTGGCGCGGCCTCGCCCCGGGGTGCGGCCTCGCCCCGGGGTGCGGCCGCGACCTGGGGCGCATCAGCGAGCGCGAACGTCGCCATCAACTCGTGCTCGCGCCCCGGCGCCGGCACCTGCACGCCCCCCGCGCAGTGGGCCACCGGGCAGTAGTCGACCCGGCTCCCCCGCACGAACTTGGGGAACTGGGCGCGGAAGTACTGGACGTTCGCCAGATAGTCCGTGCGCAGCTCCCACGCGGAAAGCGTCTGCGCCAACCCGTCGTCGACCCGGTACACGATGTCGACCGCGTTGCACGGGTGCGCCGGCGTCACCCCGACCGTCACGCTCGCGGGCGCGCCGCGCACCACGACATTCGGCGGCGCCAGCGTATCAGCGCCGCCGAAAGATACGGTGAAGCCATCGTGGGAGAGATCCACCGGGTGCAGTCCCTCACTTCCCGCTTGGCTTCAACGCTTCCTTCGCGGCTTCCAGCTCCCTGGCAGCAGTCAACGCCCGCTCGGTCGCTTGCTGGGCTTCTGCCAGCACGTCCTCCAGTGACTTTGCTGCCTTGACCGGCTGCTTCCCACTCGCAGCTTGCTGTTCCGCCGCCGCTTTCATTTGCGTCATTTTCTCGATGAAAGCTCGCGTTATTTCCTGCATTTTGGCTTGTGCGCAGTCAGGGATGTTTTTTCCCTGGCGCACCAACTCTTCCACCAGGGGCGACCTTTTGATTTTTAGGGCTGCGGCGGAGGCCCGCGCCGCTTCTAGCGCGGCCTGGTGTGCTTCTTCGCAGGTTCTATTTTCTGCCATGGTGGTGCTTCCCTTTACTTAGACGATGACGGTTATTGCCCGCCGGTCCCTGACTCGAAGAGCCGTACGCACGGACACACGGAAAACGAAGCGGGGTTCCTCCGACGCGTGCAGAAACTTGACCTTGATCTCACGCGCCAACATTTGTTCCAGTTCCGGGCAATCGTGAGCAAGCACGATTGCGAAAGGCGCGGGCAGCAAGGCCGAGTACATCAGGGGGCCTCCCTGGAGTATGCGTTCAATCGCCGGTCGGGCGGGGATCAGGCTCATGGCTGCAGGTTGGTTGATCGCCGTCCATAGGGGTGTAGAGGCCACCATGGCGTACGGTGCATGGTAGGCATAGCTCTCTAGCTGAGCTGTCGCGGCCGACACTGCTCCGGTGACAGCCCCAGCGAAGGCTGCGGCAAAACTGCCGGCGGCCGTGATCGCTGGGAAGGTGGGCATCGGAATCGGGACGATGGGGGGCATGAAGCGCCGTGGGACCCCCAACGGAGCGCACAAGCCGGGCACCGGGCGAGGCAACGCGTTCACTATGACGCCCGGGGGAGCCCCTGGAATGGGACCGGCATTCGCCGGCCCGCCGCCAGGGCCGCGCCCGTTGAGCAGCAGCGCATTCTCTGCTTGCGCGATCTGAGCTCCGGCGCGCCGGAAGTAGGTCAGCGCAGCCTCGAGGTCCCCGTCGGCCACCTCTCGATTGCGAAGGTAGACTAACTTCGACAGCGTGGTCAGGTAGAGGGTGGGGTCGCTATTGACGTCCGGGCGCCTCGGTTGCGCGATGAGCCCTGCCAATGCGGAATCGAGCGAGGGGTTGGGCGCGAGTGGCAGCGGCGCGGTACGCAGCGCGTACTCAGGAACCGCGACGTCCGTCGGATCTGCCTTTGCGGCTCGCAACGACTTTGCTGGAATTCGCGTGCGCTCAGCCCCCTCCCTTACGGCTTGTTGCACCAGATCCCATTGGCGGTCGGTCCACGGTAACTTTGCGATCGCGTCGTTCATCTCACTTTGCTCCCTGACGTTGCTCGTTCTCGAATTCGCTCAGCCGGTGTCGCCGGCGGGTCTCACCTCGAGGGTCAGCTGGGCGCTTGCCCCCTTCAAGCCGATCCCTTGCACCAAACCTGAATACTCCCCAGGGGGGACCTGTTCCGGCACGCGAATGGTGATGTCGACGGGCTGGGCCGCGGAAGCTGGCAAGCGCAGCAGGTGGGGAGCGAACCCCACGTAGCGGCTCGGGAGCTCGAACCCTTGGGGCCCTATCAAGCTGCTCGCTTTCATCAGCACCTCGACGGGGTGGTGCATGTCGTTGACCAACTTCAGCTGGGTCGACGCCGCCTGCCCGGGCACCGCCACCACACGTCGGAGCTGAGCCAGTGCTGGGAGCGAACGCGACGCCGTCTCGAAAGCGGGCGCTGCCGGGGGTGCGCTGATGGGATGGTGTGCGGTGGCCGTGCCGACCGCGATCGATTCTACGGCGCGCACCAGCTCGTCGACGAGGTCTTGCGCTTGATCGCGCAGACGCTCGAGCTGCTGGTGGAGGGCGCCAATACCGGGCGCCGTACTCGGATCGAGCGCCGTACTCGGATCGAGCGCCGTGCTCGGATCGAGCGCCCAGCCACGCGGCGAGCGACCCGCGGGCGCTCGCGCACCGTGTTCGCGCAGCACGGACAGCGCGCGCTCCACGACGGAGCCGATGTCATCGGCCGGCGCACCGTCCCTCTGGATGTTGCCATTCGACATGGTACGAGCTCCCAAGCGCGTAGCGATGGCGACTTTCGCACAACGTCAGCGTGGGGTCGATGAACAAATCGGTTCGAGGCGACGCCGTCAGCGCCGGTCGTGAGTCGGCGTTTCGCTGCTGACGTGTTGCAGCAATTCCGGTCGGCCGGGTTCAACTCGATTGGACACCAGGAGCTGACACTTTCGATGGAGGCCAGCGCTCCTGCGCGCGACGTACAGCCGATCGCGACCCTACGGCTGGCTCGATCGACGGGCTGGGCGAGCCCGATCAGTTCTTGCGCGCTGCTGCTTCGCGCTGGAGGAAGCCGCGGAAAGTCTCGCGATTTTCGCTCGAAACGTTGGCTTCGTAGCCGTAGGCGCTGGCCTGCTTCTCTGCGGTCAGGCACTCGACCACACGTTCGAAGTCGTCGGTCTCGGCGGCGACGCTTTCGGCCGCGAGTGTGGCCGTGGTGAGCTCTTTGAGCACCACGCTGAGCGATTGGCATTTGGGCGGCGGTTGCGGGAGCACGATGCGATCGGCGCGCCCGGCCGCGCAACAACTCTGCTGGAGCCGCGCCGTGAGCGGAAGTTCGAACCACCCCAGCTTGTCCCAGAGCTTCGTAGCTTCGGCCTTGCCGCTGGCTTTGCTCGCCCCCACCCGCGTCTCGAGCTGCTTCACGGTGCTGCGCAGATCGACCGCGTCGCACAGGAAAGCAAAGTCGTCCGCCGCGTCGATACTGTTGTCGGGAAAGAAGGTCGCGACACACTCGGCTTGCTCGCCTGCGCTCCGTGCCGCCGTGGCCGACGCAGACGGTGGCGGAGACGCGCTCTCGACGGTGGCCGCGCCGCTGTCCCGGCGGTAGTGAACCACGAGCGTGACGACCACCACTACGGCCAGCGCAAGCGCTGCGGCCAACGCTTGGCCTCCGCCGGTGGGACCCGCGCGTCTCGACTTTTCGCGCTTGCCTTTGGGGCGAGCGCCGGCCTCCGCCTGCGCGGGCGTGCCGGAGGAGCTCGGCGCGGCGTCCGCAGCCTCGGGTTCTTCGGGCGCCGCTGCGGCAGCGCGCGCTTCGGAGGCACGTGGCTCTGCGAGCGCGCGGGCCACCGCCGGGTCGAGTATCAAGGGCGCTGCCGACACCGGCTCTGGGGCGTCCTCGCTGCCGGGTTCGTCGCCTTTGGGCCGGTAGATGACCGTGGCGTCGTCCTCTTCTTCGCCACCGCCGTCCCCGTCTTCGTCGTCGACGGCGTCGAGCAAGTCTTCGGGGCGCTTCGGCGGGGCGAAGGCCGGAGCGTCTGCATCAATGGGTTCGTCGATCACGATGCCGACGAGCGACTTGCCGTGCGGTCGCGGCAAGATCACGGCGGCCGAAGTGTCGCTTTGCAACGGCGGCTCGCTCAGAATGATGTCGGGCGAGTCCTCGCGGGGGAACATGGGTTCACCGCCGGACCCCGGGGGCAGACTGAGGATCGCCTGGCCGCGCTCGGCGATCCACTTCTCGAGGCTCTCTTCGAGCTTGCCGAGGGACGCCCGAAAACGCGGGTTCGTCACCAAACCGGCGTCGATGATCTTCTGCAGCTCCGGCTCGTTGACGCCGAATTCGTCGAGCCTGCGGGGTTTGCTCCCGAACATGTTCTGCAGCAGCTCTTCGCGGGTGGTGCCTGCGAAGGGTCCTTCGGCCGTCAACGCGGCGTGCAGGGTCGCGTGCGCAGCCCAGCTGTCGTCCTCGAAGCTCGGCCCGCGCTTTTGCAGGCGCTCGCGCGAGGAGAAGCCGCCGCTCGTGGGCGCGATCAGCTGTGTGACGACTGGCGCCGACCATTTACCTTTGGGGGTGATCACCACCGAGCGCGGCGAAATCGCTCCGTGGGCGGTGCCGGCGTCGTGCATCGCGCGCACGGCTCGCACGACGTGGACGCAAAGGTTCACGGCCTCCAACGGCGGCAGGCGGCTGACCTTGAGCCGGGCGTGGAGGGTGTCGCCTGGAACGTAGTCGGCAATGGCAATCCCGACGGGGCGCGTGCTGCCCAGGTCGGCCGGCAGCTGGGCGCTGTCGGGGGTACGCAGCAAGCGAATGATCGGCGCCAAGTGCCCAGGCGTGAGGCCCAGCACCGCCTTCAGGCTGACGAGTCGCGCCTTGCCTACGGGAGCCGCCACCACTACGCGTTTGCTGGTTCGATCGATGGCAAGCCACGCGATCGTCCGATTTCCGGCCTTGACGCTCGTGATGTAGGTGTACCGGTCGACGAGTGGTTTGGGCTTGCTGCCGTGTGGCTGTGGACGTTTGGCCGCCATTATCCGAGAAAGCGCGTCCCCCGAGGGGGATATTGAAGTGTCGTTCTTAGTTGGGTTGCCAGCTCAGCGCGACAGATATACACCGGGGATATGCCAGAGGGTAAGTCCAGCCGCACGCTTCCAGCCATCACCCGACTCAATTTGTCCGTATTCTCGGGCCAGCAGCGGGGCGCTTCGCGCCTCGTCCTCGTCGCTTGCTTGGCGGGGGCAAGCCTCGCTTGCAGCGTGAAAGACCAGGCAAAGTGCGACGAAGCGCTGGCCACGACGCGGCAGGCACTCAAGGCGGGCCAGACCGATCTGATGGCTCAGTGGCGCGATCGGGCGTGGAAATACTGCGAAGATCCAGCAGCGTCGCAGGGTCTGGACAAAGAGATCGTCGATACTCAGGCGGCTGAACTTGCGAAGAAACAGGCTGAGGCTGCTGAAAAGCAGAAGCTGACGCAACTCGGCCAGACGTTCGCGAGCTGGGTCGGCCAGCACCGCGCGGCGCCCGACAAGGCCTCGGCCGCCCCTCAGTGCCCGGAGGTCGAGAAGGGAAAAAAGGAAGAAGAGCGCTTCTGCACGGCGACCCGCAAGGCAGGGCCGTACGATTTCAGCGTGCGCTACTGGCAAGCAGAGCCTCCGGCCGCGCGTTTCACGTTGAAGCCTGGTGCGGTGATGGAGTGTTCTCACTTCGGTCCCACGAGCGAGGTTCGGGCGTTCAACATTCCGGCTGCGAGCGGCGGTCCGACGGCGAAGCGCACCGTGTGTCAGTTCACTGGCGGGACGTTGAATGGCATGCAGTTGGTGCTCACCAACGCGGTGAACGCCGACGTGCATATTTTCTCGACCGAGTACCTCGCCAAAGATGCCGGCATGAAGCCCTACATCGGGGGATAGTTCGTTCGCGGCCTTGGCCTTCGGGCGTTAGCGGATCGGTAGCCCTACCCGCCGCCGTGAAAAGCGACAGGTGCCGGTGTGGTCGCTTGTGCTCTCCCGTGGGCTCGACGTGGCGGGTATTCTTCTACCGGGGATGGAAATACAGCCGTTGCCGGCTTCGGAAGGCATGTCTACGGACGTAGTTTCGATGACTTCGCATCGCTGGGCCTTTTGCCAGCGGTGCTTCGCGCCGCAAAATAGGCGAGCACACCACAATGGCCACGGACCCTGCCGGAGTCTCCGGACGCGATGCGGTTACCGGCGTTCGAAACATCGGTGATGACGGCGATGGTGAGCCGCCGCCGCGCAGCTATCGCGCCGGCGAAATCATCGACGAGAAGTTCCAGCTCGTGCGACGCATCGGATCCGGCGGGATGGGCACGGTCTGGGTGGCGCACAACCTGGTGCTCGACGTGCAAGTGGGGATCAAGCTCATTACCTTCCGCGGGCGCAAGAATCGGGAAGCGCTGGCCCTGCGACTGCTGGACGAGGCGCGCTCCGCGGCGCGCTTGGGTCACCCGGCGGTGATCAAGATCCACGATTTCGGCATCACCGATTCCGGTGATCCGTTCATCGCGATGGAGCTGCTGGGTGGCGAAGATCTGGCTTCCGTGCTGGATCGCGAGGAAAAGTTGCCTGCCGACACTGCCGTGCAGATGCTATTGCCCATCGCGCACGGGCTGGCAGCGGCGCACGACAAGGGCATCGTGCACCGTGATATCAAGCCCGAGAACATTTTCCTGTCGCGCGAGGACGACGGTGAGGTGCGTCCGAAGATCTTGGATTTCGGTATCGCGCGAATGATCGACAACCCGACCAAGCTGACACTCGAGGGGACGCCGCTCGGGACCCCCGAGTACATGTCGCCGGAGATTGCACGCGGCGACGTTGCGGAGTGCACCAGCGACGTTTGGAGCTTCACCGTCGTGCTCTACGAGCTCGTGACCGGGCGCTGCCCTTTCGAGGCACCCAACTACAACAAACTGATGCAAGCGATCCTGAACTCGGAGCCGGCGCCGCTGGGGCCCGAGTTCGACGCCCAGCTCCAGCGTATCGTGAGCAAGGGGCTCGAGAAGGAGCCCGGAGCGCGCTGGTCGTCGATGCGGGACATGGGCACCGCGCTCGCGCGTTGGCTCGTCGGGCGCAGTATTACCGAGGACATCTGCGGTACGTTGCTCCGGCGCACGTGGCAGCTTTCCTCGGGCCAACTGGGTACGACCGAGGTGTCGACGCTCACGCCCGTGCTGCTAACGGAACCTATGCTGCTCGAAGCCGAGGCACCGGACGCACCAGCGCCGCTCGCTCCCCCATCGGTCCCGCCGTCGGCGACACCAGCTTCGGGTCGTCCTTCGTTTATCGATACGCACGAATACCAGCTCGCGGCGATTGCGGAGATGAATCGCGGTGGCGATCCGGTCGAGCTCTTGGCCCGCGCAGAACAACGGCGCTTGGGCTTCTTGGTGGGGTTGGTGATCGTGGGCTGCGTGCTGTTGGTGGTCAGCATCCTGTACGGCACCGGAATCTTGCACCTCGATTGACCCGCCTCCCAACTACGGGGCGTTCGGCGCTGGTGGACGAACCTCGATGCGTTGGTCGACGGGCGATAGCTGCTTCAGGTACGCGAAGATAGCTCCGAGGTCTTCGGCGGTCATGCCGGCGTACTCGAGCCAAGGCATCGGCGTGTTCTTTCCCGGGTGGACGGGGGTCGCCGACGCCTGGTCCCGGTACGCCTGGAACCGCTTCACGAACGCCTCTTCGTTCCACGAGCCGAGACCGGTGGCGTGCGGCGTCAGGTTCGGGCTGCGCACCTCGCCGAACGGAGACTTGAACGTCCGCCCGCCGGCGAACTCCTTGCCCACGAGCGGACGATGGCTCGAGTCCAACGCTGTGTGGCATTCCTTGCAGCCCGCTATCGTAGCCAAGTATGCGCCATAGGCAGCAGTCTTCCCCTGCGCGGGGGCCGTGACCGGCCCTGACAAGGGCGCGGGCCCTAGCGTGATGAAGAAGCTCGCAGGGAAGTCGAGGTCGCTCTTCTCGACCTCGGCCTTGCGCCGCTTCAACGAACGCAGATACACGACGATGGCTTCGGTGTCGGCGTCCGACAGGTTTCGGTAGGCGCCGTACGGCATCATCGGGAACAGCGCTTCCCCATGCCGATCGACGCCTTCGCGAATGGCCCGCATGATCTCGCCATCGGTCCAGGCGCCCAGACCGCTGGCCTTGTCGGGCGTGATGTTGGGCGGACACACACGGCCCGGCATGCCCCAGCGCTCGTTGAAGCAGCTGCCGCCCGAACCCGGATGACCGACTATCGGCGCGCCAAAAAGGTTCCAGTCTCGTTTCGAGTGGCAGCCCAGGCACGCGACGACGTGGTTGACCAGGTAGGCCCCACGGGTCTTCAGCTGTTCCGTGGCTGCCACCTTGACGCTCGAGGCGGGGCGGGAGTCGGGCCTCGCGGTCGACATGTACAGTAGCAGCGACACCACGGCCAGCGTGGCGAGCGCCAGGCCGATGACGAGCTTCTTCATCCCCCGACACCGAGCGCGCCTGGGCAGCCCGCGCTCATCAGTGTTGCTCCATGGTCTTCAAGAAAGTGATGCCCGGCCAGTCCTTCTGGGTCGTCTCGAGGTGCCAGGAGTTGCGGGCCAGGAACACGGGAGCGCCGGTGTGGTCGTCGGAGAGGTAGCCGGAGTTCTCCGACGCGAACTTCTTCATCAGGTCCTGATCGTCGCACTGCAGCCAGCGTGCGGTGTACAGGCCCGAGCTCTCGAACACGACCGGGATGTTGTATTCGGACTGGATACGGTCGGCGAGCACGTCGAACTGGAGCGACCCGACGACGCCGACGATGAAGTTACCGCCGATGCGCGGCTTGAACACCCGCGCGGCGCCTTCTTCTGCGATCTGCTCGAGCGCGCGCCCCAGGTGTTTCGCGCGCATTGGGTCCGACGCGCGAACCCGTTGCAGAAGCTCGGGTGCAAAGCTCGGGATGCCGGTGAAGTTCAGCTGTTCACCTTCGGTGAGCGTGTCCCCGATGCGGAGCTTTCCGTGGTTAGGCACGCCGATGATGTCTCCGGCATATGCCTCCTCGGCGAGCGCGCGGTCTTGCGCCAGGAACAGCACGGGGTTGTGCACGGTGAGCAGGTTGCCGCTGCGCACGTGCAGCATCTTCTGACCGCGCTTGAAATGTCCCGAGCACAAGCGGATGAAAGCGATGCGGTCGCGATGCTTCGGGTCCATGTTCGCCTGAATCTTGAAGACGAAACCAGTGACCGAATCTTCGTGAGCGTCGATCACGCGCTCCTTGGCTTTCTGGGCTCGCGGCGACGGTGCGAGCTTGCCGACCCCGGCGATCAACTCCCGCACGCCGAACGAGTTGAGCGCGCTGCCGAAGTAGAAAGGCGTCATGTGGCCCTGACGATAGGTGTCGAGATCGAACTGGGGGCACAGGCCGCGCGCCATCTCGACCTCTTCGCGCAGCCGCTTGACGGCATTTTCCGGCAACAGCCGATCCAACTGCGGGTCGCCGAGCCCCTGACACAACACGCCGCCCTCTTCGCGGCGCTCTTTGTTACGATTCACGAGCAAGAGCCGATCATTGAACAGGTCGTAGCACCCGAGAAAGTCGCGCCCCATGCCGATGGGCCAGGTCGCCGGGGTCACCTCGAGCTGGAGCGCTTGCTCCACCTCGTCCATCAGATCGAACGGATCGCGGCCCTCGCGGTCGAGCTTGTTCACGAACGTGATGATGGGGACGTCGCGCAGCCGGCAGACTTCGAACAGCTTCTTGGTTTGCTCCTCGATGCCCTTCGCCGCGTCTAGCACCATGATCGCCGAATCGACGGCTGTCAGCGTCCGGTAGGTATCCTCGCTGAAGTCTTGGTGGCCCGGCGTGTCGAGCAGATTGTAGGTGTGGTCCTCGTACTCGAAGGTCATGGCCGAAGCGGTCACGGAGATGCCGCGTTCTTTCTCGACCTTCATCCAGTCCGAACGCGCGCGCCGCTGCTCGCCGCGCGCCTTGACGGCGCCCGCGAGCTGGATCGCTCCTCCGAACAGGAGCAACTTTTCCGTCAGCGTGGTCTTGCCCGCGTCGGGGTGCGAGATGATGGCGAAGGTTCGCCGCCGTTCTACCTGCTTGTCGATCATGGCGCGGGGCCGACTATGGCCGACAAGCCGGGGGCGCGCTAGCCGTCGCGAGAAAAGTCCGGAGAACGCAGATCCCGGGCGCATGGGCGTGCTTTCGAGGCTGGCCATGACGAGCGCTCCGCAATCCCGCACTGCGTAAGACCGCGCCGGTCGGTCTTCCTCAAAGCGCCCGGGCGATGCGGGCCTCGTTCTTCAGCTCCCTCAGCTCGCTGGACGGCGTCGGCATTTCCGGGGGGTTGCACCCGATCAACGCCTCCAGTTTGTTGCTGACGTCGTCCTTCTTCTCCTTGCGTCTGGCGTACTCGCTCTTCAGCCCGACTGCTCCGAGAAACGCCGTCCAGCCAGCGCCGATGACGATCGCCTGTAGCAAGTCTCGCGCGAGCATCGTCGAGCACTAGGGCCTGTCCCTGAATTAGTCCGGCCCGTGAACGTGAACGTGAACGTGTGCGTGCCCGTGCCCGAGAAGTCGAGGAAAGAGCTATCCATGGCGGTCGAAGTGTGTTCCGTGGGTAGGCAGCATGGTTAGACA